>JADGHL010000052.1 GCA_019686135.1 Myxococcaceae bacterium | reverse complement strand
CCCCCGCCCCCACCACCGACCGGAGAGTAGCCCGCATCCGGTTCCGGCGGGAGCTCCTTCGGTGCCGGGCAGCCCAGGGTGAACACCGCCACCATGCTGGCGATGCCGATAAGCCTCGTGGTCGTTTGCATCCGTCCCTCGTGAGGCGCGGGACCATACCCTTCCTGCTCCAACGATTGCCAAGCGGGCGCCGCGCGTCCCGTCCTATGGTGTGCCGCGCCATGGCCCGGAAGAAGACCGTGACCGCCACCGACGCCGACGTCGCCCGGCTGGTCGACCGCGATCTCACCGCGTTCGCGCGTGCAGGGAAGCTGCCCCAGGCGTTCGGCGTGGAGGAGGCCGTCACCGAGCTGCTCGCGCTGATCGGCCGCGGCGACAAGCACCCGCTGCTCGCGGGCGACCCCGGCGTGGGGAAGACCGCGCTGGTGCAGGAGGCGGCGCGGCGCATCGTCGAGGGCAGGGTCGAGCCGGCGCTGCAGGGCGCGCGGGTGGTGGAGGTGTCGCTGGCCACGCTGCTCGCGCGCGAAGGCCGCCGCGCGGTGGAGGCGACGGACGAGCTCATCGACCACCTCTCCCGTCAGCCGGGGGCGATCGTCTACGTGCCCGACTTCGCCGTGGCGGAGGGCGGCCCCCTGATGCCGGTGATGGTGCGCGCGCTCCGTTCGGGCGGCGTCCGCTTCATCCTCGAGAGCGATCTCCGCCACGGGCACCAGCTGCTCCGCTCCAACGAGGCGCTCGCCGAGCGCGCACACCTGCTGGTCATCTCCGAACCGGACCCGGAACAGGTCCGGTGGATTCTCTCCCGCGTCGCCGAGGATCTGGAGATCGAGCACGCGCTGCCGATCGACCCGGAGGCCTGCGACATGGCCCACCGGCTGGCGGCGAAGTTCCTCCTGGCGCAAAGGATGCCGCGCAAGGCGATCGAGCTTCTGCGCGAGACGGTGGCGGAGGTCGCGGCGGCGGGGCGCGAACGGGTGACGGCGCGGGACGTCCTCACCCGCTTCTGTTCGGCCACGCGGCTGCCGCGCTTCGTGGTGGACGACGCGATGCCGCTGGATCTCGACCAGACCGCGCGCTTCTTCGCCGACCGGATCCTCGGGCAGCACGAGGCGGTGAACGCGGTGCTGCGCTCGGTGGCGCTGCTCAAGGCCGGCCTCAACGATCCGCGGCGACCTCTGGGCGTGTTCCTGTTCGCAGGGCCCACCGGCGTGGGGAAGACCCACCTCGCCAAGCTGCTCGCGGAGTACCTGTTTGGCAGCGCGGACCGGCTGGTGCGCCTGAACATGGCGGACTACGCGCACGAGGGCGCGGAGGCCATCCCCTTCGGCGCGCCGTGGGGCGCCTCCTGGCAGCAGAAGCGCGGCGAGCTGACCCGGCTGTTGGACGGGAAGGTGTTCGCGGTCCTCCTCCTCGACGAGTTCGAGAAGGCACACCGCGGGGTGCACGACCGCTTCCTCCAGCTCTTCGACGAAGGGCAGTTCATCAACGCCGCCGGCGAGACCGTGCAGTGCGCGAACACGCTGATCGTCGCCACGTCCAACGTGGGCGCGGAGGTGTACCGCGATCCACCGATCGGCTTCTCCGGATCGCGCACGCAGGCGGAGCTGTTGAACGAGGTGGACCGGCGGATCGCCGACGCGTTCCGCCCCGAGTTCCTCAACCGCTTCGACGCCATCTGCCACTTCCACCCGCTCACCCGCATCGAGATCCGGAAGATCGCCCAGCGCGAGGTGGGGCGGGTGATCGAACGCGAGGGAATCCGCTCGCGCGGGCTGGACGTGGAGGTGGCGCCGGAGGTCGTCGACCTCCTGGTGGAGCGCGGGTACTCGCCGCTCTTCGGCGCGCGGTTCCTCAAGCGGGAGATCGAAAAGACGCTGACCGCGGCGCTGGCGGTGGAGATCGTCAAGCGCCCGCTCCAGCCGGGCACGCCGGTGCGCGTGGAGGCGAAGCCGTCCGGCGACATCGTCGCGCGTGCCGAGCCCATCGCTCCGCCCAAAGAGGCGACCGCGCAGCTCGTCCTCCCCACCCGCGGCGCGGCGACGGTGCGGCGCCGGCTGGACAAGCGTTCGTTGCAGCACGAGGTGGAAGCGCTCTGGGAGCGCGCCAACGCCATCGCCGTGGCGGCGGGACGCGCCGAGCTGGAGGCGCGGCGGCGCGCGCTCCTCGACCAGTCGCAGGCGCCCGACTTCTGGGACGACCCGCAGCGCGCGGCGGGCATCCTCCGCGGCTACCGTGCTCTGGACGCACAGCTCGGGGACATGGACCGCGTCGTGCGCGCGGCGGGCTCGGCGCGGCGGCTGGTGCGGGAGGCGAAGACCGAACAGCACCTGGTGGCGGTGGCGAAGACGGTGGAGGACGTCGCGCGGGAGGTGCAGCTATTGGAGGCGCGCACCGCCGCGGGCGCGTCCACGGGGATCGATGACGTGCTGCTGGAGGTGGAGGCAGCGGCGGAGACCCCGGGGGCGCAGGCGTGGGTGAAGGAGCTGCTGCACATGTACCTCGGCTGGGCCGAGCGCCGCGGGTACGAGAAGAGCGCGATCGCCGAAGGCCGGGACCCGACCCGCGTGCTGCTGCGCCTGTCCGGTCCCGGAGTGCTCGGGTTCCTCGCCGGCGAGGCGGGGCTGCACCGGCGGATCGACGAGGACGCGCGGGTGGGCGCGTACGTGCGACCTCGCCGCTGGCCGGCGCTCGAGCCCGACGCGGAGCTCGTGAGCGCGAAGGAGTTCCGGCGCCGGCCGGGGAGGTTCCTCGAACGCGTGGGCGCGGAGGTGAGCGCGCGGGACGAACAGAGCGGCCGCGCGGTGGTGCTGGAGGGTACCGGCAACCTCGCGGAGCTGCGAGCGGCGGCAAGCGCCCTTTTGGATCCGGCCCAGGTCCCCACCGGGGAAGTGCGCCGCTACTTCGTCGGACGCGCACCACACGTGGAAGATCCACGCACTGGGGCCTTCACGCCGCGCGTGAAGGACGTGCTGCGCGGCGAGCTCGAGGTCTTCATCGCCGCGTGGGTGTCGAGATCTGCGCGAGCGGCGGGTTCACGGTAGGAGACCGACGCGCAGCGCGGGCTGTTGTTGGACATCCGCGCTCGCCGGCGCGCTGGAGGAGGGCCACGACGTCCCGCCGCCGCCCCGCATCGCGGTCTGCCCCACCGAGGACGACCCGGTGGCGTGCGCCCTCATCGAGCGCGTGCCGCGACAGCTCGGCGTTCTGCGCGGCGCGGTGGAGAAGCTCGCGGAGTCGCCGCCGCTTCCGGAGCCGCTGCCCGTGGAGACCGGGCGCGTACGCCCGCCGCTGCGCACGCCGAGGGCGCCCGGCCCGTGAGACGGAGCGGCCCGGGGGAAGGTGCCGGCGCGGATCTGCCGGAGGTCTATCTCCAGCCTGGCGGCCTCCGCCCGGAGCGCAACCACGTCCTGGGCAGACTGCGCGCCCGGTCCATCGAGGAAGTCGGCGAGATCCCGGAGCTGTCCGGGGACGAGCTGATCGAGCAGGAGCGATCTCCCTCGAGCTGCACGCCCGCGACGACACCCGGCTCGTCCACCATCAGGAGCGGCACGAAGTTGGCGCCCTGGCTGTGCCTCACGACGGTGATGTCGTCTCCGCGCTCAACTCGAACGATCGCACTCGGCGCGGAACGCCACGGCGCCCTCGAGCGGGGCCAGCTGCTCGGCGCTCGATCGGACGAAGTGGAAGGCAAACACCTCTTCGGGGAAATCAAACCCGTAGTGTATCGCCTGCTTCGTCCACATGGCGCGAAGGAGCATAGGATGTGAGCGCTCCGGGCTACAATCCGAGCCCGCCATTCGAGCGCCTTGGGATGAGCGGAGACCCGAAGGAGATCCTCAAACGTGCCCGCGCCCGCATGGCCGCGGAGCTGCGGAAGAAGGACGATCCGGACGACGCCTTCGGCGAGGTGAAGCGGCCGAAGGTGGTGGTACCGGGCGTGCTGGAGACGCCCGTCGCCCCGAACAAGCCGCTGTGGGACGCGGCCCACCCGCCCGGACGGACTGTCAGCGTCTCCTCCGTCGAACGCGATCAGGTCATCTCCACCGCCATCACCCTCTTCGCGCGCGGCGGATTCCGCAAGGTGTCGCTGGACGAGGTGGCGGCGCTCGCCGGGGTGTCGAAGGCGGTGGTGCTGGCGGTGGCGCCTTCGAAGGAGGCGCTGCTCTACGAAGCGGTCTCGCGAGAGGTGGAGACTTTCCTTGCCGAAGCGCGCCGCTGGGTCCATCCGAGAGTGGAGGCGATGCAGCTGCTCCAGCAGATCGCCGAGCGCGCGTTCGAATACATCGGCCACCACCCGCTCTTGATGCAGCTCATGCTGGGCCTGCTCTCCGAGGTCGCGCCGGAGTGGGACGCGAAGTTCTACGCGCTTCGGATGAAGTTCTCCGCGGTGATCGAGGACGCGCTCAAGGTCGGCATCCAGCAGAAGCGCCTGCGCGCGGACATGGACGTCGAGATGGTGGCGTCCATCATGTTCGAGATGCACGTCGCCACCTACGTGCTGCACCTGCGCGGCGACCCGGACAAGGAGCAGCGCGCCGCGCGCCGGCGAGCGGTGGCGCTCGACCTTTTGTACCGCGGGCTCCGCGCTTGAGGGGGCTCAACTCCCGGGCGGGCGGTAGACGCCTCCGAGCACCGCGCCGAACGCGATGTGCGCTACGAGGACGGTGATGGGCGTGCGGATTCCGTAGTGCAGCCCCATGAAGCCGGGCGGCTCGAGCTGGCGATCGACCGTGGGCCCGCGCGTGTTGCCGGCCATACGCGGATGAATGCCCGGCAGAACGGGCAGGCCCACCACCAGGACGAACAGCCCGTGCGCGAAGCCCACGAGCGCGCCGAAGAACGGGTTGAAGATGTGCAGCGTGTGGAAGATGGCCAGGTACAAAAGCGAGAAGAGCCAGCCGTTGATGAAGTGCACCAGCGCGCCGTAGACCTTCGCGCGGTCGCGATCCGGCGTGAACATCGTCCCGAGCATGTACGGGAGGTTCATCCGGGTGAGCCTCAGGCCCTGGCTGCCTTCGCTCAGCGTGGTCAGCACCACCGTGGCGATGAAGCCGACGATCAACCAGCGCGCCGCGTTCATACCCGCACCTCCGTCCAGTGCGGCGGCCGCTCGGAGGGCGGGATCGGCCGCCTCCCCTCCTTCGCCGCGCGCTGCTCGAGCGCGATCGCCGCGTCGATCAACCCGACGTGCGTGAACGCCTGCGGGAAGTTGCCCAGCGCTTCGCCTGTGGCCGGGTCCACCTCCTCGCCGTGGAGCCCGACGTCGTTGGCCTTCTGCGCCGCCGCCTCGAAGAACGCCCGCGCCGCCTCGAGCGTGCCACCGCCGCGCGCGAGGAACTCCGCCATCCAGAAGGCGCAGATGCCGAAGGTCCCCTCCCGCATCCGCCGCCCGAAGTCGCTGCGGTACAGAAGCCCCGGCCCCGGCGAGAGGGCCTCGAGGATCCTCTGGCCGGTGGCGCGCATCCGCCACGTGGTCGCCGGCTCGAAGCCGTACCAGCTCATGAGCAAGACGCTCGCGTCGAGGTCCTCGCCGCCGAACCGTTCCGTGTACGCCCTTCGCCGTTCGCTCCAGGCGCGCGCGCGGATGGTCGCGGCGATCCGATCGCGCTCCTCCATCCACTCCGCAAGGTGTGCCTTCGGATACGCGCCGCCCAGGCACATCTCGCACAGCCGCGCCAGCGCGACCCAGCACAGCACCTTCGAGTGCGTGTAGTGCTGCGGCGCCCCGCGCAGCTCCCAGATCCCATGGTCCGGCTGCTGCCAGTTGCGGGTGACGAAGCGCCCGAAGTCCCCGAGGAGCGACCGCGTCTCGCCATCGAGCGTCGCGCCGAGCCGGACCATCTGCGTCACCGCGTCGATGACCTCACCGTAGACGTCCAACTGCAGTTGCCCGCCGGCGGCGTTGTGGATGCGCACCGGGCGTGAGTGCGCGAAGCCGCTCCAACCCGACAGCCGCTGTTCCTGCGGAGGTGGCCGCCCGAACACGTCGTACAGCACGCGCAGCTCCGGACGCGTCAGACGGGTCGTGTGCAACAGCCACGAGACGAACGCGTTCGCCTCCTCGACATACCCGAGCCCCACCAGCGCGCGCACCGTCAACGCGGCGTCGCGCAGCCAGGCGAAGCGGTAGTCCCAGTTCCAGTCGCCGCCGGGGCGCTCGGGCAACGACGTCGTCGGCGCCGCCACCACCGCGCCGCTGGGAGCGAAGAAGAGCAGCTTGAGCGCGAGCGCGCTGCGGATCACCCGGTCACGATGCGGCCCGTCGTACCGCGCACGCGCCGCCCAGGCTCTCCAGAACGAGGTGGAGGACTCCAGCGCCACATGGCACCAGCGGTCCGGCGGCGGCAGCACCGCGGGCGCCTCGGTGGAGAGCGTTAGAAGGAATGTCGCGCGTTCGCCGGCCCGGAGCCGGAAGCAGGCCTCCGCGGCCACCTCTCCGTCGGGCGAACGCCGCGTGCAGGCGCGCTCGGTGCCCTGCAGCGTCAAGAGCCCCTGCCCGGTTTCGATCCGCAGCGCGTATGCGCCGTGCTCACGGATCCGCAGCCGCTCGCGCGCATAGCCGGGGCGCGGGTCGAAGCGGAAGCAGATGTGGACCGCTCCACGTTCGCAGCGCACCGTGCGCATCAGCGCGTACTCGGGCCACAGCTCCCGACGCTTCTGTTGTTCGCTCGCCACCGGCATGAAGTCGGTGAGCACCGCGACGCCGCCGGGCGTGTCGAACCGCGTCTCGAGGACGTTCGTGTCTTCAAGGTACCGCCGGGTGCTGCGGAAGGCGCCGACTGGGGTCAACGACCAGCTCCCCGCATCGGGGCTCAACAGGCGCGCGAAGAGCGTCGGGCTGTCGAAGCGCGGCCAGCAAAGCCAGTCGATCGACCCGGCGCTCGACACCAGCGCGACCGAGCGGCCGTCGCCGATGGCGGCGTAGTCCTTGATTCGGGTGGGCGGGTCCGGCTGCATCCGAGCTCCTTACGGAGGATCGATGCGCAGCGTGCGGCGGCGGTGATGTCTGCGGCTGCTCTCCGGGCCGGACAACGGGCGGCCAAAAGGAGCGTCACGCCAGCGGGACGTCGTGCTCCACGGCGCGCGCCGGGCCACCGAGCTGCACGCGCACGCGCGCCGCCCCGTGTGCCCGGAGCGCTCCGGGCAGCTCCACCTCGAAGCCGTCCGGGCCGGGGCGGGCGGAGAGCGCGCGGTCCGGCCGGGTGGGGAGAAACACGGCAGCGGCGGCGACGCGGCCGGGAGATGCTTCCTGCACCACCAGCTTCGCGCGCGGACCGCGCCGGAAAAGCAGGAGCCGGAAGTCGGCGTGGGTCGCCAGGACTTCCGGCTCGTCGTTCTGCGGTCGATTCCGCGCGGTCGGCAGCTCGATGACGGTGCCGAAGGGAATGTCGGTCTTCGGCGTGGCGGTGGCGGTCAACTCGCGAATCGCCTCCTCTCCCTCCTCGAGCGCGGCGAGCGCGCGGGAACACTCGAGGCAGATACGCACGTGCGCGTCCACCAGGGCGCGCTCCTGCCGCGAGAGCGTGCCGAGGTCGTACCGCCAGAGCTCGTCTTCGGAGAGGTGACGGGGGCGAGGCTGATTGGCCGTGCGGACGACGTCGAGGTCGCGCTGACAATCCGGACAACGCTCCGCGTGCGCGCTGTGGGTGAGCTCACCGGCCAGAAGCGGCAGAAGGTCGTCACAGTCGGCGCGGTCGACGTACCACCAGGCAGCCGCGCGGGCCATTGGGTCCAGCGCGTCGCGTTCGGCGCGGCGCAGGTCGTTCAGCCCCACCCACCAGCGGGCGGATCCGCGCAGCGCGCGGTCCTGCGCGGCGACGGCGGCCTTCAACCGTTCGCGGGCGGAGCGGTCGCCTTCGAAGCCGAGCACCTCGCGCGCCTCGAGCGCCCACAGCTGCGACTCGAGCGCATCGCGTTCCTCCAGGCCTTCGGCGGCCCACGCCGCCCAGGTGCCCGCGTCCTCGGGGGATTCGGGGAGCGTGGCCTCCACCGCTTCTTCGGCGGCGCGCCTCAGCCGCGTCTCCAGCGCATCCAGATCGACGCTCCGCGCGAACGCCGCGACGCCGGCGGAGGAGACCTTGCGCAACAGGCGCTCCACCACCTCGCGGTGGTCCCCCAGAAGGCCCCGGCGCCGGAGCAGGTCCCCCGCACACAGGAGCGCGCGCGCGGCGCCTTCGGCGTCACAGATGGAACCCGCGCCCGCCGCCGCCTCGAGGTGCACGAGTTCCTCGAGACGGCGCTGGATGCGGACGCGGACGTCGCTGTCGATCATGACCACTCCTCCTCACCGCGGCGCTCCAGCAGGTACAGCTTCAACCACGCGTGGGCGCGGCTGACGCGCTTGTAGGAGTTGGCCACGGAGATCTGGAGCAGCCGCGCGACCTGGGCATGATCCTCCACGTCCTGGTGGTGGTAGAGGTCCCAGGCCTGCGCCTCGTTCGGGTGCTCACGACGCAGCCGCTCGAAGGCGATCCAGTACTCCTCGATCGCCTCCTCCCGCTCTGCCTTGCGCTGCGCGTGCGCGATGGCCTGCGCGACCTCGTGCGGAGTGTGCTCGGGCGACTGGTCGTCGGCGCCGGGCGGCGTGGCGTCGAGCTCCTCGCGCGACCGGCGGTAGCGGTCGATCGCGACGTGCTTCACGATGCGGAGGAAGAAGGTCTTCGGCGAGGCCGCCTTGCCCGCGTTGTGCTCGGACAGGCCGCGGAACTGGTCCAGCCCGCGGGCGATGAGCTTGCCCACCGCCTCCTGGAAGACGTCGTCCGCCTCCTCGGGAGCACCTCTCATGTAGCTGCCCTGGATGCGGCGCACCACGGTGCGCGCAGGCTCCCTCCACCGCCCGACGAGCTCGCCGAGCGCGGTGCGGTACTCCTCGCGCATGGCGCGGCGGCGGAGGATTTCCGCGAAGAGCTCTTCCTCGCTCTGGTGTGCGAACGCGGTGCGCATGGGAGGGGTGTAGCGGGCGAGGGGCATCACGGCACGCGCACGGACGTCGCGAAGGGGAAATTCCTGACAAGCGCCCGGGGCTCTTTCTGCGTTGGGCTAGGCTCCGGCCGGAATGTTCCCAGACGTCCAGGCGGCTGGCGCGGTGTGCCCGGACCACCCAGTCCGGCAGGCGCACCGGATATGGGACCCATGCGGGCGGTACCTCTGCTTCGAGTGCGACTGCTTCGAGTGCGACGTCGCGCTCGGGCTGCCCGGCCTGCTCGCGCCGGATGCCGCTCTTCGGCGGGAGCTGGTTGTCCATCGCCGCGGGGATCGCCTCCTTCATCGGGCCACGGTGCACGCCGTTCGCGGTCGCCCCCGGCGGTGATGGCGATCGTCGATCTGGTCCGGATCGCCGTCACCGGCCAGCGCAAGGAATGGGCGCATGCTGGATGCGATCGCGATCGTGCTCGCGGGCGTCGGCCTGCTGATCGGCTACGCGATCATCCAGTACTTGGCGCACGGGGCGCCGTCGTCCGACGCGTCGGAGCTCTAGGCCGGCGGGACCGACGGGGCGGGCCCGGTCACCGGCGGCAGCGCATTCGCCACCAGGTACGAGACCACCGCGCCGGCGATCGCCATGAAGATCGCTATCCCGGAGGCGCCGAACTGCTGCGCGCCTAGCAACGCGCCGACGATGAACGCCATGAACTCGCCACCGATCCAGAAGCCCACGCCGAGCGCCGCCCACCCCGGGACCGCCCCTTCCCGGAGGCGAGCTGCGCCAGCCTCCGGCCGAACGAGATCAAGAAGAAGGTCTCAAGCATGCGCGGCCCCTGACACGGCGAATCGTCTCGGCCCCATCTCACGCGTAGGTGCCGGGGAACGTGTTCGCGTCCTGCTGATCCGCGGCCGGAAATCGGCTGGAAATTCCTTCGGAAAATGCGCACCCGCGAGCCGACCGGGCGACTCCTCGGGGTGACACCGGGGGTGTCCTCATCCGCGACATCGCGCCCGCGATCGCCGCGTTCCCCAGCGGAGATGGGACTACGGGCTGTCTCCTCGAAAAGACACCCAGGTGTCTCCTCCATGAGTCTGGAAACAGCCCTCCGCGCCTCCCGAAAATGTGAGCGCTGATCTGCGTCATCGCCATTGCCCGCGCCAGCGCGGGAGCAGGGGAATCAACCATGTCCATCCAGACCCATCGCGTGCTGCCGAAGCAGGCCAAAGCCGTGAAGGCCGACCTGAAGATGCTGGACAAGCGCGCCTCCTCCACGAACGTCCTCGACCTTGGCGACACCGGCCGCGCGGTCGAAGCGCTCCAGCGCCAGCTCAAGGGCACCGGCCTGTACAAAGGGAAGATCTCCGGAACCTTCGACGATGCGACCCAGCTCGCGCTGCAGGCGTTCCAAAAGGCGAAGAAGCTGAAGGTGACCGGCGCGCTGGACCGCGCCACGCTGAAGGCGCTCAAGAGCACCAACCTCTTCGTCAAGGACGGGTTCAAGACCAACGCCCGCATCGGCCAGAACGGCAGCGACGTCCGCGCCGCCGAGGCGAAGCTGGCCAAGCTGGGCTTCCTCAAGCAGAGCGAGGTCGACGGGGTGTTCGACAAGGACACCCAGAAGGCGATCCAGCGCTACGCCCGCGCCGATCACCAGGTGAAGGACGGCATCAAGACGATCGGCCAGAACGTCTACAAGGAGATCTCCAAAGCCGCCGCCAGCTACGACCACGCGCCGCGCCGCCGCCGTGAGGTGACCAGCGCGAAGGGCATCAAGAAGCACCAGGCGCTCGACACCGCGGTGGCGAAGGCGGCGAAGAAGCAGGCGAAGCTCGGCGGGATCGGCCTGGGCGCGAAGGGCCGCTCGGTGAACTGGCTGCAGAAGCACCTGGAGGCGGCGGGCTACGAGCTGGGCGCGCAGGACGGCCGGTTCGGCACCCGCACCGAGGCGGCGGTCCGCGCCTTCCAGCAGCACGCGAAGCTGCCGGTCACCGGCCGCGTCGACGAGAGGACCTGGTCGAAGCTGAAGAATTCGTTCTTCGCCGCGAAGAGCGCGACCTCGCCGGCGCAGCGCGAAGGGGAGATCTCCGGCTCCGTGAAGCGGACGGAGAAGCTGCTCAAGAAGCTCGGCTACAAGGTCGGGAAGGTGGACGGCTACTTCAGCGCCAACACCGAGAAGGCGGTGAAGGCCTTCCAGAAGAAGTACGGCAAGAAGTACCACCTGAAGAGGACCGGGGTAGTGGGCTCCGGCACGCTCCACGCCATCGAGAAGGTGGTGAAGGAGAAGGAGGGCGGGAGCCTCGCGAAGGTGCTGAAGCTGGCGCGCTCGCAGCTCGGCGTGCGCGAGACTCCGATGGGCTCCAACCGGCAGAAGTACTCGACGTTCTTCGGCCGGCCGCCGGAGCCGTGGTGCGCGGACTTCGTGAGCTGGTGCTACACGAAGGCCGGCAAGAAGCTGAACATCCCATACACGCCGACGCTGCTCAGCTACATCAAGAAGAACCACACCTTCACGAAGACGAAGCCGAAGCCGGGCTACATCGTCGTGTTCGACTGGCACCCGGGCAGCGGCGTCCCCGCCGAGCACACCGGTATCGTGGAGAAGGTCTACCGGAAGAACGGCCAGACCTGGGTGCAGACCATCGAGGGCAACAACGGGAACATGGTCAAGCGCCGCAACTTCCCGGTGAACTGGAGCATGGTCGCCGGCTACGGCACGGTGAAGTAGCCCCGCGCTTTTGGACGTCGTGCACGAGGTGGATCGGCCCGGGCCGGTCCACCTCGTTGTTTTTCAGGAACCAGAACGCCGCGACGGTGACGTCGAAGCACGAGCTGCGGCGCGCTCACGCACTCTCGTCCCGCTCCTCCTCCTCGTCCTGGATGGCGAGGTCCGGTGACGGAAAGGTGATCCGGAACGTGGCGCCGGGCTGCCCGTCGCCCACCTCCAGCTTTCCGCCGAAGCGCTCGACGATCTGCCGCGCCAGCGACAACCCCAACCCGGTGCCCTTGCCGGGAGGCTTGGTGGTGAAGAACGGCTCGAAGAGGCGCGAGCGGACCTGCGGCGGGATGCCCGGCCCGGAGTCGGTGACCTCGACGGCCACCTCTCCCCCGGCGCCGGGCGTGCCCAGTACGCGGATGAGCCGCCGGGGCGAACGCGCCTCCTCCATCGCCTGCGCGGCGTTGACCAGAAGGTTGATGAAGATCTGCGAGAGCTGCCCGGGATCCGCGCGCACCACGAGCGCCTCGGAGACGTCGATCTGCACCTCGCACGAGCGCAGCTCGGTGGCGGCGACCCGGGTGGCCGCGCGCACCGCCTCCACCACGCTGACCAGATCGAGGAACCCGGGCGACCCGCGCCGCGAGAGCATCTTCATGTCACGGACGAGCTGCGCCACCCTTCCGAGTCCCTCCTCACAGTCCGCCGTCGCCTGCACCAGGTCGTCGAGTTCGTCCTCGCCGTAGAGCTCCTTCCAGGCGCGGTCGACGAACTCGAGCTCGGGCACCGACCGCAGCCGCGCGACGAACCGGGAGAGCTTCTGGACGTGCTCGCGGATGTAGGCGGCGTTGGAGAGCGCGTACGCCACCGGGCTATTGATCTCGTGCGCCACGCCGGCAATCAGCTCGCCCATCGCCGCCAGCCGCTCGAGGTTCTCCGACCGGTTGTGGCGCTGGAGGTGTTCGATGGCCCGTGCCAGCGGCGCGGCGAGAGCCTGCGCGCGGGACAGCGCCGCCGGCCGGAAGGGGCGGTCACCGAGCCGGTTCAGCGCGAACACGCCGAAGCGCACGCCGTCGCCGGTGATCGGACACACCAGGCTGCTGCGGACGCGCGCGTTGTCGAAGATGCCCTCGAAGCCGGGGTGAGCGGAGGCGGGCCCATCCAGAAGGGCCGGCGCGTTCCGCTCGAGCACGCGCGCGGCCACGCCGTCGGCGGAGATGGTCAGCCCGTTCACGCCGGGCCGATGGCAGCGCAGGCTCCCGTCGGCGCTGGAGAGAATGAGCGATGCCTCGTCCGCGCCGAACAGGCGGGCTCCCTCGCGGACGAGGACCGCCACGAGCTCATCCAGCGTGCGGGCTGCGAAAAGTCCGTTCGCTGCCCGCTGCAGCTCGGCTTCGTCGCGCCACCGCTTGCGCTGAAGCGCACGGGTGAGGCTCTCCACCAGCGCCTCCGGATTCAAAGGACCGGTGAGGCAGTCCGCGCACCCCGCGCGCAACAGTTCCAGCGCGACCGCGGCCGAACCGTGCGGGATGAGGGCAACCACCTCCGGAGGCAGCACGTGCTCCCGTGCGACGCGAAGCACCTCCGGCGCGCGGCCCGGACCGGACGGGTCGGCAACGACGACGAGCTCGTACTCCGAGGCGTTCTGGAGCTGCTCGCGCACCGCCGTGCGAAAGCCTCCGTCCCTCAGCGCAGCGACCAGCTCTTCGGACAGCAGAGGGTCGTCTGCGATGACCAGGACGTCGGCGGTAGAGAGCATGACTGAGGCTCGGGAAGTCCGTGCACGGAGGGAGTTGGCACCGACAATCCCAGTGTAGCCCTACGGGAATGAACGCCCAATGAGGTTGGCTTCAGTTCCCGGACTTACTTGTCTCGAACCCGGGCGAGCGCTCACGCGATGGAACGCGCCGCGATCGGCCGGAACTGCCGCGAATACAGCTCGGCGTAGGCGCCCTGCCGCGCGATCAGCTCGTCGTGCGTGCCGCGTTCGACGATGCGCCCGTTGTCGATCACCAGGATCTGATCCGCGTTGCGGATCGTCGAGAGCCGGTGGGCGATGACGACGCTCGAGCGGCCCTTCAACAACGTCGCCAGCGCCTGCTGGATCAGCGCCTCGGTTCGGGTGTCGATGCTGGCGGTCGCCTCGTCGAGGATGAGCACCCGGGGATCGCCGATCACCGCGCGCGCGAAGGCGATGAGCTGCCGCTGCCCCTGGCTCAACGTCGCCCCGCCCTCGCCCAGCCTCGAGTCGTAGCCCTGCGGGAGCGCGGCGATGAAGTCGTGCGCGTACACCGCCCGCGCGGCCGCTTCGATCTCCTCGCGCGTCGCATCCGGACGGCCATAGGCGATGTTCTCGGCGATGGTCCCGGAGAAGAGGAACGGCTCCTGAATCACCATCGTCATCTGGCGGCGCAGCGACTCGCGCTTCACCAGGCGGACGTCGTGCCCGTCGATCCGCACCGTGCCCTCGGTCACGTCGTACAGCCGCGGGATGAGGCTCGCGATGGTGGTCTTCCCCGCCCCAGTCTTCCCCACCAGCGCCACCGTCTGACCCGGCTTCACCTCGAAGCTGACGTCGTCCAGCACCTTGCGGTTGGTCCCTTCGTAGGAGAAGCCCACGTGGTCGAAGACAACGTGCCCTTCGATGCGCTCCAGCGCCACCGCCTCCGGCGCGTCGGCGGGCTCGGGGCGTTCGTCGAGGATGCCGTACACGCGCTCGGCGCCCGCGAGCGCGGACTGCATCAGCGTGTACACCGAGGCGGCGAGCTGCACCGGCCGGAAGAACTGCTGCACGTAGATGAGGAACGCCGCCACCAGGCCGACGGTCAGCTGGTGGTGCAGCACCATCCACCCGCCGAGGCCGATCACCAGCGCCATCGAGAGCGTGGAGAGCAGCTCCATCATCGGCGAGAACGCGGAGGTCACGCCGGTGGCGGCCACGTTCGCGTCGCGGTTCGCCGCGTTGCGCTGCCGGAAGCGCTCGATGTTCACCTCGGTGCGGTTGAACGCCTGTGCCTGGCGGATGCCGACGATCTCCTGCTGCAGCTCGGCGGTGACGTCTCCCACCGTCTCGCGGGCCTTGCGGTACGCCGCGCGGGCGCGCGCCGCGAAGAACCACGTCGTCAAGAGCATCACCGGGATCACCGTGAAGCAGGCCAGCGCCAGCTTCACGTTGAGCCACAGCATGAAGATCATCACGCCCACAAGCCCGAGCAGCGCGCCCAACAACTGGGTCAGGCCCTGGGAGAAGAACTGGTTCAGCGTGTCGACGTCGCTGAGCAGCCGGCTCATCAGATCGCCCACCGGTCGGCGGTCGAAGTACGACAAAGGCAGGCTCTGCAGGTGGCTGAAGAGCCGCGCGCGCAACGACGCCAGCACGTGCTGGCCGACGGCGCCCACCCGGAGCGTCTGCGCTCGCCCGGAGAACGACCCGAGCACGTAGACCCCGAGCAACAACGCCAGCGTCACCGCCAGCCCGCGGGCGTCTCCGCGCAGGATGTGGTGGTCGATGGCTCGGCTGACCAGGTACGGGCCCAGGCCCTGCGCGGCGGCGTTGAGGGCGATGAAGCAAAACGCGGCGAACATCATCCCGCGCCACGGCCTCATCTCCCCGATGAGCCGCCGGGCCACCCGGGACCGGTTGCGCGCGCGCTCCACCTCCAGCGCGGCCATCGCGTGGATGTCGCCATGGCGCCTCATGCCGCGGCCTCCTCCTTCGCAGGCTGCAGCTGCGAGCCCAGGATCTGGTTGAACAGCTCGCTGGTGGCGACCAGCTCGTCGTAGCGCCCTTGCGCCGCGACCTTCCCCTCGTCCAGCACGACGATCAGATCCGCGTCGCGCACGGTGCTGACGCGCTGGGCGATGACGATCGCCGTGCGGTTGGATTCGCGCATCAGCCGGTCGAGCGCGGCCTGGATCGCCGCCTCGGTCTGCGCGTCCACCGCGGAGGTGCTGTCGTCGAGGATCAGCACGCGCGGGTTGGTGAGGATGGCCCGCGCGATGGCGATGCGCTGGCGCTGGCCGCCGGAGAGCCCCACCCCGCGCTCGCCGATGATGGTGTCGTACTTCTGCGGCAGCGCCTCGATGAACTCCGCCGCCTGGGCGATCTCCGCCGCGCGGCGCACCTCCTCCATCGACGCGTCGGGCCGGCCGTAGGCGATGTTGTCGCGCACCGTGCCGGAGAACAGCAGCGCGTCCTGCAGGACGATGCCGATCTGCGAGCGCAAGCTGGAGAGAGTGACGTCCCGGACGTCGTGGCCGTCCACCAGCACCGCGCCGGCCGTGGCCTCGTAGAAGCGCGGCACCAGGTTGATGATGGTGCTCTTGCCGGAGCCGGTGGTCCCGAGGATCGCCACGAGCTGCCCGGGTTCGGCGACGAAGCTCACGCCGCGGAGGATCTCCCGCTCGCTGCCCGCGTAGCGGAAGTGCACGTCCCGCAGCTCGACCCGGCCCTCGAGCGGACCGAGCGGCACGGCGCCGGGGCGATCGGTCACTTCGATCGGCGTGTCCACCAGCTCGAAGACGCGCTCCGCGGAGGTGGCGGCGCGCGACAGCATCGCGGCGAGGAAGCCGATCGTCATGATCGGCATCAGCAGAAAGCCGAGGTAGCTGTTGAAGGCGATCAGCTCGCCGATGGTGAGCTTCTGCTTGAGCACCAGCATCCCGCCGACGCCGACCACCGAGAGCGTGCCGAGGTTGGCGAAGAACACCACCAGGGGGAAGTTGAGCGAGACCGCGTCGATGACGCCGAGGTTGTGATCGCGGAGCTGGTTGTTGACGGCGTCGTAGCGGGCGATCTCCCGCTGTTCGCCGTGGAAGGTGCGCACCACGCGCAGGCCGCGCAGATCCTCCTGGAGGATGGTGTTGAGCCGGCCGATCGCCGCCTGCACCTTCCCGAACAGCGGCCCCATCTTCCCGACGAAGACCTTGAGGCAATAGAAGATGGGCGCGACCGCCGCGAGCGAGACCAGCGCCAGCAGCGGGTTGATGGCGAACAGCAGCACCGCGCTGCCGAGGAACATCATCAGAGATGCCATCAGCTGCACCACGCCGGTGCCGACGAAGGTGCGGACCTGTTCGACGTCGTTGGTGAGGCGGGTGAGGAGCTGCCCGGTCTGCGCCTGGTCGTAGTAGCTGAACGACAGGCGCTGGATCCGCGCGAACAGCACCTCGCGCAGATCGAACGCCACGCCCTGGGAGGCGCGTTCGGCGAGGTAGCCCTGCAGGAAGTTGAAGAGCCCGCGCAACAGCGCGATCCCCAGAAGGCCGAAGACGGCCAGCTTCACCTGGCCGAGGTCGGTCTTCGCCAGCCCCTGGTCGATCGCCAGCCGCACCATCTGCGGCGCGGCGAGGTTGGCGGCAGTGACCAGAAGCAGCGCCACCAGTGCCCCGACTGTGGAGGCGAGGTAGCGCCGCAGATACCCCATCGCCCGGAGGACGAACTTCGGATTGCCGCGGGCGGGTCGTTCAGGTCCATCCCGTCTCGCAGCCGCCGGCGCAGTCATCGCAGGCCCTTTATCGGGCGGGGCCCCTGGGCGCAACGCATTGCGTTGGCGCTTCCCAAGCGGCCGGGCGGGCGCGTTGTCGCCGCTTCGACGTGAGCGGCTGCGTCACAAGGAGGCGGTTTGGTTCCCCGCCCGGTTCGGGTACATGGCAGGGATGCGGGCCGGCCGTCCCGACGGGGAGAGAACGATGCAGCGCGAGTGGACCTACCAGGACTTCGTGAAGGACGCGCTGACGCGTGTGCCGGAGGTGAGCTGCGAAGTCCTCCGCGAGAAGTGCCGCGAACGCTGCGTGGTGCTGGATGTGCGCGAGCCGGACGAGCTGCAGACGGGGATGATCCCCGGCGCGACCGTGCTGCCGCGCGGGCTCGTGGAGAAGCACGCCCACGAGCACATCCCCGCGAAGGACGTCCCCATCTACGTCTACTGCTCCACTGGCAACCGCAGCGCGCTCGTCGCGGACACGCTGCTCAAGATGGGCTACCGCAAGGTCTTCAACGTGGCCGGCGGCATCGAACGCTGGCAGCACCTCGGCCTGCCGCTCGAGGGCCAGAGCGCGGTGTGCCGCGTGCCGAACGCGCGGCTGAACTGGGAAGAGGTCCGGCGCGAGTTCGCGATCGTCGGACGGCACGTGCCGGTGCTCGGGTCGGGCGAGCGCGCGCTGGTGTACCTCGACCACGCCGCCTCCACCCACGCGCCCAAGACGGTGCTGGACGCGTACGTCCACTTCGTCACGCAGGAGTACGCGAACGTGCACCGCGGCGCGAGCTTCCTCGCGCGCAAGGCGACCGAGCGCTTCGACGAGTCGTATTACATCGTCGCGGACTTCATCGGCGCGGAGCTGCGCAAGGGCTGCATCGCCTTCACCTCCAACACCACGCAGGCAATCGACCTCGCCGCGCACGTGATGGCGCACCGTCCCGGCAAGGTCATCACCACCGAGATGGAGCACCACTCCAACGAGCTCACCCACCGCCGCCATGGGCCGGTGCTGCGGTGCCGGGTGACCGACGACGGCGAGCTCGACCTCGACCACCTCGAGGATCTGTTGCGCAAGCACGAGGTGAAGCTGGTGGCGGTGACGATGGGCTCCAACGTCACCGGCATCATGCCGGACCTCGGGCGGATCGCCCGGATGGCGCACGAGAACGGCGCGCTGGTGCTGGCGGATGCGGCGCAGGCGCTCGCGCGCACGCCGATCGACGTCAAGCCCTTCGACGATCCCGAGCACATCGACTTCCTCGCGGGCGCGGGCCACAAGGCGTACGCGCCGTTCGGCGCCGGCTTCCTCTACGGCCCGCGCGCGCTGATGGACGAGGCCCCGCCGTACATCCCGGGCGGCGGCACCGCGGCCCAGGTGAGCACGCACGGCGCCGAGTACCTCCGCGCGCCGGACCGCCACCACGGCGGGACACCCAACATCGCCGGCGTCGTCGGGATGGCGCGCGCGCTCCAGTTCCTCCAGTCGATCGGCATGAAGGAGATCCGCGCGCACGAGGTGAAGCTCGTCGATCGGATGTTGAGGGGGCTGAAGCGGATCGGCGGCATCACGCTGTACGGCCCGGCGGATCCGGAGAAGCGGCTGGGCGTGGTGTCGTTCAACGTGAACGGCGTGTCCGACCTGCTCGCCGCGGCGGTGCTCTCCGAGGAGGGCGCGGTGGCGGTGCGCAACGGCCGGTTCTGTTCGCACATCTACGTGGACCGGCTGCTCGCGGCGGCGGCGAAGCGGCAGGGCGGCGAGACCCAGGGCAGCGCGGAGGCCGCTCCCACCGGCGCGGTGCGCGCGAGCGTGGGGCTCTACAACGACGAGAGCGACATCGACCGGCTGCTCGAATACGTCGAGCGGATCCGGGATCGGAAGTGGATGGGCCGCTACCGGGTGAAGGGTGAATCGGTGAGCGCCGAGTTCGCCGGCCGCTGCGCAGATCGCTGGATGGAGTCGACCCAGGACGCCGACCACCCGATGAGCGATCCCGACGCGTCCGCGTACGGCTACCTCTTCGAGGTGCTCCAGCCCGACGGCGGGTGCCGCACGTATCTTGTCGCCGACCCGGAGACCGGCGACGCGATGCTGGTGGACCCGCTCCGCGAGAAGGTCGACGAGTACGTGGACCTGCTCCAGGCGAAGCGGCTGCGGCTCCGCTACACGGTGGAGACGCACACGCACGCGGACCACCTCTCCGGCTCCGCGCGGCTGAAGGACCTCACCGGCTGCCAGATGCTGATGCACGCGCAGTCGCCCGCGCCGTGCGTCGATCGCGGGCTGCAGGACGGCGACACCATCGAACTGGGGAAGCTCCGGATCGACGTCATCGCCACGCCCGGCCACACCGCGGACAGCGTGTGCCTGTCTTTGCCCGGCCGCGTGCTCACCGGCGACACGTTGCTCATCAACGCCTGCGGCCGGACGGACCTGCCCACCGGCGACAGCGAGGCGCTCTACCACTCGCTGCACCGGCTGATGTCGCTCCCGGACGACGCCATCGTGTGCCCCGCGCACGAGTACAACGGCCGCCGCGCGAGCACCATCGGCCGTGAACGGAAGTCCAACCCGCGGCTACAGCTCAAGAGCGCGCCCGAGTTCGTGAAGGCGATGCGAGAGATGAACCTTCCGCCGCCGGCACGGATGAGAGAGGCCATCCAGAACAACCTCAAGTGCCTGTAGGCATCAGGCACCCTTCGCGGACCGGCTCCTCAGGCCGAGGTCGAGGATCCGGTCGATGAGCGTCAGGTAGTTCGTCCCGCCCAGCAGCGCCGCCTGGGCGAACTCGTCGTCGGAGGCGAGCCCGGGGTTGGGGTTCACCTCGATCACATGGACCTCGCCGTCCTGGGTGACGCGCAGATCCACGCGCGCGTAGCCGCGCACCCGGAGGATGCGGCACGCGCGCCGCGCCACCGTTTGGACCTTCTTCGCCAGCGCCGGGTCGAGATCCGGCGGCGGGCCGGCGCGGATGTTCCACTTCTTCCGGTACGCCTCGTCCCACTTCGCCTTGTACGTGAAGAAGCGCGGCGCGCCGGGCGGCGCGTCCTCGGCGTCGATGGGTAGATCGCCCACCAGAAGTTCAATCAACGGCAGCGCCTCCAGCCGTTCGCCGCCGATGACGCCGCAGTAGATCTCCCGTCCGTCGACGTACTCTTCCACCAGCGCGTCCGCGCCGAGGTGGGCGTGCACGAACCTCACCCGCTCCAGCGCGCTCTTCTCGTCCAGGGCCAGCGCGGCCTGGGAGATGCCGACGGAGCTCTCCGTGTTCACCGGCTTGATGAACATCGGCGGCCTGAGCGCGCTCAGCGTCTGGATGGGACGGGACTTCGAGGACTGCGCGAACCTCGGCGTCTTGATCCGATGCAGTGCGGCGTCTTCTCGGCCACGGCGTCGGACATGCGCGATCCGGAGCGTAAGCCGCTCAGTCCGCGCAGTCGTTCTGGCCGTTCTCCGGCGCGCCGCGATCGTCGACGATCCAGATGTCCAGAGCGTCGTCGTCGTCCGTGTTGCCGTAGGCGCACGCCTGGAACCCGTCGGCGAGGGTCTGCCCCACCCCGGTCATCCCCACGCACGGGTTCTCGCCCTCCACGGCCGGGCAGTCGGGGCCGTCACACCGGGTGCAGGTCTGCCCGAGGCAGACGACGTAGCGACTCCCCTCTTCGGAGCCCAGGCCGAGCTCGTCGAGGTTCTTCGCGTAGCGCCCGCGCTTCTGCGCGAAGGCGCGCTGCGCGTCGAGCAGCGCCTCGAGCCGCCTCTTCGCCTCGGCCTGCTTCGCCCGGCACTGGAATTCGATGAAGCCCGGCACGGCGATCGCCGCCAGCACGCCGGAGGTGCCGAGCGCGCCGCCGCCCTTCTTCAACGCCTCGCCGAGCGCGCTCACCGCACCGGGGGGAATCACCACCGAGGCGGCGAACCGCTCGCCGATCCGTTCGGTCTTCACCGACGCGCGGGCCTTCTGCCACCAGCCGTGCGGATCCAGCACCTTCTCCGGCGTGAGCGTCTGGACGACCTGCTTGAGGCTCCCCGGCGCCTTTTCATCCGCCTCGAGCGCCGCCTTCATCTCTGCCAGCGACGCGGTAACCAGCTCCATCTGCTGGGCGCGCTGCGCGTCGTACCGGTCGAGCCGCTCGCGCACGGCCTGTTCGGCGCGGGCGAGCAACAGGGGCGACTTCGACTCCAAACTGGCGTAGATGCCGAGCTGCTTTCTGCCGCGGACGAAGAGGTTCGCGGTGCCCTGGTCGCGCATCACCACGCGAGCGTGGAGGATCACCGGCTCCGCCTGCGCCTCGGCGTCCGAAAACGCCGTCTCCGCGGCGGCGGCGGGCGGCGGCACCGCGCGCTGGTAGTGGCTCATCGCGTCCGGCGAGCCCATCAGCAGAACGCCATCGCCGGGCCGGATGCAGAACGGTTCGCCCTCCGCCTCGACGAGACAGACGTCGTCGCCCCGCACCTCGAAGCGCACGCGCCGCTGCGCCTCCGCGAGCGAGGCGCGGCCCAACGCCGAAACGCCCTGCAGCAACTGGCGGTTGGCGTCCTTCGTCTGCGCGACCGCGAGCACCACCACCGCCCGGCTCACCGGCGGCTCTCCGGATTCGGCGGCGCGGGCCACGTCCGGGAGGCTGATGGCCAGCCCGCGGACGTCCGGCCAATCCGCCCACTCGCGCAACGCCGCGGCGGACACGGTGAACCGCCCGAGGAACCGGCGCATCTCGGGGTCCTCCTCGCTCGTCGCGATCCACGGGACGCTCATGACCAGAAGCTGCGCCGCGCGCTTCAAGGCGTCCCGGCGCGACATGAGGCCCGTCTCCTCGAACGCCGCCAGGTCGACGACGACCCCGCTTGACTCCGGCTGCTGGAGCGCGCGCGCCAGCATCGCCTGGGCCTCGGCGCTCAGCGGCGGCCCGTGGGGCTCGTTCTGCGCCACTGGGTGGTGGGCGCATGCCGGGACCAGCAGGCACGCGGCGGCGCAGCGGATAAGGGTTCGGTACACGTGAGGCCCTCCGGAGTGATGCTGGGCGAGATTGGTGCGCATGTACTCCGTGGACCCACGCGACGGGAGCCTATTCGACAGACCTGCGTGCCCGGCGTCCCATGGGCATCAGCGGGATTGCAGGGCCAGATGCATCGGGCATGATCGACGCGGCAGCCGGACACAACGCTGCCGGGGGGATGTCTGTGGGTACGGACGAGATTTCGGCCGCCGCGGGAGACCGCGTACCGGGGGCGCTCACCCCGCCGCCGACGAGCGTCGAGGCGGCGCTGGACCTGGTGCGGCGCGCGATGGAGGACCTCGAGGCGACGGTGCGTGGGCGCGCCACCTGGCTGCGCCTCTCGTCCGCCGCGCGCGAGCTGGAGGCGCGTGCACGCAACCTCGCCAACCTGCTGGAGGACCACACCGTCCCGCTGCCCCCGCGGTACGACCTGATGCCGCTGTCGGGCACCACGCAGATTTCGGGCCGCTTCCGCGTGCTGGTGGTGGATGACGATCCGGATTCGGTGGCGCTGCTGGATCGGATCCTCAGCCCCTGGTTCGACGTGCGCGCATGCCGGGACGCGCGCGAGGCGGCCAAGGTGCTCCGCGAGGAACCCGCGGACGTCGTCGTGGCCGATCTCTACATGCCGCACGGCGGGGGGATGGCGCTGTTGGAGCTCACCCGCGCGCTGGATGAGGGGCTGCGCACTCCGCTCGTGGTGGTGAGCGGCCGCGCGGACACCGAGACGCGGGTGGCGGCGTTCGAGTCCGGCGCCTTCGACGTCATCGCCAAGCCGGTCGCCCCCAGCGAGCTGGTGGCCCGGGTGCGCAACGCGCTCGCGCACTCGCAGCAGTTGAGGCGCGAGCGGCTCCTCGGCGGACGGGACGATCTCACCGGGCTCGCCAACCGCCGCGGCTTCCGCGCCTTCCTCGAGCACGCGCTGCGCGCCGCGGCGGCAGATCAGTCCGGGCTGGTCGTGGTGCTGGCCGATCAGGACGGGCTCAAGCGGATCAACGACACCTGGGGGCACCACGCCGGCGACGAGAGCCTGCGGACGCTGGCGCGCGCGCTCGCCGCCAGCATCCGCGGGAGCGACTGCGCCGCGCGCGTGGGCGGCGACGAGTTCGCGCTGGTCGTCCCCGGCTGCGACCGCGACGGCGCCGATCGCCTGCTGCGGCGGATCGAAGAACACCTCGATCGGTCGCCCATCACCGTCGAGGGCAACGTCACCTTCTGCGTACGCGCCTCCTTCGGCGTGGCCGCGTTCGGGGAGACCAGCCGGAGCGAGACCGCGGAGCAGCTCCTTCGGCGCGCGGACGCCGAACTCTACGCGCACAAGCGGGCGCGCAGCGCGATCCGCCGGGCCTGACCGTTACATGAGCCGCGCGCTGATCGCGCTGTGCACGTCCGCGCCGCGATCGGTGAGCAAGAGCCGCGGGCCGTCCTGCACTGCCAGCCCGCCGGTCACGAGCGCCTCCACCACCTTCGCGCGCGGGGCGTAGTCCTCACCGAACGCGCGACAGGTGGCTTGAAGGTCGATGCCCGTGGAGAGCCGGAGCCCCATCGCCACGCGCTCCGAGAACAGCTCGCGCGCGGTGAGCGTCTCCACGCTGGCCACCGGCAGACTGTCCTGCTCCACTTGGACGAGGTAGCGCTCGGCGCTCCGGTGGTTGGCGTAGCGCACGCCGCCGGTTCCTTCCGGTTCGAGGATGAAGCCGGTCGCGCCGGTACCCAGCGCGAGGTACTCGCCGCCGGTCCAGTAGGCCGCGTTGTGTCGCGAGTGCCGTCCCGGCCGGGCGTAGTTGGAGATTTCGTAACGCAGGAGCCCCGCGGCCCGGTACACGTCGCGGACGGTGCGCTGCATCTGCAGCACCTCCTCGTCCGGCGGGAGGGTCACCTCTCCGCGCGCCAGCCGCCGCGCGAGCGGCACCTCTTCGGCGAGCGATTCGCGATCGAGCGTCAGCGCGTACGCCGAGAGGTGATCGGCCCCCAGCCCCGTGGCCCGCACCGCATCCTCGCGGACCTGGTCCAGCGTCTGTCCGGGCACGCCGTAGATGAAGTCGAGCGAGACGTTGTCGAACCCCGCCGCCCGCGCGGCCGCGTACGCGCGCTCCGCCATCGCGCCGTCGTGCGAGCGCCCGAGGAAGGCCAGGGTGGCAGGCTGGAACGACTGCACGCCGATGGAGAGGCGGTTGATGCCCGCGGCGCGGTAGCCGGCGAAGCGCTCGGCGTCCGCGGCGCCCGGGTTCGCCTCCAACGTCACCTCCGCGTCCGGAACAATCCATAACCGCGCGCGCAGAAGGTCCAGCACCCGGCGCACGTGCGTTGGGTCCCACAGAGACGGCGTGCCGCCGCCGAAGTACACCGACTCCACCGCACGGCCGGCCAGCGACGGCACTGCGGCGATCCTGAGCTCCAGCTCGCGGGCGATGGCCTCCGCGTAGCGCGCCTCCGGGATTTGCCGCGCGACGATCGACGCGAAGTCGCAGTACGGACACTTCGAGAGGCAGTACGGGAAGTGGACGTAGACCCCGAAGCGCGCGGCATCCAGCGACGTCAGCGGATCGATCAACCCTTCCCCTTCTTCAGCTGCGCCTCCAGCCGCGCCACCTTCGCCTTGAGCGCGGCGGCCGCCTCGATCGCATTCTCCGCGGCGACGAGCTTCCGCTTCATCGCCGCCACGTCCGCCTTGAGCTTGTCGCGTTCGGCGACGAGCGCCGCGTCCGCGCCGCCGGACGATGCCGCGGGCGCGTTCCGGGCCGCCGCCTCCAGCGAGGCGACCTTCTGCGCGAGCGCGTCCCGCTCCGCCTCGAGCGCCGCCTTCGCCTGGTTCGCCGCCTGCAGCGCGGCCTGCGCCTCCATCGCTTTCCGGTTGGCCTGGTGGAGCTCGTCCCGGAGCTTCTTCATCGGGCCCGGGCCCGCTTCGGCGTTCAGCTGCCCGAGCTCGTTGCGCGTGTGCTGCAGCTCGGCCGTGACCGCCTCCAGCTCGCCGCGCACCTCGGCCAGATCCGCCTCCAGCTGGCCCTTCTCCTGCTCCATCGCCGCGGCCTTCGCCTGCGCCGCCTGCACCTGCTTCGCCGCCTCCGCGCGGGCGGCCTGGATCTCCTTGCGCGCCTCCAGCCGCGCCGCGTCCAGCTCCACCTTGAGCCGGCGCTCGGCCTCGGCCCGCTCGGCGTCGATGGCCGCCTGCACCGCAGCCTCGAGCGCCTCCTGCGCGCGCGGCCCGGCGGCGGCGAGCTCCGCGCGAAGCGTGTCGGCCTCACTGCGCGCTGCGCCGAGCTGTGCCTCCAGCGCGCGCACCGACTCCTCCAACGCGGCCCGCTGCGTCTCGAGCTGCTGCGCACGCTCGTCGGCCTTGAGCTTCTCCGCGTCCAGCGCGCGCGCCCGCGCTTCGAGCTCCTGCGTGGAGCTCTGCGCCCACTCCCGCTCCGCCTCCAGCGCCTGGACCTTCTGCACCGACGCCGCGAGCTGCGCCTCGAGCTCGGCGACGCGCTGGCTCAAGGCCTCGGCCTCGCCCCGGAGGACGTCGCGTTCGGTCTGCGCGGCGTCGCGTTCGCTGATGACGGTGGGAAGCTCGAGCTGCAGCCGCTCCAGCTCGAGCTGCTGGCGGGCGTTCTCCTGGGAGACTTGTTCGTACTGTTGGTGGGTGGCCTCGAGGTTCCCCTCCAGCTCGGCGCGGGTGGCGGCAAGATCCGCGACGCGATCCTGCGCCATCGCCAGCGCTTCCTTCGCTCCCGCGAGCTCCTCGCTCAGCTCGGTGCGCGCGCGGCGTTCGGACTCGAGCTCCGCACGGAGAGGCGGAAGCTGCCCCTCGAGCTCCGCCACCGCCCGCGCGAGCTCCTTCCGTTCGTCCTCCTTCGCCTGAAGCTCCGACTCCAGCTCGGCGATCCGCGTCTGCTGCTGAGCAGCGCGCCCGCGCTCGGCCTCGAGCTGGTTCTGCGCCTCCTCCAGCTTCGCCGGAAGCTCGCGCAGCGCGGCCAACTGCCCCAGCGCGTTCTCGAGCTGCGTGTGCAGCTGCTCGGCCACCTGACGAAGCTGCTGGGCTTCGTGATCGCGCTCGGCGTAGACGGCGCGGGCGCGCGCGAGCGTCTCGTCCTTCAGGCGGACGACCGTGCGGAGGAATTCGATCTTCTCCTCGGGGAGCGCAGTGCGCGGCGGCCGCGGATCCGGCGGCTCCTGGAACGGATCGCTCTCCGGCGGCCGGTGCGAGGGCGGCGGGAGGTTGGGCACCGCGTGGGAGGTGGCGGCGGGCTTCGGCGCAGCGTTGCGGCGCGGGGGAAGCGGCGGCGGAATCGACTGCGTGCCGGTAGGGATGGGCGGAGGTGGCCCTGCCGGCGGCGGGGCGGACGCCGCCTTCGCGGGCGCGTTGCCCACCGGAAACAGCGGCTCGTCGTCGAAGCTCTGGCGGAGTTCCGCGAATGGATCCACCTGATCGGGCGCGTTGCCCATGGCCGACCGACAGTAACGCGTCGACGGAGCGTCACCAAAAGTCCGTTCACGTCGGCGTCACGCGGCGGGGCCGGCTGCTCGCTCTGCACGCCGGGTGCGGGTAGGCCTCGCGACCACGTTCGACCGCCGGGTGCAGCAGGCCGCCAGCACTCCACTCTCATCGAACAGCCGAAGCGGTTGCGCACCCCGGGGCCGGGTGACAGGTTGCCCGGGATGACCACGCGGTACCGACTCGACAACGGGCTGACCGTCCTCTTCGAGGAGCAGCACGCGGCGAAGGTGGCCGCCTTCCAGGTGTGGGTGCGGGCCGGCAGCGCGGACGAGCGGCCGGATCAGGCAGGGCTCGCCCATTTGCACGAGCACATGCTCTTCAAGGGCACCGCGACGCGCGGCCCGGGGGAGATCGCCCGCACCGTGGAGTCGCACGGCGGCGAGATCAACGCGTGGACCTCGTTCGACCAGACCGTCTACCACATCGTCATCGCCTCGCCGTTCGCGCGCACCGGGCTCGAGATCCTCGGGGACTCGGTGCGGAACCCGGCGTTCGATGCACAGGAGCTGGCGCGCGAGATCGAGGTGGTGTGCGAGGAGATCAAGCGCAGCCAGGACACGCCGTCGCGGCGCTCGTCGCGCGAGCTGTTCTCCACCGCGTACCGGGTCCACCCGTATCAGCGGCCGGTCATCGGCTGGGAGGAGACGGTCCGCGGCTTCACGCGCGAGAAGATGCTGGAGTTCTACCGGCGCCACTACACGCCCTCGAACATGGTGCTGTCGATCGTGGGCGATCTCCGCGAGGCGGAGGTGCGCGAATGGGTGGAGGCGATCTTCGGCGGCGACTGGGGCCGGCCGTATGAAGGCGCGGTGGTGCGCGCGCGCGAGCCGACGCTGGAGGGCCGCCGGGTGCACCTCAAGGAGGATGAGGCGAAGGAGGCCTGGCTCAACCTCGCATTTTCAGTCCCCGACGTCCTGCACGAGGACACGCCCGCGCTGGATGTGCTGGCGATGATCGTCGGACAGGGCGAGTCCTCGCGGCTGTCGCTGGAGGTCAAGCGCAAGCTGCAGCTGGCGAACGCCGTCCACGCGTGGTCCTACACGCCGAAGGATCCGGGGCTGTTCGCGGTGTCGTTGACGCTGCCGCCCGAGAAGCTGGCGCAGGCGCTGGAGGCGTCCGCGCGGATCCTCGCGGAGGCGCGCGCGGCGCCGGTCAGCCAGGGCGAGCTGCGCACGGTGCAGGCGCTGATCGAAGCGGAGAACGTCTACCAGCGCGAGACGGTGCAGGGACTGGCGCGGAAGCTGGGGTTCTACGAGGCCTCGGGCGGCGGGCTCGAGCGCGAGGCCCGCTACTACGAGCAGGTCGCCGCGCTCACGGTGGACCAGCTCCGGGAGGTGGCCGAACGCTATCTGCGCTTCGATCGGGCGATCGTCACCGGGCTTCTGCCGAAGGGCACCTCCTTTACGGCCGCGGACGTGGAGTCGGCACTCGATCGCGCGCTGTCCGGTGCACAGGCTTCGTCAGGCGTGCGCGCCCCGCGGCCGAAGGCGCCCGCGCCGATGCAGGTGACCGCGCCCCTGTCGCCGAAGACGGCGGAGGGGGAGGTGATCGTCGAGAAGCTGCCCGGCGGTGCGACGCTGCTCATCCGCGAGGAGAGCGCGGTCCCGCTGTTCGCGATGCGCGCCGTGTTCCTGGGCGGACTCCGCTACGAGAGGTCGTCGGACAACGGGGTGAGCACGCTGCTCGCGCGGACGATCACGCGGGGCACGCCCACGCGGGACGCCGAGGAGATCGCGCACCTCATCGACGATCTCGCCGGGTCGCTCACCGCGAGCAGCGGGCGCAACTCGGTGACGCTGCGCGCGGAGTTCCTCTCGCGGCACTTCCACCGCGGCTTCGAGCTGTTCACGGACGTCCTGCTGCATCCTCTGTTCGCAGAGGCGGAGGTGGCGCGGGAGAAGGCGCTGTTGCTTCAGGACATCCTCACCCGCGTGGACAAGCCCTCGGGGCTCGCGTTCGACCTCTTCGCGCGAACGCTGTACCGGCAGCATCCGTACCGGCTGCCGCTGCTCGGCGAGCGTGAGACGGTGGAGAAGCTGGGGCCGGAGGCGCTGCGGACGTACCACCGGCGCTACATGGATCCGACCCAGATGGTGCTCGCGGTGGTGGGCGACGTGCGGGCGAGCGAGGTGATCGCGCTGGCGAAGGAGGCGTTCGGGAACAGGCCCGCCCCGGAGGTGACGAAGCCAGAGGTCGCGCCCGAGCTGCCGCCTTCGGAGCCGAGGGTGACGCGGCATGCGCTGGCCCGGGCGCAGTCGCACCTGGTGCTCGGGTTCCGGGCGGCGACGGTGATGGATCCGTGGCGGCGCGCGCTGGAGGTCATGTCCACGGTGCTCTCCGGGCAGGGCGGGCGGCTCTTCGTGGAGCTGCGCGACAAGCGCTCGATGGCGTACAGCGTCTCAAGCTTCTCGGTGGAAGGTGTCGATCCGGGCTACTTCGGCGTCTACATGGGCACGAGCCCCGAGAAGGTGGACGCGGCCGTGGCGGGCATCCGCACCGAATTGGCGCGGCTGCGCGACGAGCGGATCTCCGACGACGAGCTGTTGCGCGCGAAGCGGCATCTGGTGGGCGCGCACGAGATTGGCCTGCAGCGCAACGGAGCGCGCGCGGGGTTGATTGCTCTGGAGTACCTCTACGGTTTGGGAGCGGACGCGCTGGAGCGGTACGCGAGCGAGGTCTTCGCGGTCACCGCGCGGGATGTGCAAGAGGTCGCCCAGCGGGTCATCGACTTCGACCGCGAGGCGCTCGCCATCGTCGGCCCGGGACAGTGACGTGGTCGGAAGGCGCCGGCCAAAAACTGGCGCAACGGGTTCACGCGATCATCATGCGGTCTTACGATGGACGCGCTCTCCACCACGACCCACGCCACGTGCTGCTACTTCGCCTTCCACTCGCAGTCTGAGTCGGCGCCGCTGGTGCGACCGGCGCCGATCCCGCTGGTGGAACGCGCGCGCTGGTCAGTCTCCGGGGCGTTGCAGCGGTTCCGATTCGTGGCTCAGCGCTGAGACGCAACGGGCGTTGTGCCGACTGCGGGCTGCCGTGAGTCGGCGAGGCGGATCGTCCCCGGCCCCGAGGAGATCACCGCCCAGGGTTCTGCGTCTTCTGATCTCGACCGACCTGCCCGGCCGCCTCGACGCCGGAGTACTTCGCGCCGGCTCGAGTGCGTTGATGGGCCGGGTGCGATCTGGGGCGGTCGTGGGTTGGGCGTGCGTTTTGTGACGTCGTCCGGTGAGCCGACCTGCCTGACGAGTTCGTCGCCCGCACCTGTCTGACCCGGCGCGCTGACCGCTGCCACTGCGGCAGCCGACTGTGATTCCACGACACTTCGGCCAGGAATCACGTCGGCCCGAGCCGTTTTTGAACACGGATGGGTCAGCTCGGTTGCCCGACGAGCGCATCACCCTGCGCGGGGGCGGACGCTGCGCGGCCTGATGTTTGAGCCCGTCGGACGAACTGCATCAGCCCGTCACTGGCCGCGTCGCGCGCTTTTCAGTCACCACGGGACCAGGACCCACGACCTCACGACGGACTGGAGCCTGCGCGTCGGCCCGGAGTAGTGCCGACCCGGCTAGTTGGCATGGGTTCGCATCCCCCGGAGTGGAAGCTTCCGGAGCTGGCCGAAGCGTGCGGCGTGTCGCCGCGCACCGTCCGGTACTACGTGCAGCGCGGACTGCTCCCGGCGCCGGTCTTCCGCGGACGTGACACCGCATATGGCGAGGAACACCGGCTCCGCCTTCTGGCGATCAAGAAGTTGCAGGAGCGGTTCCTGCCGCTCGACGCGATCGAACGCGAGCTGAAGGGGCGTTCGATGGCGGAGCTTCGGGCGCTGGCGGAAGGGAACGCTCCGGCGCCGGTCAGCGTCTCTCCCAGGGTCCCGCCACGTCCGCTGCCGCCGGCCGACGCACCCGGGCCGATCTGGTTGCCGCAGCCGACCTCCCGCTACCAGCGCATCGAGCTGGCCCGGGGGCTCGAGCTCCACGTCGGCGACGACGCGGACCCGGAGCTGAAGGACCTGGCGGAGCGGATCCGTCAGTTCGTTGTCGACTCGCTGCTCTCCCGGAGGAACCCATGAACGAGACGCGCTGTGGGCTGTCCACGAAGCAGGGCCAGCAGGTCCCGCTGCTGGGGGTGGAGATCGACGGCCACGTCTATGGCGCGCACGCACAGGTCCGCGTCCGCCAGCGCTACCGCAACGCCGAGCCGAAGCCGGTCGAAGCGGTCTACACCTTCCCGCTCCCCACTGACGCCACGCTGATGGGCTTCCAGATGACGTGCGACGGCCGCACCCTGGAGGGCGTCGTGAAGGAACGCGAACAGGCGTTCCGCGACTACGACGAGGCCATCGCCTCCGGCCACGGCGCCGGGCTGCTCGACCAGGAGCGCCCCAACGTCTTCACCGCGCAGGTCGGCAATCTGCTTCCGAACGAGGAGACGCTCATCGACGTCACCTACGTGGAGCCGGTGCGCGCGGATGAGGGCGTGCTCCGCTGGGCGGTGCCGACGCTGGTGGCGCCCCGTTACATCCCGGGCACGCCGCGCGGGGACCGGACCGGGCACGCCACGGCGGAACCCACCGACCGCGTCCCGGACGCCGATCGGATCACCCCGCCCATCGGCGACGCGCGATATGGGCTGCGGCTGGAGGTCGTCTTCGAGACCGGCAAGCCGGTCCGCGTGGAGAGTCCCTCGCACGCGATCTCCGTCATCGACGAGCCCACGCGGACGCGGGTGCACTTCGCGCAGGACCAGGTCGCGCTCGCCCGCGACGTGGTGCTCACCGCGCGCGGCGTGGACGGCGCGCCGCTGCAGACCTTCGCCGCCCACCGCGAAGAGGGAAAGCCGGGCACGTTCATGGTCACGATCGTGCCGGACCTCTTCACCCCGGAGCGCAGCGCCGCGCCCCAGGACGTGGTGTTCCTGATCGACGTCTCCGGATCCATGGAGGGCGCCTCGATCGCGGAGGCGAAGAGCGCGCTGCGTCTGTGCCTGCGCCATCTGCGCGAGGGCGATCGCTTCAATGTCATCGCTTTCAACGAGCGCTTCACCACGTTCTCCGACCACCCCGAGGTGTTCTCGCAGGCCACCCTGGAGCGCGCGGACGCGTGGGTGCAATCGCTCTCCGCCGACGGGGGCACCGAGATCCTCGCGCCGCTGCGGCACGCGCTCCGCGCTTCGCCGGACGCGACGCTGGTGCTGCTCACCGACGGGCAGGTGGGGAACGAGAAGGAGGTGCTCGAGCAGGCGTTGGCGCTGCGGCGCCGTGCGCGGATCTACTCGTTCGGCATCGGCACCAACGTGAGCGACGCGCTGTTGCGCGATCTCGCCCGCCACAGCGGTGGCGCGGTGGAGTTCATCCACCCCGGGGAGCGCGTCGACGAGAAGGTGGTGGCCCAGTTCGCGCGGGCGATCGCCCCGCGGGTGGACGAGATGTCGGTCCAGTTCGACGGCGTCGCGGTTTCGGACCTCACCCCCGCCCCGCCGCGCGCGCTGGTCGACGGCGAGCCGTGGGTCATCTTCGGCCGGTATGACCGGCCCGGTCGCGGCCGACTCGAGGTGCGTGGCGCACGCTACATCCCGGGAGACACCGCGCCCGAGCGGTTCTCGCTCACCCTTCCGATCGAGCTGCCCGAACGCGCAGACACGCCCTGGGTACAGCGGCTGTGGGCGCGCGAACGGGTGCGCGATCTGGAGTTCGCCGACCTCCGCGGGCGGCGCGCCGAGTCGAACCGGCAGCGGATCGTCGACCTCGCGGTGGAGCACCAGCTGATGACCGCGTTCACGTCCTTCGTCGTCATCGAGCACCGCACCGGCGCGCGGCTCGCGACCGGACAGCCCGAGACTCGGGTCGTGCCGGTGAACGTCCCTGCCGGCTGGGCGATGTTCGACCGGGCGAAAGGCAGCGCTCCCTGGCCGTCGCTGCCCGTCCGCCCCGGTGCGAAACCGGCCCCGGTCGTCGCTGCCGCCGCCCCGCCCCTGACG
>JADGHL010000181.1 GCA_019686135.1 Myxococcaceae bacterium | reverse complement strand
GAGATTTCGAGGTTGCCGTTCGCGTTTTCATGTCCGTCATTACCCGGCGTGCACTGCGCTTCCGCACGAGGACGGAGCCCGAAAATGCCTACGGCAGTGACCACGAGCATCGAGCGGGCCGAGAGGATTGCGGAGATTGCGAGTCGTTGTCGGGGCGCCGCTCCTCCTTTCATCCCGTCCTCCCTGCTACGACTGGTAAGGGTTCAGCTCATGTTGGTTCGCCTCCGTCTCGAAGTTGATCGAGTCGTCAGCGCCTATCCTCAGAACTCCCTGCCGCACCAAAAGCAGGGAAAGCAAGGTTAGCGCCTGTATTCAAGGGGATGATTTCATGGCGGAGTGCTTGAAATGTTCTGTCAGGCCTTAATGCCTGTCTGCATGGACTCTTGCGAGCGACTGTCGGCGAGAGGTGCGGGTCGCTGGTGAAGTGATCTGAGTGCAGACCCGGGGGAGACATGCAGCGCCGTCACCGCGCCAGCACTGCGCCACCCGCCACGTCCAGGATCACGCCGGTGATCCACGCCGACTCATCGGAGCAGAGAAAGAGCGCCGCCCGGGCCACGTCCTCCGTCGTCCCCAGCCGCTTCAGCGGGTGCGCTGCCGCGAGGTCTGGCTTCATCGCCTCCGGGATCCGCTCGTTGTTCCGTTCGGTCAGGATCGTCTCCGGTGCGATGCAGTTCACCCGGATGTTGAATGGCCCCGCCTGGACCGCCACGTCCTGGGTCATCAATTCGATCCCCGCCTTGGCCGCCGCGTACGGAATCGGTGAACGTGGGTGGGCGCGGCGCGCGGCGGCCGAGGAGACGGTGACGATGTTCCCGCGCTGCCGCTGCTTCATCCCGGGGAGGAACGCCTTCAACGTCAGGAAGGTGGCGGTGAGGTTCCCTTCGACCGAGGCGCGCCAGCCGTCCTCCGGGATCTCCTCCAGCGGCGCGGGTGGGGTGAAGCTCCCTCCGCCGTTCGCCACCAGGATGTCGACCGGGCCTAGCTCCGCCTCGATCTGCTCGCGCATCGCTTCCAGGTCCGAGAACCGGGTGAGCTCCCCTGTGACCTCGATTGCTTTGCCCCCGGCGCCCACGATCTCCTCCCGCACCGCGGCGAGCGCCGCGCGATCTCTTCCGTGCACTGCCACCTGCGCGCCTTCCTTCGCGAACAGCCGGGCGATCTCTGCCCCGATCCCGCGGGAGCTGCCGGTGATCAACGCGACCTTTCCTTTCAGCGCGCTCATCGCGCCTCCTTTCCCGGGAGCGGGAGGAACGCCAGCGCGGCCCCCATGGCCACGGCGATCGCCATCGCCGTCACCGCCACGGCAAGCGCGGGCTTCACCTCCATCAGGAACACCACGCCGACCAGCGTGCCGACCCGGATCCCCCACGACAGCCAGAGCTGCAGGCTGCCGAGCTTCCCGGGGCCAGCGTTGCTCTCCCGGGGCGCAGCCAGCGTCTGTTGAATTGCGGTTATCCCCTTCCGGGTGAGCGTTCCGCCGAGCAGCGGAAACATCAACAGCGCCGGGATGGCGATCCGGATCCACTCCGGCTTCCACCCCCAGGTCGTCGCCAGATACCCGCCGGTCAGCAGGATCAGCACCATCGACGGGATCCCCACCCACGGCATCGCGGCGAAGCCGCCGGCGCGATCGCGCGCCACCTCCACGGTCGGCGCGGTCCCCAGGCGCGCCAGCGTCACTCCTTCCAACGCGAGCGCGGCTACCAGCCCGGTCGCCGAGACCACGTGCAGAAAAACCACCACCGAATAGGGCGTCATCACTTCCTCCTGAGCTATGGCCCGGGATATTGTTATGAGGGGTCCATGGTTGAATCAATCAAACTATCTGGCAGATTGAATTCTGTCGTCCACTCGACTACCGGGAGACGCATGGGCGCACGTCGCACCACCACCAGAAAGGCCACGCTCGCCGCCGAGGTCTGGCAGCGGCTGTTCGACTTCATCATCGAGACCCGGAGGCACCGCGAACAGGTGCTCTCCCGCTACGAGCTCACCCCGAACGACTCCCGCGCGCTCTTCACGCTGGACGCCACGGAGGGGCGGACGATGCGCTCCCTCGCCGAGCTGTGGGGCTGCGACGCCTCGAACGCCACCTGGATCGTCGATCGGCTGGAGAAGCGCGGTCTGGCCGAACGCCGGGCGCACCCGGGCGACCGCCGGGTGAAGCTGGTCGCGCTCACGCCGGCCGGCGTGAAGACCCGGGCCGAGCTGATGGAGGAGATGTACCGCCCGCCGCCGGAGTTGCTGGAGCTGGAGCGCTCGGAGCTCGAAGCGCTCAGCAACGCCACCAGGAAGCTGGGGCGCCCGAAGGGGGGCTGATCGGGTCAGCCCAGCATCAGCCCGGCAGGCAAGGTGTCTCCGAGCGCGCGGGCCTCGTCCGCCGCCTCCATGGAGATGACCTCCTCCACCATCCGCCGCCAAGACTCCGCCGCGTTCGCCTTCGAGAGCGCCTCCAGCGCCAGCGCGCGGGTCTCGTCGTCCACATCGCGCATCCGGTCGCCGGTCCGCCGCGCGAGCTGCGCGACCGCGAACGGCGCCCCGTCAATCTTCGTCAGCCCGAGCCCGACCAAGAGGCGGATCCACTCCGCCGCCAGCTCCGGCTCCACGGTCTTGTGGCTGCTTCCGTACAGCGGCTGCCGCGCCCCGAGCCGCCCCAGCGCCCACGCCCACGGCCCGCCCACGGTCTGTGGGTGCTGGACGCGCTCGGCGATCCACCGGCCCACCTCCGCCTTGTCGGAGGGCGAAAGGTGCTCCAGCGACGCCACCGCGCGGACCATCTCGTCCAGCCCCTCGGGGACGATGCCCTTCTGCTTCGGGCCCGGCTTTACGTCCGGCGGCACCCGCCGTTCGAGGTGCGGGCGCAGGTACCGCCACAGCTCCTGCTGCGCGGCCTCGCTCAGCCCACCGGCGACGCGGCGCCACATCACCCAGAATTCGATCCACACCGCCTTCTCGGTGTGGAACTGCACCAGGTCCTTGAACAGCCCGAACGTCTGCTCCACCCGCCAGTCGTCCAGCGGGTAGCCGAACCCGGGCCGCAGCGCGAAGCCGAGCTGCTGGTAGAAGACGCGCTCGTGATCGGCCGAGCGGCGCCGCTTGGAGGCGCCGGCGTACAGCGCGCTCCACAGCTCGCGGAGGACCGGCACCCGCCAGCTCTCGCGCGGCCCCAGGGCCCGCTCCAGCGCCTTGCCGAGCTGCTTGACGTCCTTCGGCCCCACGCCGGCGATCGGCTTGTGGCCATAGACCCGGTGGACCGCCTCCGTCGCCTCCGAGAAGCGCGCCGGCATCGACTCGGTGATGGCGATCGGCGCCTGACCGGTGCGGCCGCGGAGCTCGAACTCCAGCCGCCAACGTTCGTCGGCGACGTTCGAGACGCAGAACAGCTCCAGCGTGCCGATCTCCGTGAGCGAGGCCTTGAGGTGGACCGGCACGGTGGCGCCGCCCGATGTCGCCGCCGCGTTCGCGCTCTTGAGGAGCGTGTGGATCGGCGGCAGCGGGCGGAACGTCTCCACGTCGCCGATCTCGGCGAGGTCGCCGGGCTTGTCGATTCGATCGGCCGTGGTTGCGTAGATCTGGAACTGCACCGGCCGCCCGAGCGTGAGCTGGAAGGTGCGCTGACCGAGGTCGACGTTCTCGCCCTCCTCGAAGCCGCGCGGGATGAGGCACACGCCCAAGGGGCCCATGTCGTCGTTCGCGTCCGCCTTGCCCAGGCCCACGTAGTACGCGCGCGCGGCGCCGCCGCCGATCTTCAGACCGAAGCCGCGCCGCGCCAGCCCGTAGTACGCGGCGCCGCGCGCCACCGCGAGATCCAGCGAGGCGTGCTCGAGGAGCCGGATCCGCGGCGCGTCCGGCCACCACGCGGAGACGGCGTCCACCAGCCGTTCGGTGATCCGCGGCGAGTTGAAGACGCCGCCGTTGAGGAGGATCGCGTCGGGGCGGGGGAGGGCGCCAGGCGGTGGCGCCTCTACGCCCAGCGCCGCGAACCCCGCCAGAGCATGCTGGCGCAGAAAGGCGGCGAGGTGCCGGGTCACCGCGGGATCCTGCGCGTACGGCAACCCCAGCTCCTGGAGCGCCATCCGCGTCGCCCGCTTCGGCGTCTCGTCCACCGCCGTGCGCGGGAAGAACCCATCGAGGACGAGCTGCTCGGCCTCGGCGCGGGTCAGCTCGGTGGAGAGCGTTCCCCCGAAGAGCCGGCTGCCCTCGGCGACCAGCGCCAACCCCACCTTCTCCGGCGGGCGTTCCCCGAGCAGCTGCTCCTTGGCGTTCCGCGCCGCCTGCACGAGCTGCGTCCACTGCGCCGCGGAGAGCCTCCTGCCCAGCTTCTCCTCGGCCCGCCGCGCCAGCGCCGCGTCCATGTTGTCGCCGCCGAGCAACAGGTGGTCGCCGACCGCGAGGCGCTTCAACACCGGCCCTTCGGGGAGCACCGCCGCGTGCACCAGCGTGAAGTCGGTGGTGCCGCCGCCCACGTCCACCACCAGCACCAGGCGCACGCCCGAAAGCACTTCGCCCAGCTGCGCGCGGTGCCGCGCCGTGAAGTCGTAGAACGCCGCCTGGGGCTCCTCCAGCAGGGTGAACTTCTCCAGCCCCGCCTGCCGCGCGGCGCTCACCGTCAACGCGCGCGCGGCCTCGTCGAAGGAAGCGGGGACGGTGAGCACCACCTCCTGATCGCCCAGCCGCTCTCCCGGGTGCGCCATCTGCCAGGCGTGCGCGAGGTGCCGGAGCAGCCGCGCGGACGCCTCCACCGGCGACATCTTCGGCACCTCCGGCGGCGCGCCCCACGGGAGGATCTCCGCCTGGCGATCGACGCCGGGGTGGCACAGCCAGCTCTTGGCGGAGGCCACCTGCCGGCCGGGGACGCGCGCGCCCTGCCACCGCGCGAATTCGCCCGCCGGACGATCGTCCTCGCCCCACGGCAGCCGCAGCGCGCCTTCGGGGAGCTCGCCCGGTGCGGGCACGTACAGCGCGGAAGGCAACAGCGGCCTTTGCGCCACCTCGCCCGCGCGGACGAGCTGCGGCACCGGAACGTCGCGGACCGGCGCGCCCGCACCGCCCGAGGGATCGACTTCCGCCATCGCGCAGTGCGTGGTGCCGAGATCGATTCCGACGATGTGCATCGCTTCCTTCGCCTACTCCTTCATCCGCACGTTCAGCTCGAGCTTCCAGCGGCCCGGGCCGTTCTTCTCCAGGCAGCGCAGCTCGAGCGAGCCGACCTCGGTCACCGCCGCCTGCAGGTTCACCGGGACCAGCGTGCCGGCCTTGCCGCCTTCCGCCGGGAGCGTGGTTTCGATCGGCGAGACCTCCTCCAGCTCGTCCACGTCCTCCACCATCGTCCCGACCACGTCGTCGCGCCGCACCGAGGAGGCGAAGAAGCGGAACCGTGTCGGCTCGCCCACCACCAGCCCGAACTCCTGCGGCGGCACGTCCGCCTGCGTCCCCTCCTCCATCCCGAAGGGCGCCACGCACAGCGCCTTGAGCGGCGGCTCCATCCCGGGGACCGCCGGCATCGCGCTCTCCACGCCCACGTAGTAGGCGCGCGCCGTGCCGCCGCGGATGCGGATGCCGTGCCCCTGCTTCACCCAGCCGTAGTAGGCCGCCCCGCGCGCCACCGCGAGATCGAGGTCCGCGCCGGGCAGCTCCTTCACCGGCCTCCCGCCCTCCGCCGCGAGCCAGTCGTCGAGCACCTCCAGCACGCGGTCCTTGAGCCCGCGCGCCTTGAACACGCCGCCGTTGAACAGCACGGCGGAGGGGTGCACGAACTGTTGGCCGGAGATCGCCACCGGCAGATCGTGCGCGCCGCGAAGCGCCTGCACCTGCCGCGAGAGGAAGGACGCCAGGTGCTTCGTCACGGCGGGATCCTGCGCGTAGGGCAGAGCCAGCTGCGCCAGGCCGGTGCGCCGCGCCGTCAGCGGCGCCTCGGTGGCGGCCACCTTCGGGAAGAAGCCGTCGATGAGCAGGCGCTCCAGCTCGGCGCGCTGAAGCTCGGTCTTCAACGTCCCGCCGACGAGAGACGATCCGCGCCCGGGCACCGCCACCGTGAGCTGCTCCAGCTTCGGATCCGCGAAGAGCTGCTCCTTGGCCATTCGCGCGGCGTAGGTGAGCGCGTTGAACTGCCACGCATCCAGCTTCTTGCCCGCCGCCGCAAATTTCTGGTTGAGCGCGTGGGCGAGCGCCAGGTCCATGTTGTCGCCGCCCAGAAGGATGTGGTCGCCCACCGCGAGGCGGTGGAGGCCCACTTCGCCTTCGCGATCGACTACGGCGATCAGCGAGAAGTCGGTCGTGCCTCCGCCGACGTCCACCACGAGGATCACCTCGCCCGGCTGAAGGAGCTTTCGGAAGCCTTCGCCCTGCGCCTCCAGCCACGCGTACAGCGCAGCCTGCGGCTCCTCGAGCAGCGTCACCTGCGGCAATCCGGCCTGCTTCGCCGCCTCCAAGGTCAGCTCGCGCGCCGCGGCGTCGAAGCTTGCGGGCACGGTCACCACCACGTCCTGCGCCGCCAGTCTCCAGTCCGGCCCCTCGGCCCCGAGCGAGTGATCCCACGCCTCGCGCAGGTGCCGCAGGTAGCGCGCCGAGGCCTCCAGCGGGGAGACGCGCGGCACCTCCTCGGGCGCCTGCCACGGCAGAAGCGCCTTCCGGCGATCCACCATCGGGTGGGACAGCCAGCTCTTCGCCGAAGAGACCAGACGGGCGGGGACCTTCGCGCCGTGCGACCGCGCCAGCTCGCCGACGATCTCCCTCTGCTCCTTCGCCCACGGCAGCCCGAGCGCGCCGGCGGGGAACTCTTCGGGGCTCGGCAGGTAGAGGAAGGAGGGGAGCAGCGTGCGCTCCTCCACCGTCCCGGGCGCGGTGAGCTGGGGGATGGGGAGCATCGCCTGACCCGGGCCGCGCGCGCCCTCCGAGACGTTGAGGTACGAGAGCGCCGAGTGCGTCGTCCCCAGATCGATGCCGATCGAATAGCGCGCCATGCCGCTCACCCGAGCTCGACCTCTGCCGGTGCGATCACCTTTAGATCCATTGCCTCGGGCACCGCTGGGAGGTTCACCCCGGTCGCCACCCAGCCGTGGTGCCGGAGCGTGCCCCGGTGCGGCGGCTGACCGGCGACGTTCCCGGTGAGCCGGATGCGCTCGGCGTCGAAGCCGGCGGGCACGGTGACGGTGGCGCCTTCCGGCTCGGTCAGCACGGGTTCGAAGCGCAGGTACTGGCGCACGACCTTGCGGCAGCCTTCGTGGACGACGCGCGCGGCGGCGCCCACCTCGGCGTCGGAGAAGCCGGCGACGTCCTCCTGCACGAAATCCACGAAGCGGCCTTCACGCTGCAACATGGAAAGCAGAAACAGCCCCGAGGCGTGAACTTTTTCGGGAGGCGGCGGCGCGGCCTGCTCCGGCGCCTTTATGGCGGGCTCGCCGGAGGGCAGCCGTTCGGGAGGGCGCCTGTAGGGAAGCAGCTGTTCGGCAAAGGCGGGCTTGAAGAGAATCCGGAAGAAGAAGACGAACGCCATCGCCACGCGGGCGAAGAAGGAAGGCGCAGCGGTTGCCTCGGACATGGGGCCCGGATAGCAGCTTGCCGGACCAATTCAACGCGTACGGGCAGAGGACGCCGAACGCTGAAAAGTCGAAGGGCCCCGGAGTTCTCCGAGGCCCTTCGGTGCTTCTTCTGTGGAGGCGGACGGGATCGAACCGACGACCTTCGCATTGCGAACGCGACGCTCTCCCAACTGAGCTACGCCCCCGGACTGCTATTCTGTTGTCCCCTCCGCGCGGGAGGGGCCCGCGAAAGGGAACGCGCAGATACCGGACGAGATTTCCCCTGTCAATGCTCCGGTTTCGGGCCTGCTCCCCGAATTGACGCGACTTGCGACGTGATGCGATACAACCTGCCCTCCTAAGCGATGCCCACCTCACCTTCGAAGACGCTGAGCCCGGCCGAGCTCGCGAAGCTGGAGCACGCCTTCGCCACCGACCCCGGATCGGACGCCTACAAAGCCCTCGCCGAGGCCTATCTGGGGATGGGCCGGTTCATGGAGGCGATGGTCGTCTGCAAGAAGGGGGTCAAGGCCCATCCTTCGTTGCCGGATCCCCGCATCCTGCTCGCGCGCGTCTACGCGGAACAGGGCAAGGACAAGAAGGCCATCGAGGAGCTCAACGGCGCGCTGGGGGTCGCCCCCAACGACAAGGTCGTGCTCCGGATGCTCGGAGGCCTGCAGATCCGCAACGGCGAGGCGGAGGGGGGTAAGGCCAACCTGCTCAAGGCGTGGCAGGCCGATCCGTCCGACGCCGAGACGCTGGAGGTCCTCAAGGCCAACGGCGTGCAGCCGCCCGCCGTGGCGGCGCCGCAGCCGGCCACTCCGGTCGCACAGCCGGGCACTCCGGTCGCACAGCCGGCCGCTCCGGTTGCACAGCCGGCGGCTCCCGCCGCACGTCCGGTCGCGCCGTCGCCCAATGGCACGGGTGGCCCGCCGATGCTGATCCCCAACGCGGCGCCGCCCGCTGCACCCGTCGCACCGGGCGTGTGGGTCCAGCCCGCGGCTCATCCCGCGCCGACTGCGGTGCCGGGCGCTCCCGTGCAGGCGCCGCCCGCGCGCACGCACTCCCAGCCCAATGGG
>JADGHL010000051.1 GCA_019686135.1 Myxococcaceae bacterium | reverse complement strand
CTTCCTTGCGGGGCAACAGCTTCTTGTCGCGCGGCTTCCCCAGCCGGACCAGCGACGCCTTGATCGGCTTCTGGTCCAGGTTGATCGGCGGCGGCCGGTGGAACAGGCCGATCACCACGGCGACGATCACCACGAGCGCGTGCGCGGCGAAAGACAGCGCAACGAAGGGCAGCGCGACCGTGGGCCGGCGGACCAGCAGGCTCTGTGCGACGGCGGCGTGCATGCGGGTTGGGACGCCGCGGCCTCAGCGTCCGTTCTTTCTGTCCCTGTTCTTCTTCCCCGACGCTCCGGACGAGATCGGGTCGGTGATCATTCCCACGTTGCTGATGCCCGCGCGCTGCGCCGCTGCCATCACCTCGACCACGATGCCATAGGGGATGTCGCGATCGGCGTGGAGGTAGACCTCCTTGTCCGCCTGCGCCTTGGCGTTGGTCCGGAGCTTCTCCTCCAGCTCCTCGAGCGGCACCTGCACGTCGCCGATGAACACGTTCTTCGACGCGTCGATCGACAGGACGATCTTCTTCTCTTCGGACTGCACCGGTGCCGCGCGCGCCTCGGGGAGGTTCACCTTCACGCCCTGCTGGATGAGCGGCGCGGTGATCATGAAGATGATGAGCAGCACCAGCATCACGTCCACCAGCGGCGTGACGTTGATCTCGCTCATCGTGGTGCGCCCGGTGGCGCCGCCTCTGCCTCCGCCGATGGCCACGCGAGCGCTCCTACTTGAAGAAGTGCCGCTTCACGATGTTGAGGAAGTCCGCCGAGAAGTTGGCCATCTCGGTGTCGAAGACGCGGATCCGCGAGACGAAGTGGTTGTAGGCGACCACGGCCGGGATCGCCGCGAACAGCCCCGCGGCGGTGGCGAAGAGCGCGTTGCCTACCGGCGCCGCCACCGTGGCGAGGCTGGCGTTTCCCTGTTCGGAGATCTCGTTGAAGGCGGAGAGGATGCCCACCACCGTGCCGAACAGCCCCACGAAGGGGGCCGCCGCGCCCACCGTGCCCAGGAACGGGACGGTGCTCTCCAGCGAGGTGATCTCCGCGGTGGAGGCGCGGTTGAGCGCGCGCTCCACGTTCTCGATCCCGCCCAGCCGTTCGGCCATCGCGCCCTCCTTCTGGTCGCGGGTCTGGGAGAGCCGGGAGAGCTCCTCGTAGCCGGCGCGGAACACCTTGGAGAGCGGCGAGTCGTTGAGCTGCTGCGCGGTGGCGTAGATGGCCTCGAGCCGCGAGGCCTTCCAGAACGTGTCGAGGAAGCTCACCGACTGCGCCCGCGCCTTGCGCAGTTGGGCGATCTTCATCGCGATGAGCGCCCAGGAGGCGATCGACGCGCACGCCAGAAGCAAGAGCACCGCGAGTTCGATGAAGGATGCGCTCCGGAGAACCGCGACGACGTCGAGCGCCGAAAGAGGCGGAACGGCGGGCAGCGTCATGGACCGACCCGAGTAGCACCCCCACCGGGATGGGTCAAACAAACCTCAGCGTGCCTGCCCAGCAGGCGGAACGCGGCGGGCATGTGGGTGGGCAGGCGATCCGGCACAGCTGTGCCCCCGCTGAGCTTTTCGCGCGGTAGCATGAATACCAACGGACCCTCCCCGTCCGATGGCACGACCGCCGGAAACAGTCCGGCGACCATCGGGGAAGCACACACATGAACGCAAAGATCCTCGGCGCATTCCTCCTCGCCTTGACCGGTTCGGGCTGCATCATCGTTGGTGGCGGCGGAAATCCTCCTCCTCCTCTCCACCCCGGAGACGTCACCTTCACCTGGACGTTCGCCGGCCAGAACTGTCCGGACGTCCCGTATGTGAAGAACATCCACCTGCAGATCCCGGGTGAGACGCTGCAGAACGACGGCTACTTCCCGTGCCTTGCCGACAACTACCCGGGCATCAACCTTCTCGACTTCGCGGGCGGATCGTACAGCTTCACCATCGACGCCATCGACTACAGCAACAACGTGGTCTTCTCGAGCTCCGGACGCTTCACGGTGGACGGCGACCTCACCGTGAACGTGGACCTGGCGCCGGTGGGCGATCCCCTCAGCTACGCGTACGTGCGGTGGTTCTTCCCTCCGCTCAACCCGCCGCTGGTGTCGTCGACCATTGCCAACCCCTCGTGCGCGGACGCCTGGGTCGCCACGGTGGACATGTACGTCGATGACCAGCTGGTCGATCACTTCCCCTGCGCGCAGGGCCAGACCGCCGACGGCGTGCCCACCCCGTATCTCACCGGCGGCAACCACACCATCATGCTCGTCGCCTACGACGCCACCGGCAACGAGCTGTACCGCAAGGCGGCGAACCTGCCTCTCTTGTCCGGCAAGGCGATCGGCGTGGACTACACGCTGGACTGGTCGGTGGGAGGCGTCGCGATCGGCTGGCAGCTCTCCGACGGGATCCAGCAGAGCTGCGCGCAGGCCCACGTGACCACGGTCTACGTGAACTTCCGGGACTCGGCCGGCAACCTCCTCTACCCGGGCGCCGGCGATCCGCAGAACTGCAATGCGCCGCCCGCGCTCTACAACTATCTCTACCCAGACACCTACGAGGTCTACCTCCAGGCGCCGACCAACGACGGGAGCGGCGACGTCTACCTCTCCAGCGCCAGCTCGCCGCTCGTGGTGACGATCTTCCCCGGTCAGTTCATGATGCCGAACAACGCGCCCACGGTGGTGTTGACCCGGCAGTAGCCGCACACCCCTGAAGACGCCAAAGGCCGAAGGGGCGGAACGTCAGCGCTCCTTCGGCCTTCGCGTCTTCGCGGGTTCGTTGACCCCGGCCCAGGCCAACGAACCAGCCAGACGGATACTAGCGCTCGTTCGCCTGCTTTCGCGAGGCGGCATCCTTCGTGCTACGTGGGTGGCGAATGCTTCCTGACGACCGCAGGCCGATCGGCGTGTTCGACTCCGGGGTGGGCGGGCTCACCGTCCTGCGCGCCCTGATGGAGCGGCTCCCGCACGAGGCCACCGTGTACCTGGGCGACACCGCGCGGGTCCCGTACGGGACCAAGTCCGCGGAGGTGGTCACCCGTTATTCCCTGGCCAACGCGCGTTTTCTGCTCGCGCGCGACGTCAAGCTGCTGGTGATCGCCTGCAATACGGCCAGCGCGGTCGGTCTCGAGGCGCTCGCGCAGCAGCTGCCCATCCCGGTGCTGGGCGTCATCGAACCCGGCGCGAAGGTGGCGGCGGCGAGGACGCGGACCGGGCGGGTGGGGGTGATCGGCACGCCGGGCACGGTGCGGTCCGGGGCGTACGCGCGCGCGCTCAAACGGGCGCGGGCGGACCTGGTGGTGACCTCGCGCGCCTGTCCGCTCTTCGTCCCGCTGGCCGAGGAGGGCTGGACGACGGGCGAGGTCCCGCGCCTCGTGGCACGGCAGTACCTCTCGGAGCTCGCCACCACGGGCGTGGACACCCTGGTCCTGGGGTGTACCCACTATCCGCTGCTCCAGGGTGTCATCGCCGAGGTGATGGGAGACGGCGTGACCCTGGTGGACTCCGCCGCCGCGGTGGCCGAGGCGGCGGAGGCGGTGCTGCAGGAGCGCGGGCTGCTCGCGGCGAAGGCGGCCACCCCGCCGGCACACGCGTACTTCGTCACCGACACCCCGGACCGCTTCCTCGAAGTGGCGGGAAGGTTCCTCGGCCGCCCGGTCGAACAGGCGGAGCAGGTGGACATCCGGCCGGTGTGAGGCGGAGGCCCTACGGCCGCGGCGCCGGGGCCTTGCGCTCGTCTGCGGGGACCGCCACCGGCTTGACCGCCACCGCCTCCTGCACCGCGAGCGCGGCGCGCACGCCGAGGTCGTCCGCGCGGGGGATGACCCCGGTGGTGGTGGTGACGATCCACTCCAGCACGCGGAAGAAGCGGATCGCCGCCAGCGGCCGGTTCAGCCAGCCGGTGGTGATGCAGTAGTGCGTCGCATACGGCGGCGTGTGGTGGATCTGATGGTGCTCGGGCGGCAGCACCAGGTGGAGCTTCTGCAGAACCGCCACCCAGCCGGGCGGGCGATCCATATGAGCCCACTTGTGGAACTGGTTGGTGCCCATCACCCAGATCATCGACCACAGCAGCCACGCCATGAGGAAGAACACCAACGGGTCCTCGAGCGGAACGAACAAGGCCGCGAGGCCCGCCGGTACGCAGATCCCGCAGTTGTTGCCGTTGGTCTCGATGAAGTCGTGGTGGATGATCGCCTTCTGGTCGACGTGGTGCTCGCGGAACGGCCGCAACAGCGCCTTGCCGATGATGGGCATGTCCACGCTGCCCCAGGTGTCCGCCAGCCAGTGCACGAAGCCGGAGACGAAGTCCGCGAACAGGTACCCGGCGGCGAATGCCGCCACCATCAGCCAGGGGTTCTCCATCGCGGGACGAACCATCCGGATCGCCTGAACGGTGACCGCCACCGCGAACAGCGCGATGCAGGCGATCTCGAACCGTCGGATGCCCTTCGAATAGCCCTGCGCGAGCTCCTGCGCATCGCGGTGCTTCACCTGACGGGGATCGAACTGTTCCATGTTGATTCTCGAAACCGGTGCCGCACTCGGACTGCGGCGATGCGGGAGGTCACACTAACCGATTTCGGAATTCCTCGCCGACCCGACAGATCCCCCTCCCCGTGAGCCGTCTGTGTGCGTACCTTTCCGCTCACGCCGCCTGAGCGCTCCGGGCCGCTTCGGCGGTGGTCGCGGCGTCGAGCGCCTCCACCGTGACGAAGGCGTTGTAGTCGGGCTCCCCGGAGATGGGGTCGTACCTGTGGGCGATGAGCGGGTTGCACTCGGGCCAGAAGGCCTGCAGGTGCCCCGGCTTGAGGTCCGCAAGCTGCACCACGCCGTCGAAGGTGCCAGTCTCGCTCCGAAGCCGCACCCGCATCCCCTCGCGCAGGCCCAGGCGCTGCGCGTCCTCGCGGGAGAAGAACACGGCTTGCCGCGACGGCGCGCCGGTGATGAGATCGCGCTTCCCCCAGGTGATGGAGTTGAACTGTTTGCCGCGCCGCGAGGCGAGAAAGAACATCCCCGGGGGGATCTCCACGCGCGGCAGCTCGAGCCGGCGGAAGCGCGCGCGCCCGTCGGGGAGGTTCTTGAAGATGCCGCCGGCGCCGAGATGCGGGCCGCCCCACTGGACCCACTGGCCTTCGCGCTCGAGCGTCTCGATGCCCGCGTACAGCGGCATCACCTTCGCCATCTCGCGGCGCACGTCCCTGGCTTCGTCGAAGGCGAAGAGGTCGGGGCGGTCCGGACGGAGCGCGCGGCCGATCCGCACCGGGATCTCCCACTCCGCGAGCGCCTCGCCGATCCGGTGGCCGGGCAGCTCGGGGGTGAAGCGGATGCGGCGTTCGGTGGAGGTGGAGGTGCCGCCGCCGCGCTGTTCGTAGCGGGTCTGTGCGGGGAGCAGCAGCACCTCGCCGCCCTCCATCGCGGGCTCCACCAGCGCGGAGGTGTTGATGAGGATGTCCTGGTGGACGCGCAGCCGGACGTTGGCGAGCGCGCGGGTGGCGGCGCCGGGCTCGGGCAGCGTGTCGAGGTAGTTGCCGCCGAGCGTGTAGAGGACATCCAGCCCGCTCTCCAGCGCCCGGTCGAGCAGGTGCGCCGCCTTCAGGCCGCGCCGCGCCGGGATAGGGTGTCCCCAGTGGGCCTCCAGCTTCGCCACGTCCTCCGGCGTGATGTCCACTGCGCCCGGGAGCTTGTCCGCGTCCGCGCCGCACTCGGCGGTGCCCTGCACGCCGGAGTGGCCGCGGATCGGCATCAGTCCGCAGTGGGGCCGGCCGATCATCCCGCGGCACAGGCCGAGCAGCACGACCGAGCGGACGTTCTCCACGCCGAAGCGGTGCTGGGTCAGGCCCATGCTCCAGATCAGCACCGCGGTCTTCGCCTTCGCGTACTGCTGCGCCAGCCGCTCCATCTCCGCGCGCGTGACGCCGCTGCCCTCTTCGAGCGCGTCCCAGCCCACCTCGTCCATCTGGGCCTCGAGGTCTCCGAAGCCGGTGGTGTGTTCGGCGATGAAGGTGCGGTCGAAGGCGTCCATGGCTTTGAGCGCCTTCATCACGCCCAGGCAGAACCACACGTCCCCGCCGGCTTTGACCTGGAAGAAGTCGTCGCAGATCTTCGTGCCGAACACGGCGGAGCTGACGACGGATGGCACCCAGTAGCGGTCCAGCGCGGGCTCGCGGAACGGGTTGATGACCACCACGCGCGTGCCCTTCCGCTTCGCGTAGTGGAGGTACTTCATCATCATCGGCTGGTTGTTGGCGACGTCGGTGCCGAACAGCATCACGAGGTCGGCGCCGATGACGTCGCTCAGCGAGCAGGTGGTGGCGCCGTAGCCCACGGTCTCCTTCAGCGCGTTGGTGGAGGCGGCGTGGCAGAGGCGGGCGCAGCTGTCGACGTGCGGGGTCCCGGCGATGCGGGCCAGCTTCTGGAACGTGTAGTAGGTCTCGTTGGTGATGCCGCGGCTGGAGGCGAAGAAGCCCACCCGGTCCGGATCCGCGGCGCGCAGGGCGTCCGCCACCTTCTTCACGGCCTCGTCCCAGCTGATCCGCCGGAAGCCTCGGTCGCCCTTCCGGTACAGCAACGGGTACGGCAGCCGGCCCAGGCGGTGCAGCTGCTCGTTAGAGTACAGCCGCAGCCGGCCGATGTCCTCCCACGCGCCGTCGGGGAGCGCGGGCATGGTGTTGAGGCGCAGGAGCTTCAGCCGGGTGAGGCACAGGTGCGTGCCGGAGATCACGTTGTCCCGCAGCCCGTACGGCCCCAGCGAACAGCCGTCGCAGACGCCGTGGCGGAGGACGCGCCAGGCCCAGCCGAGCGCGTCCCGGTTCTCCCAGGCGACCTTGAGCATCTCACGGAAGTGGGCGGGCTTGGGGCCCCAGAGCAGCCCGAAGGGAAAGTACGTGCGGATGAGCTTCCAGATTCGCCGGAGGATGGACACGGCGGCGACCGTACCCCCTCCCGGCGCGGGCGGGGAGGGGCGTCTGCCTACGAGTCGACGACCCGCTCGGGATGGCTGCACACGTTGAAGCTGCCGTCGCGGACGAAGGTGGCGAGCGTGATGCCCACGCGTTGGGCGAGGTCGATCGCCAGCGAGCTCGCCGCGGAGACGCTGGCCACGATGGGGATCCGCGCCATCGCCGCCTTCTGGACCATCTCGAAGCTCGCCCGCCCGCTCACCACGAGGATCGCCGGCGCTTCGCCCTCGGGCGGTGTGCCCGCGCTGCCGCCGCGCGCGGCGCTCAGCCCGCGCAGGACCAACGCGCCCACCACCTTGTCCACGGCGTTGTGCCGGCCGATGTCCTCGAACCCGTGGAGGAGCTCGCCGTTCACGTCGAGCACCGCTGCGGCGTGCGTTCCGCCGGTGCGTTCGAACACGCGCTGCACGTCGCGCAGGCGCGCGGTCGATTCGCCCAGGAGCGAGGCGGGAACGGTGGGGCCCGGTGGGAGCGCGCCGCAGCGGTCGAAGAGATCGTCCACCGTCCTTCGGCCGCACACTCCGCACGCTGCGGTCGTGAGCGTTCCCCTCCGGGTGGTCTCCACGCGCTCGAGCTCGACCTTCGCGCCCGGCGCGGGGATGACGTCGATGGCGTTGCCGTAGCCTTCGTCGCCGGGGCGGCCGCAATGGGCAACCGTGCCCACGTCTTCGCCGCCGCGGATGATGCCCTCGCAGAAGAGGAACCCCAGCGCGAGCCGGTGATCGTCTCCCGGAGTGCGCAGCGTCACCGCGACGGGATCGCCCGCGATGCGGATCTCCAGCGGTTCCTCCACCGCGACCTGGTCATCGACCTCGTCGAGCTTCGCCCCGCCGCGGAACCGCAACAGGTGTCGTTCCGCCAACGACTTGTCCGGGATGATCGGCACGGTCACTCCTCGAGCAGGGCAATGAGCTTTTGGGTGAGAGGCTCCAGCGGCTCGTCCCACCCGATGGCGGCCATGGTCTCCGGGCGCTCGAGCGGTTCGCCTCCGCCCGGCCGCCGCACCTCGATCTTCGGCAACGGTCCGTCCTTCCAGCCCTCGACGAGGATCAGGTCCGCCTCACCGCTTTGCGCCACAAGGTCCAACGCGGTCTCCCACCCGGTTTCGACGGACAGGCGCAAGGTGGACGCGGACCAGATCGCCCAGGCCGTTGCGCCCGCCCGGGCGAAGCGCTCGGTGTCGCTGCCGGGGCGATCGAGCGGGTGCGCATCCGGCGTGTGCTTGAGCGCCGCCACCTTCCAGCCGTGCGCGGCGAGCGCCGGGATCAGCCGTTCGATGAGGCACGTCTTTCCCGCGCCGGACCAGCCCACCACGCTCACGGCGATGGGCCGCATGTGGCGGGCAGGCGCTCCGCCCTCCAAAGCGACGAAGCGGCCCGCGTGGGCCCATTCGAAGTCCACCCACTCGCCGGCGCGGAATTCGCCTCGGCCGGCGGGCAGACGCACCCACCCGTCCATCTCCACGTTCTGCAGAAGCTGCCCCGCGCCCTGCGGCCGCACCCGCACCCGGGCGCCGGGGCCGCCCCACTTCGCGCTCAGGAAGTAGGTGAGCCCCGGCTGTTTGCGGCGGTCCGCGTCGAGCCGCACGCGCGACCGGCGCCGCAGCTCGCACACGCCCTGAAGGGCGAGGAGCAGCGGGCGGCCGATCCGGTCGAACGCCATGGCCGCCGCGCCCGGGTTCCCGGGGAGCACCAGCGCAATCTTCCCGCCCAGCCGGGCCACGCCCACCGGCTTGCCGGGCTTGAGCGCCACGCCATCCACCACGAAGTCGGCGCCAAGCCGCCGAAGCGCCGCCTTCACGCGGTCGCGGTCGCCCACGGACGCGCCGCCACATGTGATGAGCACCTCGCCCCGGGCCAGCGCGTCGGCGAGAGCGCCTTCGAGCCGGGCCTCGTCGTCACTCGTGCGCGCGGTGGAGACGACGCGGGCCGAAGCATCGCGGCACAACCGCGCCAGCAGGATGGCGTTGCTGTCGAAGACCTGATGCGGTGCCGCCGGCTGTCCGGGTGCGACCAGCTCGTCGCCGACGGTGACGATTGCCACGCGCGGCTGCTGTCGCACCCGCACCTCGGCGAAGCCGAGCGTGGCGAGCACGCCGGCGACGTACGCGTCGATCCGCTGGCCTGCCGGGAACACCACCGCGCCGCAGGCGATCTCCTCGCCGCGGCGGCGGATGTGCTCTCCCACGGTGGCTTCGACGCCGATCTCCACCTCCGCGCCAAAAGGGCGGGTCGCCTCCTGGCGCACCACCGCGTCGGCGCCCTCGGGGATGGGGGCGCCGGTGAAGATCCGCGCCGCCTCGCCGGGACCCAGCGCGCACCTGGGCGCCTGACCCGCGAAGAGGGTCTCGACGATTTTCAGGCGCGCCGGCCGATCGCGCGTGGCGCCGACGGTGTCCTTCGCGCGGACCGCGTAGCCGTCCATCGCCGAGTTGTCGCAGGCGGGGACGTCCCGCGGCGCGCGCACCGGTTCGGCCACGAAGCCCTCCGCCTCCGCGACGGGCACGGCGATCGCCGGTAGGGGGCGGGCGATCGTAAGCGCGGCCTGCACCGCTTCTTCCAGAGGCATCAGCGCCATGGGCGGCGGGAGTATGAAGGAGGCATGGAGCGGCGGAAGTGAAAGCGTCGGGCAGCACCGACGGGGTGACACTCGCGGTCCTGGCCGGCGGGCGCGGGACGCGTCTGGGGGGCGTGGCCAAGGGATTGATCGAAGTCGGCGGAGTGCCCATCCTCGAACGCCTTCTCCTCGCGCTCGGGCCCATCACCGAGGACGTGCTGCTGGTGACAGACGATCCGTCGCCCTACGCGCGCTTCGGGCTCCGGGCCGTTCCGGACGAACAGCCGGGGCACGGCGCGCCGGGCGGCCTCTACACGGCGCTCGTCCACGCGCGCACCGACCGGGTGCTGCTGGTCGCCTGCGACATGCCGTTCGTCTCCGTGGCCGCGGTGGAGCTTCTCCGGGATGCGTGCCGGCGCGATGCGGCACCCCTGTGGGTCTGCTTCGAGCGCGAGGGCCGCCTCGAGCCGATGCCCGGGCTGTACGCACGCGCGCTCGCTCGCCCGCTCGGCGATGCGCTTTCGGAGAACCCCTCGTTCCAGCAGGTGCTCCGCAGGGTTCAGGGGTGCGCAGTGCCCGTGTCCGCGCTGTGTGCCAGAGAGCCCGGGGCCGCGTCGCTGGTCAGCATCAACACACCCGGGGACCTGTCGCGCGCCGGTGGTGCGCTGCCTGTGCGCAGGGGCGACGAACCGCGCTGAACCCTGCGTGTGCGGCTGCCGCACAGCCTTGATCAATGACGACACGCACGGTTAGGTTGCGCCGCCCCCATGGCGAAGACCTTCGAAAAGGCAGTTACCGGCTTCAACCACAACATCAAGCACAAGGGGAAGGTCTACCACGTCCAGACGGAGGACTCGGGCATCGCCAACCCGCACATCATCACGCACCTGTTCGTGGGCGGGAACATCCTCGCGTCGAAGAAGACCTCCTACGCGGACATCCTCGGCGCCGAGAACCTCCAGGAAGTCGTGCGCGAGCTGATGGAGGAGCAGCACAAGGAGATGCTGCGGAACCTCATCAACGGGGTCTACGACAACATCGACTCCGTGGCGGCCGTCCGGCACTACCAGCCCGGCCAGCTCGCCACCGACCAGGAGGCCGCGCAAACGAAGCTGTCGCCGGGCATCAATCCGTCTCCTCCGCCCCCGCAGCCCTTGCCGCCCGAGGTGATCGCCGCGCGCGAGCTGAAGGAGAAGCCGAAGATCAACGAGGTCGGTGTGGAGACGCTTTTCGGGGAGGACCTGATCTCCGAGAAGAGTCTCGACGAGGTCATCCTCAGCTACCTGGCAGGCGAAGGCGACGCCACCTAGGTCCCTTCGAGAGAGGGGGACGAGGCAGACTGCACTGCCCGGATGAGGGGGTTCTGTGAAGCCGACGTCCTTCGGGCGCTCGACGCGGGCAAATCGACCTACGATTCCGCGGGCGCCGTGAGATGCGTCAGCGCGGTCCGGGCGGTGCAGTGCGACTGCGACGCCGCGGGGGATTCCGAAGCGATCGTCGACGCGTGTCACCAGGCGGTTGCCGGGACGATCCCCGACGGCGGCGACTGCTCCGGGTTCGCGCTCTCCTGTGCAGAAGGTTGATTTGCCTGCTGACCCGCGACAGCAGCAGCAACACCTTCGTCGGGACCTGCAGAAGGCCAGCGAAGCTGGACGAGATCCGCAGCGATCGGTCCTGCGAGCGCGGGATGTCATTGCGACGAGAGCGACCGGTGCAGGACCCTGGCAGCGATCGGCGCCGCGTGCGGCGGGGACGGCCACGTGCCATGCGTGGACTGGGCGTTCTGCGACCACGGCACCTGCGCCGCACAGAAGGCGGGTGGCGAGCCGTGCACCCAAAGCAGCGAGTGCCGGTCCCTCGCCTGCGTGCGCGGGGTGTGCGAAGCGGACGGCTTCTGCTCCGTGCTGTTGGAGAGGTAGCTCTTCGGCGGCGCTGCGGTCGTCTGCCACGGCCACCCGGGGTGGCTGAGCGACCGGGCGGCCCGCGCGTCGGACGCACATGGCGGAAGAGTCCACACCGAACCGCTCGCGCCGTGCGCAACCGCAGTTGCCGCGCGCCACGGCCTCCGATACATGGCGGCGCCATGCCCGCCACCACCGGCAGTCCGGCGCCGGAGATCCGGAAGCTCCAGGAGATCTCCGGACGGCTGCGCATCACCATCATCGAGATGATCCACAAGGCCGCTTCGGGGCACCCCGGCGGTTCGCTCTCCGCCGTGGACATCATCACCGCGCTGTATTTCGCGCGGATGCGGCACGACCCGAAGCGTCCGGACTGGCCGGACCGCGACCGCTTCGTCCTCTCCAAGGGCCATGGCGTCCCCGCGCTCTACGCGGTGATGGCGGAAGCCGGCTACTTCCCGAAGGAGGAGCTGATGACCCTGCGCGAGCGCGGTTCGCGCCTGCAGGGCCACCCGGTCAACACGATGCTCCCCGGCATCGAGGCGCCCACCGGGTCGTTGGGGCAGGGGCTCTCGGTCGCGCAGGGCATGGCGCTCGCCTCGAAGCTGGACGGCGGCCGGTTCCACGTCTACTGCATGATCGGCGACGGCGAGATGCAGGAGGGCCAGATCTGGGAGGCCGCGATGAGCGCGCCCAAGTTCCGGCTCGACAACCTCACCGTCTTCCTCGACTACAACAAGGGACAGATCGACGGCCCGGTGGCCGAGGTGATGAACATCGAGCCGGTCGCGGACAAGTGGCGCGCCTTCAACTGGAACGTGCTCACCATCGATGGTCACGACTTCGAGCAGATCCTCGGGGCCATCGACGAGGCGAAAGCCACGACCGGCAAGCCCACGCTGATCATCGCCAACACGGTCAAGGGCAAGGGCGTCAGCTTCATGGAGCACCAGATCGCCTGGCACGGCACCGCTCCCAACAAGGAGCAGACCGAGAAGGCGCTCGAAGAACTGCGCGCGCTCAATGCGCTCACCGGAGGGAGGAACTGATGCCGGCCCGCGCGACCCGCGACGCGTTCGGCGAAGCGCTCGCGAAGATGGGAGAGAAGTACCCCGAGGTGGTGGCGCTGGACGCCGACCTCGCCAAGAGCACCAAGTCGGAGATCTTCGCGAAGAAGTTCCCCCACCGGTTCTTCGAGATGGGGATCGCTGAGGCCAACATGATCGGCACCGGCGCCGGCCTGGCGCTGGCGGGGAAGATCCCGTTCATCTGTTCGTTCGCCTGCTTCGTCACCGGCCGCTACGACCAGATCCGGATCTCCATCGGCTACGCGCAGGCGAACGTGCGGATCGTCGGCTCCCACGCGGGTGTGGCGATCGGCGACGACGGCTACTCGCAGATGGGCCTCGAGGACGTGGCGCTGATGCGAGCCATCCCCGGGATGGTGGTGATCCAGCCCGCGGACGACCTGGAGACGGAGGGCGCGGTGGAGTACCTCTGCCGTCACCGCGGCCCCGCCTTCCTTCGCACCACCCGGCAGAAGGTGGAACGGGTCAACCCGGAGGTCTACCGCTTCGAGTTCGGCAAGGCGGTGGAGTTGCGCAAGGGCGGCAAGGATGCCGTCGTCTTCGCCACCGGCGGAGAGGTCTACTTCGCGCTCCAGGCCGCGGAGCAGCTCGCGAAGCAGGGATGGGACGTCGGGGTGGTCAACGTCCACACCATCAAGCCGCTGGACGTGGAGGCGGTCCTGGCGGCCGCGAAGCGGACGCGGCTCATCGTCACTGCGGAGGACCATCAGATCATCGGCGGGCTTGGCTCCGCGGTGTCGGAGGTGCTCGCCGAGCACGGGGTGGGGACGCGGCTGTTGCGGATAGGTGTCAGGGATACCTTTGGTGAGAGTGGCACACCCGAAGCGGTGCTGGCCTGGTTCAAGCTGGACGCCGCCGGTCTGGCCGAACAGATCGCCGCGGCACTGTCCTGACCCGGAATCGAACGAATCCACGCGTTCCCGAAGAGGCCGGGTAGACTGGGGAGACAGCGATGGTCACCCAGCCCCGAGACGCTTCCCGCCCGTTGTGGGTCCGCGCCGCCAGCCTCCGCATCCGCACCCGCGCGCTGGTCACCGCGTCCGTGGGCGCGGTCTACTTGATCCTCTTCTTGGTGGTCGGCCCCGAGTACCGGCTCGCGCTCCGGCCACTCAACGTCCTCGTCGTCGTGGCCGGCGGGTTCTTCTTCGGGTTCCGCGGGGGGCTGGGGCTGAGCGCGCTCACCGTCGTCGTCAACCTGGTGCTGTACTGGCGCTTCGGAATCCTCGCGCGCACCGGCGGCGACCTCTTCGGGAACCTGCTCAGCGTGGTGATAGGGCTTGCCGTGGGCGCGGGCACGGGGTGGATGCGCGATCTGTCGCTCAGGCTGCGCCACGAGGTCGCGCGGCGGCAGGACGCCGAACGCCAGAAGGAGGAGCTGACCGCGCTTCTGGTGCACGATCTGAAGAACCCGCTCACGGCGATCTCCGGCCACGCCCAGCTGCTCACCAGCACCGATCTGGACTGCGAGGTCGACCGCCGCGAGTCCGCGCTGTTCATCGGGCTCGCCGCCGAGCGCCTCAACCGGATGGTGATGAACCTGCTCGACGTGCGGCGGGCGGAGGACGGTGTGCTGGCGCCGCGGTACCAGTCGGTGGAGGTGGGGCGGCTCCTCGACGAGGTCCACCGCGCGATGCGGCCGCTCCTGAACGAACGTGGACAGCAGCTGGAGATGGTGCAGCGCTCCGAACGGGGGCGGATCGAAGCGGATCCGGACCTGGTGCGGCGGATCCTCCTCAACCTCGTGGAGAACGCGGTGAAGTACACGCCGCCGCGGCAGACGGTCCGGGTGGAGCTGGCCGAGATCGACGGCCACATCGATCTGACCGTGAGCGATCAGGGCCCGGGCATCCCGCCCGGCTACGAGGAGCGGATCTTCGACAAGTACACCCGCTTGGAACGCGACGCCGCCACCGCCGCGGATAGCAGCCGCGGCCTGGGGCTGCACTTCTGCAAGCTCGCCGCGATGGCCCACGGCGGGCGGATCTGGGTGGAGCACAACCAGCCGCGGGGAAGCGTCTTCCGCGTCCGCCTCCCGCGCGCGCCGCATTAACGACTTCTAGTCGCGGCGGTACATCGTCACGACGCACGCGCCGCCGAGGCCGAGGTTGTGCTGGAGCGCGATGGTGGCGTCCTCCACCTGGCGCTGTTCGGCCTGGCCCCGAAGTTGCCACACCAGCTCGGTGCACTGGGCGAGCCCGGTGGCGCCCAGCGGATGGCCCTTGGACAGCAACCCACCGGACGGATTGGTGACGAACCGGCCGCCGTAGGTGTTGTCGCCGTCCCAGATGAACTTCTCCGCCTCGCCCTCCTTGCAGAGCTGGAGCGCCTCGTAGGTGAGCAGCTCATTGGTGGTGAAGCAGTCGTGCAGCTCGATCACGTCGACGTCCTCGGGCCCGACGCCGGACTTCTCGTAGACCACCTGCGCGCAGCGCTTCGCCATGTCGTAGCCGACCATCTTGATCATCGAGTCCTCGAAGGAGGACGGAGAGTCGGTCGTCATCGCCTGCGCCGCGATGTAGACGGGGCGGGAGATGTTGTGCCGCCTAGCGAACTCGTCCGAACAGAGGATCGCCGCGGCGGCGCCGCAGGTGGGCGGGCAGCACTGGAAACGCGTCAGCGGATCGAACACCTCGTCGGAGGCGAGGATCTCCTCCACGCTCAATGGCTGCGTGAAAAGCGCGTAGGGGTTCTTCGAGGCGTGCTTGCGCGCCTTCTCGGAGATCTTCGCGAACGTCTCGCGCCGGGTGCCGTACTTCCACCGGTACTCGCGGCCCGCGCCGCCGAACATCTGCGCGGCCGGAGGCGCCTGGTTGAAGCCCTGCACGCGGTTCATCACCTCCACGTGCTTCTCCAGCGGGTTGACGCGGTCGCTGAACTTGTTGCCGAGCGCGCCCTTCTCCATCTTCTCGAAGCCGACGGCGAGCACGCACTCCGCGCCGGCTTCGATCGCCTGACGCGCCAGGAAGAGCGCGGTCGACCCGGTGGAGCAGTTGTTGTTCACGTTCACCACCGGGATCCCGGTCAGCCCGACCGAGTACACCGCCTTCTGGCCGCAGGTGCTGTCGCCGTAGACGTAGCCGGCGAACGCCTGTTCGACCTCGTCGTATGTGATGCCCGCGTCCTGGATGGCGCTCACGATCGCCTTGTGGGCCATCACGTCGTACTCCTCGCTGGCCCCCGGTTTGGCGAACTTCACCATTCCGACGCCGATCACATTCACCTTACGTCCCATGTTCGCCTCCTTGAGTCAGACGAGCTGCTTGAGAAACCCGAGCCGGTGCGCCACGGAGATGTCCCCGTCTACCCGCAACTGCCCGTGCTGATAGAGCCACCGCGCCGACTGCGGATCCTTCACCAGCGTCAGGAGATCCTCGTCGGAGATCGTGAACGTGGTGGTGGGCGTGCCGACGGCGCCCGACTTCACCCCCGGCGCTTCCTTCAGGTCCACCGTCCACACCCCGTCCGGCGCCGTCACCTTGAAGAGGACGACGGCGTTCACCTCCGCGGCCAGCTTCGGATTCGCCGCGAGCCGCTCCTGCAGCGCGCGGAAGATCGCCGGCGCCTGCGGTTCTCTCGCCGGCTCGGCCGGTGTGGAGGACGCCGGCGTGCCGGTGCCCGGTGGCGTCGCGCCCGCCGTGCCGACGAGCGCCGCGGCCTCGGCGGGATCGATCTTCCTGAGGAAGTCGAGCTTCTGAGACGCCATCACGTTGCCGCTGATCTTCAGCTTCTTGCCGAAGTAGAGCTTGTTGGCGTCGGCCTTGCCGGTGGCGATCGCCACCCAGTCCGAATCCTCGAGCTCGAGCACGCAGTCCGCCTTCGCCGGCGCGCCCGCGGTGACGGAGCCCGCGCCGTTCTTCAGATCCAGCGTCCACTCGCTCGCCGGGTTCTTCAGCTTGAAGTGGTAGACGTTGTGGATGCTCTTCACCAGCTCGGGGTGCTTCGCCACGTACGCGCCGATGACCTGGAAGATGGCGGCGCTGCTCGGGCCGGCCGGGGCCGAAGGAGCCGTCGTGGCCGCCCGGGCGGGGGCCGGCGCGGGTGCACGCTTCGTCTCCCCGCGGGGGATCTCCTTGTAGAACTCGACGAAGGCGTTGTTGATGACGACCTTCTCGCGCTCCAGCACCTTCGTGCGGATCAGCACGCGGGTGTCGGACTCCTTCCACATCTCCGTCTGGAGCGTCTCGCCCGGGAAGACCGAGTCGGCGAAGCGCACGCGGATGCACTTGAAGTAGCGCGGGTCGGCGTTGGGCGCGAACGCGCGGATCGCCTGGCGCCCGACGAAGCCGAACGTGCACAGGCCGTGGAGGATGGGCCTGGGGAAGCCGAACGCCTGCGCAAACTCTGGATCCGCGTGGAGCGGGTTCCAGTCACCGGAGAGCCGGTAGAGCAGCGCCTGGTTGTCGGAGGTCTTCTCGGTCACCACCACGTCCGGTGCGCGGTCCGGCACCGGCACATCCGTGTTGGGCCCGCGGTCGCCGCCCCAGCCGCCCGCGCCGCGGACGAAGGTGGTGATTTCGTTGTAGGCGATTCGCTCGCCGGTCTCGGCGTCGAACGTGTCGATCGCGGAGATGACCAGGGCGTGCTTGCCCTTGTCGAAGATGTCCTTGATGCGCCCCTTGTGCTTGAGCGTCGCCTTCGCCGGGAACGGGCGGAAGACCTCGGTGTACTGCTCGCCGTGGAGGATGCGGTCCAGCCCGTAGTTCAGCCCCGGCGCGTTCCGGCCCTCCGCGGACAGCTTCAACACGCCGGCGATGACGGGGTTCACCGCGTAGGTGGGCAGCGCCTTGAAGCCGTCGCCGTGCAGCTCGTAGACGAGCGGCAGCTCCCTCGCATCGAGCGGATCTTTCGCCGCGCCCACGCCCAGCGCGTAGAGCGCCATGTCGCGCTCGTCGTGCGTCGAGGTGATCTCTGGCATCTGCCAGCCGAGCGCGGCGTCGACGTCGATGAACTCGTTCCCGCCCTTCGACGGCGGCGCGTTGACGTTCTCCATCACCGGCTCGAGCGCCGCGTTGATGTCGGACGGGTGGGTGGCGTTCGCAAAGTCGGTGATCTGCGCGAAGTCCGCCCGCACCTTCTCCGGCGTGATGGGGGCGCCCAGCCGCCACGTCCGGCCCTTCGTCCGCTCCCAGCGGAGCTTCGCCATGAAGCCGCCGCCGACCTCGAAGAGCCCGCCGGTCTCCTCGCAGGATTCGTGGACCAGCCACGCCACCAGCGGCGAGACGTATTCGGGCTTGAGCGCGTCGACGAGCTCCTTCGGGAGCACCGTCTCGGTCATCCGCGAGCCGGCGATCGGCGCGATGGTGTTGACCCGGATGTTCTTCTTCGCGCCTTCGATCGCCAGCGTGTTGGCAAAGCCGACCAGGCCCAGCTTGGCCATGGAGTAGTTCGCCTGGCCGAAGTTGCCGTAGATGCCCGCGGCGGACGCGGTGAAGAGGATCCGCCCGTAGCCGGCCTCCTGCATGTACGGCCACGCCGCGTGCGTGACCCGGAACGCGCCGTTGACGTGCACGCGGTAGATGAGCTCCCAGTCCTCGGGCGTCATCTTCCGGAACGAGGTGTCGCGCAGGATCCCCGCGTTGTTGATGACGATGTCGACGCGCTTCCACGTGTCCAGCGCGGTCTGGACGATCTTCGCGCCGTCCTCCACCGAGTCGTAGTTGGCCACCGCCTTGCCGCCGGCCGCCTTGATCTCCGCGACCACCCGGTCCGCCGCCTCCGACGACCGTCCCGAGCCGGTGTGCGATCCGCCGAGGTCGTTCACCACCACCTTCGCGCCGCGCGACGCAAGCAGCAGAGCGTGCGACCGGCCGAGGCCATTGCCCGCGCCGGTGACGATCGCCACGCGCCCATCGAAACGAAGCTGCTCGGACATGCTCCCTCCAGACCGGAAAAGCGGACCAGGCGGCGATTTTTGACATTTGAATCAATAATCGTCAACCGGCGGCGGCGCACCGGGGATGCCTACCCTCATGGCGGAGGGCGCCATGGTGAAAGGCGAGAGGATGGAGGACATGACGGAGCCGGCGGTTTCCGGCGAGCTTCCGCTGGACGACATCTCCGCGGACGGCGGCGGGCAGCTCACCCAGGTCGGCCCGCCGTACGATGGTTCGGGCGGGGTGGTGCGCGGGGTGGAGCGCTGGCTGCAGTCGGATGCTTCGCTTTGGAGCGTCCGGTCCGCCGCCCGGCGCGTCGGCGCATGGGTTGCGGGCCGCTCCCGGCCCCCGCACTGAAGGCGCACCGGGGGCCGGGGCGAATCGGCTCTTCCTTCTCCATCAGGCCGCGCTACAGAAAGCCGCAGGATGACGGTGCTCGAGCTGGAGGCGGCGGTGCGACGGATGCTGGAAGAGGCGCAGAGCTCCTCGCCGGAGAACGCGATGAGCGTCGCGGATCTGCGCACCAACCTTGCGGAGCTCTTCGAGGACCTCGGCGAGCTGTTCGCCCGCGCGCCGGAGAAGCGCGACCAGCCCCACTGGCGGCTGTGGGTGATGGACGTGGACGACTCCGCGCCCGCGACGTTCGCGGTGGCGGTGGTGCATCCGCAGAACGTCGAGCTGTTCGCCGGGACCGCCGACCCGTCCGCGCTGCACGGGCTGCAGGACGGCGGATACGCCGGGCCTCCGGAAAAGCTCGCGGAGGTGCTGGCCGAGCGGGGCGCGACCCTCTCGCCGGTGCGGATCGACACCCCGGCGCGGACGGCGCACGCCTGGACCGGCTACGAGCCGTAGCGGCTACTGGAGGAGCGTTGGCGCCACGCCCTCGGGCAGGTGCTTGAGCGCGACCGAGTTCATGCAGAAGCGCTCGCCCGTCGGCGGCGGGCCATCGGGGAACACATGGCCCAGATGGCCGTCGCAGCGCGCGCAGCGCACCTCGGTGCGGATCATCCCGTAGCTGGTGTCACGCACGCGGACGATGGCGTCAGGGGAGATGGGCTCGGTGAAGGAGGGCCAACCCGTGCCGGATTCGAACTTGGTCCCGGAGCGGAACAGCGGGTTTCCGCAACCGGCGCAGACGTACGTCCCCGGTTCTTGGGTCCCCAGAAAGCAGCCGGTGCCGGGCCGTTCCGTGCCGTGCTCGCGCAGCACGTGGTACTGCTCCGGCGTGAGCCGCTTGCGCCACTCTTCGTCCGAGAGGATGAGTCGGGTCTGCATGCGACAGTCTCCTTGATAATCAGTCTGCTACGCAGCGCGCGCCTTGTGCGTTACCGCCGGTGCCCGGTTCGCCCGGCAGGCGGCGCGGAGGTTCGTGCCGGCGAAGGAGCAGGTCGCCCGGGGCGAAGGGCGGCACGCGCACCTCTTCGAGCAGGCGGGCAGGCGCCGCGATTCCCGGCGCCGCTCAGGCAGGCGCGCGCGGCCTCCCCGGGCAGTCGGTGCATACCGTTCGTCCATGAGCACGTGGATCGTGGTCAGTGATGGCAGCCGCGCCCGGTTCTTCATGGCGCGCGGTGCAGAGGGCGAGTGGGTCAAGTTCGAGGAGCTCGAACATCCCCCCAGCCGGGTGAAGCGGCTGGAGCTGGTCACCGACGCCGCCGGGAAGGGGCCCGACAAGCGCGCCTTCGACATGTCTTCGGATCCGAAGCAGGTGGAGGAGACGCGCTTCGCCCATCAGATCGCCCAGACGCTCGACACGGCGCACGCGCAGGACGCGTTCCAGCGGCTGATGATCGTCGCTCCGCCGCGGTTCATGGGGATGCTGCGCGCCGCGCTGAGCCCGCGGGTGCAGAAGGCCATCTACGCCACGCTGGACAAGGACTACACCCGGCTCGACCAGAGGGAGCTTCAGGAGCGGGTGCCGCTCCCGCAGGAGCGCTGAGGCGTGCGTCGGGCCTCGTGGTACCGTCGCGCCCGGCGCCATGATTCAGCTGTTCCACATCTACAAGGCGTACCCGGGCGATCCGCCGGCGCTGTCGGACATCAACCTCAGCATCGACAAGGGCGAGTTCGTCTTCCTCACCGGTCCATCCGGCGCGGGCAAGTCCACGCTGCTCAAGCTGCTGTTTCTGGCGGAGCGGCCCACGCGGGGACAGATCCTCATTGGCGGGCGCAACATCGCCCGGCTCCGCGACTCCGGGATCCCGTTCCTCCGCCGCAACATCGGCGTCGTGTTCCAGGACTTCAAGCTCCTGCCCCGCCGCACCGTCGCGGACAACGTGGCCTTCACCCTGGACGTGCTCGGGGTGCCGCGGAGCGAGTCGCGCGAGCGGGTGATGAAGATGCTCAAGCGCGTGGGGCTCGAGCACAAGGCGGACGTGCTCCCGCCGCGGCTCTCCGGCGGCGAGCAGCAGCGCGTGGTGATCGCCCGGGCGCTGGTGAACGACCCGGCGATCCTTCTGGCCGACGAGCCCACCGGGAACCTCGACCCGGCGCTGACGCTGGAGATCATGGATCTGCTCTGCGACGTAAACGTGCGCGGCACGACCGTGGTGGTCGCCACGCACGATCAATCGCTCCTGGAGCGGTACGCGAAGCGCACCATCCGCCTCGAGCGCGGGACGATCGTCTCCGACGAGGATGGCATCCAGGCGGCGCGCCGGGTGGCGTCAGCGGGATGAGCGCCACCGCGAAGGCCGCATACTTCTGGCGCTCCGCCGTGCTGGGGCTGCGGCACTCGCCGTTCGTCCACTCCGTCGCCGTCTCCACCCTGGCGATCGCGCTGTTCACCGCCGGGCTCGCCCGTGGGGCGATGCGGATGCTGGACGGGCTGAAGGACACGCTCGGCGGCGAGGTGGAGGTGACGATCTACCTGGACGACTCGGTCACCCCCGAACGCGGCCGGGCGCTGGCCAGCGCGCTGGCAGAGCGCACTGGCGGTGAGGCGACCTGGGTGTCGCCCGACGAGGCGCTCACGCGTCTTTCGCGCGAGCTGGGGGATCTGGCCGACACCGTCGCGGAGTTGCCGGAGAACCCGCTCCCGGCCTCGGTGGAGCTTCGGGTGCCGCCGCCGCTGCGCAGCCCCGAAAAGCTCGCCGCGCTGGCCCGGGAGGCGCGCGCACAGGAGGGCGTCACCGCGGTGGACTACGGCGAGGCAGCAGTGGAGCGGCTCTCGGCGATCTCCCGTGCGCTCCAGGTGGGCGGAGGGATCGCCTTTCTGGTGATCGTCATCGCCACGGTGATCATCACCAGCGCCACGCTGCAGCTGGCGATCTACGCGCGCCGCGAGGAGATCGAGATCCAGAAGCTGGTCGGCGCCACCGACCGCTTCGTCAAGGCGCCGTTTCTGATCGAGGGCCTGTTGCAGGGCCTGCTCGGGGGCGCGGTGGCGGTGATCGCCCTCTGGGCGTTCTCGCGTTGGGCGGGGCCGCGGGTGGACGAATTGTTCGCCTTTCTGGTGGGCCCGGGCCGTTCGTGGACGCTGGTGGACGGGCGGGCGCTGGTGGAGGTGATGGCGGTCGGCGCCGCGCTCGGGCTGTGCGGTTCGTTCGTCGCGGTGGGGCGGTTCCTCAAGGTATGAGCGGCCGGTGCGCGCTGGGACTTTTGGCAGTGCTCCTCGTCTGCGGCGCGCAGGCGTCTGCGCAGCCTGCGGATGCGCGGGAGGACGACGCTGCGGCAGAGAAGGCGGAGGTGGAGGCGCGGCTGGCCGCGGAGAAGGCGGCGCTGGCCACGCTGAAGTCGCAGCAGTCCAGCCTGCTCGCGGTGATCGAGCTCATCGAACGGCGCGCCCGCCTCACCGAGCTGCGCGCCGCGCGGCTGGACCGCGAGCTGACGGCGCTGAGGCGGCGGCGCGAGCTCGCCCGGCGTCAGGAGATGCTCGCGCGCGCGTGGATGCAGGCGCAGATCGACCGGCTGTCGCCGCGGCTTTGGGCGCTGTACCGGCTCGAGCGCCGCAGCCGCCTGGACGTGGTCCTCTCCGCGTCCGACTTCGCGTCGATGATCAGGCGGACCCGCGCGCTCTCCACGCTGCTCGATCGCGATCTGCAGGCGGTGCGCGAGACGAAGCGGGCGATCGCGTTCCAGGAGGAGTCGCGCCGCGCGCTCGAGCGGCTGGAGGCGTCGGTGGCGTCGCGGGCGAAGCGGTTGTCCGCGGAGCGGGCGCTGTCGTCGCGGCAGCAGGAGCTGTTGACCCAGCTGCTCGGGCAGATCGCCTCCGACGCGAAGGAGCGCGGGCGGCTGGTCCGCGAGCTCGAGCAGGCGGATCGCCGGCTGACGCGGATGGTGGACGACTTCGGGTCGGAGGTGGACGACTCGTCCTTCGGTCAGCTCCGCGGCGCGCTGCCCTGGCCGGTGACGGGGATCATCGAGGTCGGGTTCGGCAAGGTGGTCAACCCGCGCTTCAACACGGTGACCTTCCAGAAGGGGCTGGACATCCGCGCCCGCGCCGGCGAGCCGGTCCGGGCGATCGCCCCGGGCAAGGTGGTCTACGCCAACTGGCTGCGCGGCTACGGCAACCTGCTCATCATCGACCATGGCAGCGGGTACCACACGCTGATGGCGCACCTCTCTGCGTTCGGCCGCGCCGTGGGCGACGAGGTGAAGGCGGGGGACGAGGTCGGCCGGGTGGGCGACACCGGGTCGCTCAAGGGCGCGTACCTCTACTTCGAGGTGCGCAAGAGCGGCATCGCCGTCGATCCGGCGGAGTGGCTGGGCCGGCCCGAGCCGTAACGCCCGGCGTGACTCCACGCGCCGGGCCGTTAGGCTTCTGGCGTGGAGCTCCTTTCGGCGTTGCATCGCGCGCTTCGGCGGTACCTCGTCCTCCGGGGCGTGGCGTCTTCGGTCGCGCCGATCGACGGATGCCCGATGCACTACTACGACCTTCGGGGCACCGGCACGGGGCCGCCGCTCGTCCTCGTGCACGGGCTCGCGAGCTCCGCGAACGCCTTCTACAAGGTGGTGCACCGGCTCTCGCGCCGGTTCTCCCGGGTGCTGGTGCCGGATCTGCCCGGCAACGGCTTCAGCCCGCTCCCTTCGTCCGCGCCGGACGGCCTCGGTCCGCGGCGGCAGCTCGAATACCTGAAGGGCTTCTTCCGCGCGGTCGTGCAGGAGCCTGCTTTCGTGGTGGGTAACTCGCTGGGTGGGGCGATGACGCTGACGCTCGCGCACGAGACGCCCGAGCACGTCCGGGCGATCGGGTTGGTGTCGCCGGCGGGAGCCCGTGTCTCCGAAGAGCGCTTCGCTGAGCTGATCCGGTCGCTCCACGTCCACACCAACGCGGACGCGCGCGCGCTCACCCGGCGGCTGTTCCACCGGACGCCGGTGGCGGCGCTCCTGTTGGCCGGCGAATTGCGGAAGATGTACGGCACCCGGACGGTGAAGGCGGTGCTGCGCGAGTCCTCCTTTGCGGATCTGCTCGAGCCGGCGCAGGTCCAATCCCTTTCGCAGCCCACGCTGCTCATCTGGGGGAAGAGCGAGAAGCTGCTCCCCTGGGAGGGGATCGACTTCTTCAGGCAGCACCTCCCGAAGCACGCGGAGGTGCACGTGGTGGAGGGGTTCGGCCACGTCCCGCAGATGGAGCGGCCGGCCGAGCTGGTCCGCCACCTCGTGGGGTTCGCGGATCGCTCCGGGCTGTAGAGGACCGGGCGTGGGCCGATGTAGGCCGGCCCCGTGACGGTGTGCGGCGCGAGGGCTTCCACCTAGAATGGCGCCGTCGTGCATCGCTCCCCTCCGCTCTGCTTCGCCCGCATCGCAGCCCTGATCGTCGTGCTCAGCTTCGCCCCACGCGCGGTTGCGGAGGGTGAGCCGAAGGGCGCCGCGCCGCCCGCGGCCTCGTCGGCGAAGACGTACAAGCAGCTCGAGCTGTTCGCGCGCGTGCTCTCCTACGTGGAGAACAACTACGTGGAGCCGGTGGATCAGCAGAAGCTCATCTACGGGGCGATCAAGGGGATGATGGACACCCTCGATCCGCACACCGTGTTCCTCACGCCCGAGGACTTCCGGACGATGAAGGTCGACACCTCGGGCGAGTTCGGCGGGCTGGGGATCGAGATCGCGCGCAAGGACGATCAGATCACCGTGGTGGCGCCGCTGGACGACACGCCGGCGGCGCGCGCCGGGATTCGCGCCGGCGACCGGATCCTCGCCGTGGACGGCCAGCCCACGCAGGGTCTGGAGCTGGTCAAGGTCATCGGCATGCTGCGCGGCCCGCCCGGCAAACGGGTGCTGCTGACCATCATGCGCGACGGCTTCCAGCAGCCGCAGGAGATCGCGGTCATCCGCGATCACATCCGCATCGTCTCGGTGGAGGGCCAGCTCTTCGACGGGATCGGCTACGTCCGGGTGAAGAACTTCCAGGACCGCACCGACACCTATCTGCGCAAGGAGCTGGACCGGCTCCGGTCGCTCAACGGCGGCAAGGAGCTCAAGGGGCTGGTGCTCGACCTTCGCAACAACCCCGGCGGGCTGCTCGATCAGGCGGTGGCGGTGAGCGATCGCTTCCTGCCGGGCAACCTGACCATCGTCTCCACGCGGGGGCGCAACGGGCGGAACACCACCGACGAGAAGAGCAAGGAGCGCGACACCGAGAGCCCGTACCCGATGGTGGTGCTGGTCAACGCTGGCTCCGCGTCCGCTTCGGAGATCGTCGCCGGCGCGCTGCAGGATCACCACCGGGCGGTGGTGATCGGCGAACCGACGTTCGGCAAGGGCAGCGTGCAGACGGTGATCGAGCTGGAGGACGGGTCCGGGCTGAAGCTCACCATCGCGCGCTACTACACGCCGTCCGGTCGGAGCATCCAGGAGAAGGGGATTGTCCCGGACTTCATCGTGGAAGAGGCGGCGCCGAAGGGGACCGGCATCATCCGGGAGAAGGATCTCGTCCGGCACTTCAAGAACGAACAACCCACCCCAGACGATCCGCCGGCGGGGCGCAAGCTGCCGCCCACGAAGAAGTGGAGCGTGACCGAGAAGCTGACCGACGTGCAGCTGCGCGTCGCGCTCGACTACCTCCACGACTACGGCACGCCGTACATGACGGCCGCGCGTGCTGGGACACACTGATTTCACGCTTTCGCCGGACGCGAAGTCTGGCATTTGGGGACGCGGGCCGGTTGAATGCCCGCGAGGGAGGACCGATGGCTCAAGCTGGTCGTCGCGCCGCTGCGTCCGTGGTCGCGGGCGTGCTCGCGGGGCTGATTGCCACCGGGCCGGCGCACGCCGCGCTCCGCGCACAGTTCGTGCCCCTCACCGTGCCGGCGCAGGCCCGGCCTGCGGTGGTGGTGGTGGTGGTGCCCACCAGCCCCGCCGGCGAGGAGCTGGCGGCGCGCGTGAACCGGGTGGTGCGGGAGGCGGCGCAGAAGTCCGGGCGGTTCGACGTGCAGTCGCTCATCGATCGGCTCGATGCCGAGAACGCCCGCGGCCGCGAGAGCCGCGCTGCCGAGGGCCTCGAGGCGCTCAAGTCCGCGCGCGCCGCCTACAACGAGCTCGACACCGTCCAGGCGCTCAAGGAGGCGGAGCGGGCGATCAAGGCCTTCGGGGACAGCGATCTCGGCGTGCACCTGCCGGACCTCTCGAAGGCGTGGATCCTCAAGATCGCCTCTCTGGTGGCCAACGGCGAGAACAAGGCCGCGCAGCTGGAGATGGACCGGCTGCTGGCGATCGACCCGTCGGCGACGTTCTCGCCCAACTACTTTCCACCGGAGGAGATCGCCTACGCAGAGAACGTCCGCAAACAGCTCCTCGAGGCGAAGATGACGCTGGAGGTGAAGACCACGCCCCCGGGGGCGGAGATCTTCGTCGACGGCCACTATCAGGGCCTCTCGCCGCTCACCGTGGACAAGCTCGCGCCCGGCGACCACTACGTGACCGCGAAGCGCCCCGGCTACGCGCTTGGGCAGCAGCGGTCGCGTCCCGGAACCGCCGAGCTCACCCTCCGCAAGGCCGAGGCCTTCCCGCGCTACGAAGCGCTGGTGACGAAAGTGGCGAAGGATCCGCGCGGGCCGCAGCGGGATGCGGCGGCGAACGAGCTCGGGCAGTGGCTCGGCGTCGACCAGGTGCTTCTGGGCGTCGTGGACGTTCCGCCGGGTGCGAGCACCGCCCAGGTGACGCTGCTTCGGCTCGAGCCGAAGGACGGGCACAACGACGCGTACGCCGAGGAGTCGGTCCCGCTCGGGGAGTCCGCGGTGCCGCAGGTAGAGGCGCTGGCCTCACGCGTGCTTTCGCACGATGACCCGCGCCGGGGCGGGCCGGTGACGCACTACGAAGTGCCGGGGGCGGCGGACGCGAAGAAGGTCGCCGGGTACGCGCTGCTCGGCGCGGGTGCGGCGGTCTTCGTGGGCGGGATCGCCTTCGGCATCGCCGCCAACGGGCAGCACAACGAGTTCCGCCGCCTCGCCCAGACGGATCCGCACGCCAGCAGCGTCGCCTCCACCGGGCGGACGCTCGCGGTGGTGGCGGACGTCTCATACCTCGTGGGCCTTCTGGCGGCCGGTGGGGGCACGTACCTCGCGTTCCTCTCCGGGCCGAAGTCGGCCGCCCCCGCGCCGAAGCAGGCCGAGACGCCAAAGGCCTCGGCGCAGCCTCCGGCCGAAAAGGAGAAGAAGGAGCGCGCGCCGGACGAGGAGAAGGACGAGCGGCGGGAAGCACCCCGCCAGGACGAAGACGATCTGCGGAACTACTGAGATGAAGATCCGAACCCCGATCCTGTTCGTCGCGCTGGGCTTCGCCTTCGGGAGCGCGTGCAGCCTGATCCTCTCCTTCAATCCCGAGGGCCAGCCGTGCGACGCGGCCGGGCAGTGCCTGGAGGGCTATGGGTGCGTGGACGGCAAGTGCCACAAGGGCGCGGACGGGGGCATCGACTGCGCGCTGTGCCCGGCGGGCGGCTGCGTACCGGGGACCCACACGTGTCTGCCCAACACCTGCGAGTTCAAGATCTGCCAGGCCGGCTTCGAGTGCGTGGACGCGAACGACGGCGCAGGCCCGCAGTGCCGGGAGATCCCGCCGGGGCCCACCACGCTCGGGTTTGCCAAGTGCTTCGATGACACCGGGTGCTACGCGATGGGCCCATCCGTGCGCCACTGTCTGATCGGCGCGGTCCCGAGCCGCATCACCGGTACCGTGCGCGGCGGCGTGTGCGTGGAGGAGTGCGGGCCCGAAGATACGTGCGCCACGCCCGGCGCGGTGTGCCGCAGCTTCGTGCTCGGTGCCGACGCCGGCGTGACGAAGGTGTGCCTGCCCCCCAACACGCTGACCGCGTGCACGTCGGACGAGGGCTGCGCGCGGGCGCACCTCGTGTGCACCGTCTTCGACCACCCGGCCACCGGGCCGATCGAAGCGTGCGACCTCCCGCTGGCCTCGGGCGCAAAGCCGGGTCAGTCGTGCGTCCGCCGCGGCGAGGATGGCGGCGTGCTCTGCGAGAGCGGGCTGTGCATCCCCGACCCCGACACGGCCTCCAGCACCACGGCGGTGTGCGGGCAGACCTGTGACACCAACACCTGCGTGGGCGAGTACTGCGCGAAGGTGGAGTACCAGGTCGACAGCCCCGGCGAGCCCATCCGCTATCTGCCCATGTGCATCCCGCAGCTGTCGAACTGCGCCGACTGCGCCGGAAACCCGACCGGCACCTGCCAGCCGGACGCGCCGCACTGCGTGCCGTTCAACGGCGAGTCGCGGTGCCTTGGCGCCTGCACGCCGGATGCGGGAGCGCTCCGGTGCCCGGACCATTACGCGTGCACCGAGCTGGACGCGGGGTTCTTCTGCACGCCGGAATCCGGCGCGTGCCCGTAGCCACGCTCGCGCAGGGTGTGTCCGTCCGGCCGCGCCGTGGCGCGAGCAGGCGCGCGTCCATCCCTCCGGAAAGTGGACCGATTCCTACACGCCTGTCGCGTGCAGGGGGCTGGCATCGCGGCTGCTTTGGACCCGTTCGCGAGGAGGATTGGACACGATGGGCAAGCGCGTCGGAGTGCTGATGGGTGGTTGGGGCGAGGAGAAGGAGATCTCGATCAAGACCGGCGAGGCGGTCGCCGCGGCGCTGGAGAAGAACGAGCACCAGGTGACGCGCGTGCTCGCCGGCCCCGGGCTGGACCAGACGTTGCGCGCGACCGAGCTGGACGTCGCCTTCCTCGCGCTGCACGGGCGGATGGGAGAGGACGGCAAGGTGCAGGGGCTGCTCGAGGTGATGGGGCTGCCGTACACCGGGTCGGGGGTGATGGCGTCGGCGCTGGCGATGAACAAGACCTTCGCCAAGAAGCTGTTCCGCTTGCACAACCTGCCCACGCCGGCCGGGTACCCGGTGCGGCGGAAGGACCAGGCGCGGGCGCTGGAGCTGCACGGCGACCTCGGCTTTCCTTGCGTGGTGAAGCCTGCCTGCGGCGGCTCCTCGGTCGGCGTCACGGTGGTGCGCTCGGAGGCGGAGCTCCCCGCGGCGGTGGCCAACGCATGCCGCTACGGCGGGGAGGCGCTGGTGGAGCGCTTCATCCGGGGGCGGGAGATCACCGTGGGGATCCTCGGCGGCGAGGTGCTGGGCAGCTGCGAGATGGCCTTCGGATCGGAGACCTTCGATTACCAGACCAAGTACGAGACCGGCGCGAAGTACTTCCTGCCGCCGCGGTTGTCGGCGACGCGGGTGCAGAACATCGAGGCGCTGGCGCAGGCCGCGTACGAGGCGCTGGGCTGCCGCGGGTATGCGCGGGTGGACCTCATCGCCAGCGAGAGCGAGAACGATCAGCTCCTCGAGGTGAACACGCTCCCCGGGATGACGCCGATGAGCCTGTTGCCGAAGATCGCCGCCCACCGCGGCATGTCCTTCGGCGAGCTGGTGGAGCGGATCCTCGACCTCGCCGCGCTCGACGACACGGAGGTGCGCGACAGCGCGGACCTTCTGCCCGGGACGTCGTCGCCGCTGCCGGCCCGCCGGGTGGGCTAAAGCGCTGGGAAGCTACGCCGCGCGCTGGGCGCTCTGTTCGATGGCCGGGGTGGTGGGACGGCGGAGGATGACGAGATCGCCGATGGGTAGCCGTCCCTGCAGAAGCGAGGAGAGCCCGACGTAGAGGAAGCCCGTCTGGAACAGGAGGAGGAACGGGATGGACGTCCAGATCTCGTGGTCCACCGCGAACCAGAGCGCGCCGGTGAAGTAGAGCCCGAAGGCCAGCTCCACCAGGGACGCGAGCGTCTTGTCTCCCAGGTAGGTGCGCTTGATCGGCTGCCGCACCTGTTTGCCTTCCGCTCCGGTCTTCGGCGTCCGCGCGAAGGCCGACTGCTGGTTGAGCAGCGCCTCCACCACCGCCCGCGCGTTGTTCACCGCAAGGCCGATGCCCAGCGCCATGAGGAACGGCAGGTACTTCACGCGCTGCCACCAGTTCATGCCCAGCTCCCGCTGCGTGGCCACGTAGAAGAAGCCGACCGACGCGGTGGCGGTGATGAAGAACGGCAGGTCCAGGAACAGGGTGCCGTACAGCCCGTGGTTGTACCGGACCACCATGCTCAGCGGCATCATCACCGAGAGCAGCACCATCAACAGGTAGGCGATGTTGTTGGTGAGGTGGAAGAACGCCTCCCGCTTCACCACCGCCGGTTGATCGCTCTTGAGGATGGTAGGCAAGAGCTTGCGCGCGGTCTGGATGGAGCCCTTGGCCCAGCGGTGCTGCTGGCTCTTGAAGGCGTTCATGTCGACCGGCAGCTCCGCCGGCGCGACGATGTCCGGGAGGAACACGAACTTCCAGCCCTTGAGCTGCGTCCGGTACGACAGGTCGAGATCCTCGGTCAGCGTGTCGTGCTGCCAGCCGCCGCCGTCGCCGATCGCCGTCCGCCGCCAGATCCCCGCGGTGCCGTTGAAGTTGAAGAACGCCCCGCAGCGGTTGCGCGCGGTGTGCTCGATGATGAAGTGCCCGTCGAGCAGGATCGATTGTGCCTGGGTCAAAAGCGAGTAGTCGCGGTTCAGGTGACCCCACCGGACCTGCACCATCCCCACCTTCGGATCCGCGAAATACGGCACCGTGCGGCGGAGGAAGTCCGGCTGGGGCACGAAGTCCGCGTCGAACACCGCCACCAATTCGCCGTGGGCGTGCTTCAGCCCGTTCTCCAGGGCGCCCGCCTTGAACCCTTTGCGGTTGGTGCGGTGCAGGTAGACGATGTTGTGGCCCGCCTGCCGGTTCCGCTCCACCACGGCCCGAGCGATCGCGCAGGTCTCGTCGGTGGAGTCGTCCAGCACCTGGATCTCGAGCAGCTCGCGTGGGTAGTCGATCCGGCAGACGGAATCGACCAGCCGCTCCACCACGTACATCTCGTTGAAGATCGGCAGCTGGATGGTGACCTTCGGCAGCGACGTCAGCTTGCCCGCCGGTGTCGGCAGCTTGAACTTGTGCCGGTAGTACAAATACGCCATCCGGTAGCGGTGCGATCCGTACACGGACAGCACGCACAGGACGCCGAAGTACACGCCCAGAAAAACGATCTCGACCGTGGTCATCTGTGGAGCGCACCCCTCCGAGGGCGCGCACCTTAGACATTCTGACTGGGATGTCAAAGAGTTACGGGGACTTCGGCGCAATCGCCCGGCGGGCTGACCGTCGGCACGCTTACGGCGCAGATCCCTGCCAGCCGGCATAGAACGCTTCGGCGATCAGCTGTGCCTTCTGGCGTTCGGCCTCGTCCGCCACCGAGCCTTCAAGGAGGATCTGTCCGCCCACGGCCACCGCCCGGGCGTTTGGGAGGCCATTCTGGTGCAGAGCCTCGGTGATGCGCCGGGCCAGCACCGGGAGCGCGGCCGGGTTCATTCGGGCGAGGATGACGACGTCCGGATCGTCACCGATCAGCTTCTCGAGCCGGTCGAGCTCCTCCATCGAGTCGAGCGTGCCGTCGACGATGGTCTTCTCCCCGACCTGCTTCACCTCGAGCACCGGGTTCACCGTCTCGTGGATCATCCGTTCCAGGTCGCTTGGGGAGTCGTCCCGGACCACCACGGTGCGGGTGATGGTCCGGCCGCCCTTGAACCAGAGCGTGATGGTGGTGCGGCCGGGCTGCCGGCCGGTGAAGAGCAACTCGTCCGGGCCGGGCGACTGCACCTCCACCACGTCCGGGTTGGCCACCGCCACCCGGACGATGCCCTTCTGCTGCAGGGTGTCTCCCGTCCCGGGCGCCAGCTGGATCGTCCCTTCGGCGGGAAGCGCCGTCAGCGAGATCGCGGCCCACAGGACGGTGGCGTGCATGTCGCCATTCTAAGCGCGCCACTGGGCCGGGGCCGGCACCCGGCCTACGCCCGGCGGCGCAGCAGCGAGCGGCTCGGCAGCGGAATCTTGCCGGTGGCCTCGCTGTCGGAGGTGAGCCGGTTGCGGTGGGCGTTGAGCAGATCGCTCCGAGTGATGATGCCGATGGGGCGGGTGGCGTCCGATGGATCGACCACCAGCAGCCGCCCCACGCCGCCGCGCACCATGTGGTCGGCCGCTTCGCGCAGGGAGTTGTCGGCGAAGACGATGAGCGGCGTCCGCTTCACCAGCGCACCCAGCGTCGCGTCCTCCGGCACGTCCGGGTTCAGCAGATCCCGTCGCGTCAACACGCCGATCGCCCGGCCCTCCGCGTTCAGAATGGGGAAGCCCTGGTGTGACGACCCGGGCGCGCGCGCGGCCATCCACGCGCGGACCTCCTTCACGGTGCGGTCGCTCACCAGCGTCACCAGCTCACCCTTGATGACGTCCCGCACCAGCACCCGGTCGAGGTAGTCCGCCGCGTACTCGCTCGGCACCCGCACCCCGCGCCGGGCGATCTTCTCGGTCATGATGGAGTGCCGCATCATCCGTGCGGACACCAGGTACGACGCCGCGCACCCGGCCAGAAGCGGCAGAAGGCCCAGCGGCTGCAGCGTCACCTCGAAGGCGAACACCACCGAGGCCATCATCGCGCGCGAGGCGCCGCCGAACAGCGCGGCCATCCCCACCAGCGCCGCCACCCGCGGGTCGATCGCCGCGTGCGGGAAGAGGGCGTGCAGGCCCGCGCCCAGGAGCGCCCCTGCGCCGCCGCCGATGGTGAGCAACGGCGCCAGCGTTCCGCCCGAGGTCCCGCTGCCCAGCGAGATCGACCAGGAGACGAACTTCATCACCGCGAAGAACGCCAGCGCGGCGCCGAGCTTTTCGCCATTGAGGATGGCCGCGACGTTGTCGTAGCCCACGCCGAGCGTGGACGGTGAGACCAGCCCCACCAGCCCCACCGCGACCCCGCCCAGCGCCGGCCACCACATCCAGTGGATGGGCAGCTTCTCGAAGGCGTCCTCGATCC
>JADGHL010000180.1 GCA_019686135.1 Myxococcaceae bacterium | reverse complement strand
CCGCGGCCTTCTTCGTGGCTCCGGCCTTACTCACGGTCGCGCCGCTCTTTGCCGTTGCGGCCTTCTTCGTCGTTGCAGCCTTGTTCACGGTCGTGCCGGTCTTCGCGGTCGCAGCTCTGCGCGCCGCAAATCCCTTCGCCGCCGCGGCCTTCTTCGTCGTTGCGGGCTTGTCCGCCTTCGTGCCGCTCGTCGCCGGCGCGGCTCTGCTCACCGCGCTCGCCCTGGCCGGCGAGGCCTTCTTCCTCGTTGCGGGCTTTCTCGCCGTCGTGCCGCTCTTCGCCGGCGCGGGCTTATCCGCAGCCTGGGTGTTCGCCGACTTCTTCACCGTCGAGCGCTGCGCCTTTTCGGTCGAAGCCCGGGGCGTTGCGGGCGCAGCCGGGGCCGACGCCTGGTCCGTGTCGTCTGCCGACCCCGCAGCGTCACCCACGACCGACGACCGACGACCCACGACAGCCGCGGAATCTCCGCCACCCGCCGCCGAAGCCTCGACCGCCCTGCTCTTTCCACGCCGCTCCGGTGCGCCGAAGAGCTCACGCGCCACGGCATCGAGGAGCGCCTGGACGCCTTCGCCGGTGAGGGCAGAGATCGGATAGACGGTGATCCCGCGCTCCTTCATGAACTCGACGAGGATCGGGAACTTCTCCTGCGCCTCGGTAACGTCCATCTTGTTCGCGGCGACGATCTGCTTCTTCCGCGCGAGCTCCGGGCTGTACTTCTCGAGCTCGCGGTTGAGGACGTCGAAGTCGCGCAACGGGTCGCGATCCTCTCCGGCGGCGACCATGTCGATGACGTGCACCAGCACCTTGCAGCGCTCCACGTGCCGCAAGAACCGGTGCCCCAGCCCCGCCCCCTCCGCCGCGCCCTCGATGATCCCGGGCACGTCCGCCATCACGAACGAGCGCTCGTCGCGGTACGGCACGAGTCCGAGGTTCGGCACGAGCGTCGTGAACGGGTAGTCGGCCACCTTCGGACGCGCCCGCGACACCTTCGCGATCAGCGTGCTCTTGCCGGCGTTCGGGAAACCCAGGAGCCCCACGTCGGCCAGAAGCTTCAGCTCCAGCACGAGATCGCGCTGCTGCCCCGGCGTGCCGTCCTGCGCGAACCGGGGCGCCTGCCGCGTGGAGGTGGCGAAGTTCATGTTCCCGAGTCCGCCTCGCCCACCCTGCGCCACCACCACCTGCTGTCCGTCGTGGTCCAGGTCGGCGATCGTCTCCCCGGTCTGCTCGTCGCGGATCAGCGTGCCCACCGGGACGCGCAACACGAGATCGGGCGCGGCACGACCGTTCATGTCGTTGCCCATCCCGTGCTCGCCGTTCTTCGCCTTGTGCAGCCGCTGGTAGCGGTAGTCCAGAAGGGTGGTCAGGTTCCGATCGGCGACGAAGATCACCGAACCGCCATCCCCGCCGTCACCGCCCGACGGCCCGCCCTTCTCGACGTACTTCTCGCGCCGGAAGGCGACCGCGCCGTTGCCGCCGTCGCCTGCCTTCACGGTGATGCGTACCTGATCGACGAATTTCATCGCTTGACCCGCAAAAGCAACGGGGCCCGGGCCAAGGACCCGAGCCCCGCATGGGAACGCGTGGGGCGTCTGCTCAGGCCTGCGCCGTGACCGGGTAGACCGAGACCTTCTTCCGGTCCCGCCCGTACCGCTCGAACTTCACCACGCCGTCGGTGGTCGCATACAGCGTGTAGTCGCGCCCCAGCCGCACGTTCGTGCCGGGGTGGATGGTGGTGCCGAGCTGCCGCACGATGATGCTGCCCGCAGTGATCTTCTGCCCGCCGAACACCTTCACCCCGCGGCGCTGCGCATTGGAGTCGCGCCCGTTGCGCGAAGAGCCCTGACCTTTTTTGTGTGCCATCTGCGTGTACCTCTGAAGGTGTGCTGCGGTTAGCCCGCGATCGAGGTGACCTTCACCTCGGTGTACGGCTGACGGTGACCGCGGCGCCGAGTCCAGCCTTCCTTCTCCTTGCGGAAGTGCAGCACCTTGCGGTGCTTGTCCTGCGCGAGGATCTTGCCGACGACCTTGCCGCCGCTCACCAGCGGCTGCCCGACCTTCACTTGGTCGCCACCGGAGGAGATCATCAGGACCTCGTTGAAGGTCACCTCGCTGCCCACCTCACCCGGCAGCTTCTCGATCCGGAGGACGTCGCCCTCCGACACGCGGTACTGCTTTCCACCGGTCCGAATCACTGCGTACATCTGAAGACCTCGTTCAACCCGGCGCGATGTCGCGACTTTCGCCCAGGGGGGCGCCGGAAAAGGGGGGCCGATCTACGGGATGTGCCCGGGTGAGTCAAGCTATGGAACGATCGCACGCGCCAGCAGGCCCATCCCGGCGAGCGTCTCCTCCGCGCGTGCTTCCTTGAAACCGGCGGCGTCCAGGATTTCTGCCAGCGCTTCGGGCGTAAAGCGGCCGTACAGCCGGCTGAAGGGCCGCCAGAGAATCATCGACAATAGGAAGGGCGGGTTGCGGCTGACCCGGAGCGCCTTGCGGATGGACGGAGTGCGGTTCGGCTCCATCAGCACGAGGCGGCCTCCCGGCCGGAGCACTCGGCGGCACTCTCTGAGGGCGGCCGCCCGATCGGGCAACAGGTAGAGGAAGCTGTGGCCGGTGAGCACGTCGATGCTGCCGTCCCGGAACGGCAGCCGGCCGGCATCACCCCGGAGCCAGGTGATCCGCCCGGCGGGCAGGTCACGGTTTTCCGGATCGCGCGCGCGCCGCTTCGCCTCCTCCAGCATCCCCCGAGCGAAGTCGAGGCCGCAGATGGTGTCGTGCGCCGGCCTCACGCGGGCGATCTCGAAGGTGGAGACGCCGGGGCCACACCCGAGATCGACGATCCGTAAAGGGCGATCGGTGGGAATGCCCTCCACCAGCTTCTGGCAGTGGTCGCGCCAGGTCTTCTGCGCGGTCATCCACCCGTAGAAGCGCGCCGCGAGGTGGAACAGCGAGCTCGTCACCATGAAACGTCTTCTTACCTTGGCGCGGCCCCTCCTTTAGAGTCTGCTGCGCATGAGCCAGCGACGCGTTCCTCTGGTCAACCTCTCGGACTACAGGCACGGCACCGCCCGCGAACGAGAGGCCTTCGTCCGCACCTTCGGCGAGGGCCTGCGCGAGTTCGGCTTCGTCTCGGTGGAAGGGCACGGAGTCGATTCCGATCTGATCCGCCGGACCTATGCGGACGTGGCCCGCTTCTTCGCCCTGCCGGTGAAGGTGAAGAAGAAGTACGAGGTCGAAGGCGGCGGCGGCCAGCGCGGCTACACGGGCTTCGGCAAGGAACACGCGAAGAACCGCACGATCGGCGACCTGAAGGAGTTCTGGCACGTCGGCCGCGAGCTCCCGCCCGGGCACAAGCACCTGTCCGCCTACGGCCACAACATCTGGCCCACCGAGGTGGAGACCTTCAAGGAGAACACGCTGGCGCTCTTCGACGCGCTGGACGCCGCCGCGAAGGTGATGCTGCGCGCGCTGGCGGACTGGTTCGGCGTGCCGCAGGAGACCTTCGCCGAGATGGCCGAGGACGGGAACTCGATCCTCCGCTGCATCCACTACCCGCCATTGGGATCGCAGTTCGAACCGGGCGCGGTGCGCGCCGCCGAGCACGAGGACATCAACCTCATCACCCTTCTATGCGAGGCCACTGCCAGCGGGCTGGAGATCCTCACGCGCGACGGAGAGTGGATCGCGGTGGACACGAAGCCGGGGCAGATCGTCGTCGACTCGGGCGACATGCTCCAGCGCGTCACCAACGACGTGATCCCCTCCACCACCCACCGCGTGGTCAACCCGCGGACGCCCGAAGAGGACGTCACCCGCTACTCGATGCCGTTCTTCGTCCACCCCTACCCGGAGTGTTCGCTCAAGCCGCTGCCGGTGACCGAGACGAAGGACAACCCGGCCCGGTACCCGGAGATCACCGCGGACCAGTTCCTGCGCCAGCGGCTGAGGGAGATCGGGCTCATCCAATAAGCGCCCGGCTATCCCTGCCCGCCGAGCTTCTTCCGCAGCACCTCGTTGACCCGCTGCGGGTTGCCCTTGCCCTTCATCGCCTTCATCACCTGACCGACGAAAAAGCCGAGCAGCTTCTGGTTCCCGGCGCGGTAGCTGGCCACCGAGTCGGCGTTCTTCGCCAGGATCTCGTCCACCGCCTGCTCGATCGCGCCCAGGTCGCTGATCTGCGCTAGCCCCTTCTCCGAGATGATCCCCAGCGGCTCGCGGCCGGTCCGGAACATCTCGGAGAAGACCTCCTTCGCGGCGTTGTTCGAGATGGCGCCCTTGTCGATCTCGCCGAGCAGCGCGGCGAAATGCGCAGGCGGGATCTTCTCCCGGACGTCGGAGACGGAGACGCCGCGCTCGTTCATCAGCCGCGCCACCTCGCCCATGAACCAGTTCGCCAGCTTTTTGCGATCGCCCGCGTACACGGACACGCAGGCCTCGAAGTACTCGGCCAGCGCGCGGTCGGCGGTGAGCACCCGGGCGTCGTACGCGGGCAGGGCCAGCTCGGCCACGAAGCGCGCCTGCTTCGCGCGCGGGAGCTCGGGGAGCGTACTGCGCACCTGCTCGATGAACGCGCGCGACAGCCGCAGCGGCGGGAGATCCGGATCCGGAAAGTAGCGGTAGTCGTGCGCCTCCTCCTTCGAGCGCATCGGCCGCGTCTCGCCGCGGTCCGGATCGTACAGCCGCGTCTCCTGCACCACCGCGCCGCCGCTTTCGATCACCTCCACCTGCCGGGCGATCTCGTAGTCGATCGCCTGGCGGATGAAGCGGAAGGAGTTGAGGTTCTTCAGCTCGGTGCGCGTGCCGAAGTCGCTCGTGCCCCGGCGCATCACCGAGACGTTCGCGTCGCAGCGGAAAGAGCCCTCCTCGAGGTTCCCGTCGTTCACCCCGAGGTACACGAGGATGTCGCGCAGCTGCTTGAGGTACTCGGCCGCTTCTTCCGCGGTGCGCAGGTCCGGCTCGCTGACGATCTCGAGGAGCGGCACGCCGGCGCGGTTGAGGTCCACGCGCGTCAGCCCTGCCGCCGCGTCGTGGACGTTCTTGCCCGCGTCCTCCTCCATGTGGATGCGGCGGACGCGAATCGTCTTCTCGCCCTCGGGCGTGTCGATGGTGATCCGCCCGTGCTCGCAGATCGGCAGGTCGTACTGGGAGATCTGATAGCCCTTGGGGAGATCCGGATAGAAGTAGTTCTTCCGCGCCCAGACGCTCGTCTCGCGGATCTCGCAACCGAGCGCCAGCCCCGTGCGCACGGCAAACTCCACCACCTTCTCGTTGAGCACCGGGAGCGCGCCGGGCATCCCCAGGCACACCGGGCAGGTGTACGCGTTGGGCTCGGCGCCGAACGCCGTGGCGCAGCCGCAGAAGATCTTCGTCGCAGTGAGCAGCTGCGCGTGCACCTCGAGGCCGATCACCGCCTGGAAGTCCGCCACGCTCATGTCAGCACCGGCGCCCTCTGAGAGAAGTCGTGCTCGCGCTCGAAGGCGCGGGCGATCCGCAGGATCCCGGCCTCGTCCCACGGGCGCCCGAGGATCTGCAGGCCGATCGGCAGCCCGCCGCGGGTAAAGCCGCAGGGCACGCTCACCCCGGGCAGCCCGGCCAGGTTGCACGGCAACGTCAAGACATCGAGCAGGTACATCGCCAGCGGGTCCTCCGCTTTGGCGCCCAGCTCGAAGGCGGGCACGGGCGAGGTAGGCGAGATGAGCGCGTCCACCTGCCGGAACGCCTCCTCGAAGTCGCGCCGCACCAGGGTCCGCACCTTCTGCGCCTTCAAGTAGTACGCGTCGTAGTACCCGGCCGACAGCGCCCAGGTCCCAAGCATGATCCGCCGCTTCACCTCGGCGCCGAAGCCCTCCGCGCGCGTGTGGGCGTACAGATCGCCGAGCGTGTGCGCGCGTTCGGAGCGGAGTCCGAAGCGGACGCCGTCGTAGCGGGCGAGGTTGGACGACGCCTCGGCGGGGGCGATCAGGTAGTACGCCGCGAGCGCGTAACGGGTGTGCGGCAGCGACACGTCGACGATCTCCGCCCCCATCCCGCGGTACGCGTCGATGGCCGCCTCCACCGCCGCGCGCACCTCCGGGTCCATCCCGTCGACGAAGTACTCCTTCGGGACCCCGAGCCGGAGCCCCTTCACCCCGTCCTCCAGCGAGGCGGAGAAGGACGGGACCTCGAGGTTCGCGGAGGTCGAATCGCGTGGATCGTGCCCGGCGATGATTTGCAGGAGCGCAGCGGCGTCGGCCACGGTGCGCGAAAGCGGCCCGACCTGATCGAGCGACGACGCGTAGGCGATCACCCCGTAGCGCGACACGCGGCCCCAGGTCGGCTTGAGGCCCACGAGGTTGCACAGCGCGGCCGGCTGCCGGATCGACCCGCCGGTGTCGGTGCCGAGCGCGCCCGCCACCATCCTCGCCGCCACCGCCGCGGACGAACCGCCGGAAGATCCGCCCGGCGACCGCGTTAGGTCCCAGGGGTTGCGCGTGGGGAAGAAGGCCGAGTGCTCGGTGGAGGAGCCCATCGCGAACTCGTCCAGGTTCAGCCGGCCGATCAACGGCACGCCCGCCGCCTTCAGCCGCGCGACCACGGTGGCGTCGTAGGGCGCGATGAAGCCCTCGAGGATCTTCGAGCCGGCGGTGGTCTCCTTTCCCACCTCGCAGAAGATGTCCTTGAGCGCGATCGGCACGCCGTCCAACGGGCTGAGCGGCGGGATTCCGGACCGACGCCGCTGGTGCGACGCCTTCGCCGCGGCGAGCGCGCCCTCGGCGTCGACGCGCAGGAACGCGCGCACCTTCGGATCCACCGTGGCGATGCGGTCGAGGCAGGCCTGGACCAGCTCCTCCGAGGAGACCTCGCCGGCCGCCAGCCGCTTCGCGCTCTCGAGCAGGGTGAGGTCGCTCAGCTCGCCCATCGCCGTTCCTTCAGTCGAGGATTTTCGGGACCGCGAACGAGGTGCCTGCCTTCGCGGGAGCGTTCGCCACCGCCTTTTCGGCGCCGAGCGACGGCTGCACCACGTCCGGGCGGAGCGCGCCTTCGGCGAACGTGGCGCTGGTGGTCGGCTCCACGCCTTCGGTGTCCACGCGGGAGAGCACCTCCATCGCGTCGAGGATCACCGACAGCTGCTGCTGACAGGCGCGCTCCTCATCGGGCGTCAGCGCGAGCCGGGCCAGAGCGGCGACGTGCCGCACCTGTTCCAGCGTCAGCGCCATGGCTACTTCTTCACCCAGTTGAGGATCGCCTCCATCACCGGGTGCGCCTCGCGCTTGTTCTTCACCAGCGCCTCCAGCTCACCCTTGTCGAGGAAGATGCCGCCGCAGTGGAAGCAGCTGTCCACCTCGATGGGCCCCTTCTTCACCGCCTGCATCTTCATCCCGCACTTCGGGCAGTGCATGTGGTGAAGCTCTTTGAGCTTCTTCTTCTCCGCCTTCGCCAGCTCCTCGGCCTGCTTGAGCGCGAGCCGCCGCTTCTTCTCGATCTCCTCGCGGGCGAAGTACTCCTCTTCGGTGTTGGACGGCTTTTCGAAATCCGCCATGGGTCAGATCACTCCTTCAATCGCTGGATGGCTGACTTCGCGACCGCCGCCTCCGGGCCGTTCGGAAGGATGTCGAGGTACTGCTGGTAGTACTTGATCGCATCCTCTTTACGGCCCATGGCCCTGTACGTCTCGGCCAGCCCCATCACCGCGACCGCATAGCGCGGATTGAGCTTGAGCGCTTGCCGAAAAGCGGCCTCCGCCTGCGAACGCTGCCCCATGTCGAGCAGCACCAGCCCGCGGCCCGCGTAGGGCTCGGCGCGGGTGGGCGCCAGGTCCGCGGCCTTGCCGTAGGCGTCCAGCGCCGCCTCCAGCCGCTCGCGTTCCCGGAGCCGGTCGCCCTGGGCGATCAACGCGTCGAAATCCAGCCGGCGCGGCGCGTGCGTGGAAGCCGGGCGCGTGACCTCGTGCTCCTCCTTGACGACCTCGGCGGCGGCCCCGGCGTCCACCGGCGGCTCGGGCAGCGTGCCGGCGTCGTGGGCCGATGCCGTGTTCACCGCCACGGGCATGCCAGCGTCGTTCGGCGATGCCGTGTTCGCTGCCACCGGCGCGCCCGCGTGCGCAGGCGTCTCCGCCACCGGCTGCGCCCCGGCATCGGGAGTCACCGCTACGGCCGGCGGAGGGACCACGGCCGATCCCGTGGCTGCCGCGGGGCCACTGGGAGCAACCGAACCGCTGGCGGCGACGGGGCCGGTGGCGGAAGTGGCGCCCGTGGCCCCGGACTCTTCGGTCGGGTTGCCTTCCTTCAGCGCGTTCAGTGGAAGCCAGCCCTGGAGGTAGCCGTAGTAACCGCCGCCTCCGAGCGCGCAGAGCAGCAGCACAAGGAGGATCCACTTCCCGGCGCCGCCGGACTTCCGGAGACCGGCCGCAGCGAGATCGTCCGACGGATCCGAGGCCTGGGCGGAAGGACGCGCAGGGCTGACGGCAGGTCCGGAGCTCCGGGCAACGAAACGAGGCTCCTCGCCGACGGGCGCCGTGGGCGCCTGCATCTGCGCGCCCGTGCTCATCGCGGCGCCCGACGTCATCGCGGCGCCCGACGGCATCGCGGCGCCCGACGTCATCGCGGCGCCCGGCGTCATCGCAGCGCCCGGCGTCATCGCGGCGCCCGGCGTCATCGCGGCGCCCGGCGTCATCGCGGCGCCCGGCGTCATCGCGGCGCCCGGCG
>JADGHL010000179.1 GCA_019686135.1 Myxococcaceae bacterium | reverse complement strand
GCACTCGAAGCGATGAACCCGAAGCCGGTTATCAAGAAGTCAGCCTGAAGCACTCACACGATGGCGTGAGCTCGAACACCACTTGACGGGACACAACCATGTCGTAAAGCGGTCGTTACGGTCGCCTCACTCAGCGTAAGTGAGGCGTGGCGTGACGATTCGGACCGAAATGGGGGGGCACACGCGACAGGTGAGGCGCTGATCCGGGCGCGCCGCTTTTGGCGGTGGTCACGACGACCCGGGGCGCCTTCTTTTTTTTTGAAGGCGGGACGCAGTTGCGACCCGTCCTGACACAGGTCCCTGCCAGCCTGCGCACATGAAGGTTGGCCGTCCAGATGGAGGAGCGGTGTCATTCAACTTCTCGAAGACCTTCAGCGCCCTGACCGGGCATTCGCCGTTGCCCTGGCAGGAGGCCCTCTTCTCGCGGTTCCTTGCGGGCGAGATTCCTGCCGCGTGTGACATTCCCACCGGGCTTGGGAAGACCTCGGTCATTGCGATTTGGCTGGCAGCCCGCGCCGCCGGTGCGCAGCTCCCGCGCCGCCTTGTCTACGTCGTCAACCGGCGCACCGTGGTCGATCAGACCTCGACCGAGGTGAGCCGGCTGAGAGAGAACCTCGAAGCCGCCGGCATCCACGATGGGCTGGCCATCTCGACGCTTCGGGGTCAGATGGCCGACAACCGGGCGTGGTCAGCGGATCCCTCCCAGCCCGCGGTCATCTGCGGGACCGTGGATATGGTCGGCAGCCGGCTGCTGTTCGGCGGCTACCGCATCGGCTTCAAGACCAGACCGCTGCACGCCGGCTTCCTCGGGCAGGACGCGCTCCTGGTTCACGACGAAGCGCACCTCGAACCGGCGTTTCAGGCGTTGATCGAACGCATCGAGGAAGAGCAGCGGCGGTGTGGCGATCCGTGGCCGCTTCGGACGATGGCCCTCACCGCGACGTCACGCTCGGGTTCGGACGGCTTTCAGCTCGGCCCTGAAGACGCACGCCACCCCGTGGTGTCCAAGCGCCTCGGTGCGCGGAAAGCACTCTCGCTCCACCCGATCGAAGAAAAGTCGCTCGTGCCGGCGGCCGTCGAGCAGGCCCTCTCATGGCGGAACTCAACCGACAACGTCGTGCTCTTCTTCAACTCGGTGGAGGCCGTTCACCAGGCGATCGCGGGGCTCCAGAAGGCGGGCGTTCCCGTGGTCGCGCTCACCGGAACGATGCGTGGGTTCGAGCGCGAACGGCTGGTCGCCGCTGACCCTGTGTTCCGTAGGTTCCTGCCCGGCACGGAGGAGTCGGCTCGGACACACGATGGGCCCGCGTTTCTGATCTGCACCAGCGCCGGGGAAGTCGGCGTCAACCTCTCGGCCGATCACCTCATCAGCGATCTCTCCACCTTCGATTCGATGGCGCAGCGGTTTGGGCGGCTGAACCGGTTCGGGGCCAGGACGGACAGTGAGGCGCACGTCTTTCATCCCCCTTCGAGCGCGCTCGATCCGGAGGACAAGCTCGAGGCCGCGCGGCTCGCCACGCTGACGCTGCTGGAGGCCTTGAAGGGGGACGCCTCTCCGGCCGCGCTCTCGCGGCTCGATCGAGAGAAGCGGGTCGCTGCCTTCGCACCCAGACCCGATCTCCTGCCCACGACCGACGTGCTCTTCGATGCCTGGGCGATGACCTCAATCCCAGCGCCGATGCCGGGTCGCCCGCCGCTCGCGGATTACCTGCACGGCGTGAGCAGATGGGAGCCACCGACGACCCAGGTGGCGTGGCGTGACGAGGTGGGCCTCCTCGCCGGGAAGGATCTGGGCCGCGGTGGGGCCGAAGAGCTGCTCGAAGACTACCCGCTGAAACCGCACGAAGTCCTCACGGACACGACGAGCCGCATCATCAACACGCTCGCCGAGCTGGCCGCGAGCGAGGAGCTGAAGAGCACGCCCCTCTGGATTGTGAAGGAAACGGGCGCGGTGGAGACGGACTGGACGTTGGAGCGCATCGCGCGAGGCGATCGCAAGGAGCTGGAGCGGGAGCTCGCCGACGCGACGATCATCCTTCCTCCGGATCGCATCCGCCCGGTGATGGGATTCCTCACCAGCGCCGGGGCGGAAGGTGATGCCACCGGACCGGGCGACGTCGCCGACGAGTGGTTGGGCGACGGCGGCCGCAGGCTCCGCGTGCGCCTGTTCGACGACGCCACCCCGCCGGCCGAGATGCGGCTGATCCGGCGAATCGTTCTTCGCTCCGAGGAAGAGGCGGACGCCGATGAGGAGGAGGCGGCGCAGGAGTCCGGTGCGCGGCTGTGGTCCTGGTACGAACTGCCCGGAACTGCGGACACGGAGGGATCCCTCACCGCGCGGAAGGCCGTCCTTCTGGACGTGCACCTCTCCGACGTCGAACGCGAGGCCGAAAGGATCGTCTCCAGGCTCTCCCTTCCTCCTTCATTGAAGAAGGCTGTGGTGGTCGCGGCGAGGCTGCACGATTTGGGTAAGCGCCGTCGTGTCTGGCAGCGCGGGATCGGCAACTTCGACTCCACGCGCACGTTGGCGAAGGCCGGCCCGGGCGCGCGCGTCGGCCCGGTGAGCAACTTCCGCCATGAGCTCGCGTCGATCATCGACGCCCGTGAAGAGCCTCTCCTCGCTGAGCTCGACGACGAGGCGCGGGATCTCGCCCTCCACCTCATCGCCGCGCACCACGGACGAGCGCGCCCGCACTTCCCGAAGGAGGAGCTGTTCGATCCCGAGCGGCGATCCGTCGACATGGGCGCGCTGGGGACGGAGGTGATCAACCGCTTCGGGCGGCTGCAGAAGCGATACGGCCGCTGGGGCCTCGCCTACCTCGAATCGCTGGTGCGCGCAGCGGACTACGCCGCGAGCGCCCGGCTGCCGCAGACCCAGGAGGAGATGCCGTGAGTTTCAAGGTCAGGATCGACGCCTCCAACCCGGGCCAGTACTTTGCCTCCTGCGGGCTCTTCGAGCTGTCGGCCCGGCTGTGCGGCGACGCGAGGGCCTGGTTCAGCGCCACGCACTTTCACGTCGAGGCCGCGTGCTCGCTCTCGGAGTTGCTCGATGCATGGACCAGCTGTCGCTGGATCCAGTTGAGCGACGAAGACGACAAGGAGTCGCCGATCCATTTCCCCAAACCGTTCAACCTTCTCATCGACTGGTGGAAGGATGAGTCGACCGGCGGGCGCGAGCTCAAGGTCTGGGCGGGCACCATGAGCGGCCCGCGCATCGCGCAGGCGATGATCGCTGCGCTCCGCGACCGGCGCTTTCATCACGAAGGGCTCTTCGAGGAAGGGTGCATCGTCTACGACCCGGAGGAGCCCAAGAAGAAGGTGGAACCCTTCTACTTCGACGCGCGTCGGGCCCCGAACGCGCACTCCCGCGACATCGGCTTCTCGCCCAACGATCTCGACCTGACCACCACGGCGTTCCCGGCAGTCGAAGCGCTGTGCCTGGTGGGGCTCCAGCGATTCAGGCCCGCCGCCACCGAGCACCGGCGGATCCTCGACTACTTCGTCTGGCCGGAGCCGGTCCCACTGAGCGTTGCCGGGGCGATCAGCTGTGGCGCCGTTCGTCTGCCGGGAGTTCGGGCCTTTCGGTTCGAGAACTGGTTCCGCACCAGTCAGAAGAAGCACAAGGCCTTTCGACCTGCCGTTCAACTCAAGGAAGGAAAGTGACCCATGGCTGATGTCCAGAAGTTCGATCGCTATCTCGAAGACACCGGACCCGCGGCGCTCGTGCTGCGTGAGCGGCTCGTCCCGGTCGAAGGACCGGATGGTGTCCTCTTCCCGCCGACCTACGCCGCAGGGGACGGATTCCCGGGCGGATACAACATCGACGGAGATCTGAACGGCTCCAACGTCTGCCTCATCGACAGCGTCGGATCGCAGGCGAACCGGATCGAACCGATCTTCGGCCGTGAGCCATACCGGGACCTCGTCCCGCAGGTGACGATCACCGCGGGAGAGCGTGAGATCAGCCTGCTCGAAGCCGGACACCGCGCGGGCGATGCCATCGTTCGGTGCTCCGAGTTGCAGGAGACGCTGCAGCAGGCCTTCAGGGAGCTCCTCAAGGGCAACGCAACACCCCTGGCGAAGATCGCGCCGACCTCGCTCGTGTTCGGCGTCTGGGACTCCCGCGACACCCAGGCGAAGTCGCCACGGGTGGTGTCTTCGACCATCCGCGCCTTTGACGTGCGCAAGCTGACGCGCTCCGCGCAGTACGTGCCGGCGACCGAGTACGTGGCGACGAATCTGCTGGAGGAGCCTTCGGACAAGGCCACGAAGAAGGCCTACGCCGAACGCGGGTTCGTCCACGTGCCCGCCAGCGGCTCACCCGGTGGGGTTATCGCAAAGGGTGGCATCCGGCGCGAGGCGACGCTCAGCCTGGCGGCGCTGAGGCTGCTGTCCGCGGGGAACGACAGAGAGCAGACGCGGGCGTTGCGCCGCTACGTCTTCGGGCTCGCGATGACGGCGTTTACCTTCAACGTCTCCGGTTACCTCCGCCAGGGCTGCAGCCTCGTGCTCGAGAACCCCAACGACGCGCGGCGGATCGAGGAGGTGTACCCGACCGGGCAACGCGAGCCGTTCACCGTTACGCATGAGCAGGCGCTCGCGTACGCGAAGCAGGTGGCGCGGGACTTCGGAGTCGGCGAATCCCGGAAGGTGAGCTTCGACACAGAGCGGGCGAAGCGTGACATCAAGGAGCAGTCCAAGGGGGAGACCGGGGGCGACGGCGAGAAGAAGGGCAAGGCGAAGCGGAGCAGGGCGTGAGCTCGAAGTTTCGTGTGAGCATCCGCTTTCTCCAGCCGTACAGCCACGGCCGGGGAGAAGACGGAACACCCGAGTGGCCACCGTCGCCACTGCGGCTCTTCCAGGCGCTGGCCGCCTGCTCTCTGGGACGGGAGCCCAATGAAGAGCGCAGGCGTGGCGCGGCGCGAACCCTCGAATGGCTCGAGCGGCTCGAAGCCCCCGAGATCGTCGCCGCCCGGGCCGCGCCGGTGTCGAACCCGTACCGCAGCTATGTCCCTGACAACGTCGGAGACAAGGTTGCCAGGGCATGGAGTGCGGGTCGCGAGGCCAAGTTGGAGGAGTATCGATCCGAGAAGGACGTCGATGCGGTCAAGCTCGAGGACGACGCTGTTCATTACCTCTTCGAGACCGCGGAGGACGTGGCCGCGCAGCTGCCGACCCTCCAGCGCATGGCTCGTTCGCTGACCCACGTCGGGTGGGGCATTGATCACGTTGCGGGGGACGCCGATGCGGACATCTCAGGCCTGGCGGGTGAGCGTTGGTTGCCCGTCCGTCACGGCGGTCGGCTGTTACGCATACCCATTCCCGGGACCCTTGCTGCGCTGGAGGAACGGCACCGGCTCTTCCTCACTCGGCTCGAGGGGGATACCTTCCGGCCCGTGACTCCGCTCTCGGCGTTCGCCACGGTTTCCTATGCACGGGCAACCGATCCGATGCCGCGACCGTACATCGCCTTCCGGGTGGTCCAGCCGACGACCGGCGACCGGTTGTCGCTGGACCCTGTGACGCGGACGCGGGACGTGGCGGCCTGGTTGCGACACGCGGTGGCGGAGGTGGCAGAAGGCTGGCCGTTCGGACCCACGAAGACTCTGATTCACGGGCACCCGGAAGAGGGCGTCCGGATGGGGCCATCGACCCCGCGGTTGTCCTTCCTGCCGTTGCCCACGATCAGCCCACGCAAAGGCCGGAACGGCGTGCATGAACACGTCGAGGGGATCGCGCGAGTCGCCGTGGTGGGCCAGGCGGGGCTGGAAGCAGCTCTCGAGTGGCTGAAGGCGCACCTTTCCGGACGCGAGCTCGAGTGGAGGGGGCGCGTGGTCGCGGCGCTCGAACCATTGCCGGATCAGGACTGGGTACTGAAGCGGTACACCGCCGCGAGCACGCGATGGTCGACCGTCACCCCGGTCGTGCTGCCGGGGTACGACGATGGGTCGCGGAAGAAGGCTGAGAAGCTGCTGCGGAACGCATTCGCGCACGCCGGCTTCGAGCGCGAGGTTCTCGAGTCCATCCAGACGCTCGAGTGGCGGAGAGTGGGGTTCCGGGTGGGCACGGAGCTCGCGGCGCGCTACCTGCCGCCGGACAAGGTCGTCGGGCCGCACTACCACGTGCGTGTGAGGTTCGCGCGAGAGGTCGCAGGGCCGCTGGCGATCGGCTCCGGACGGTTTCGCGGAATGGGCGTGTTCGCGGCGGAGTGAGCCCGAGCACCGGCCCGGTCACCGTCCCGGAGCGGCGACAAGGTGATCCGAGCGTGGAAACGGCGGCTCCGAGGAGGTGACCCACCCGGTCTTCGGCTACCGGTTGGTTCGCCGAACGTGTTCGCGGCCGAATGGACCCCGAAGCTCCGACGCTCTCCGTGTCCGGACCTGTGTCCCCCGCTGGCACAGATCGGCTGGACGCTCCTCCTCGGGCCGGATGTCGAGGAGGTCCCATGCGCTGGAGCGCCGACGAGCCCGCCGGAGCGGAGTCCCTGCTGCCGGTCCGGATGCTCAACGAGTTCGCCTACTGCCCGCGCCTGTTCTACCTGGAGCACGTCGAGCAGGAGTTCGAGGACAATGCCTTCACGGTGGAGGGGCGGCTCGCGCACCGACGGGTCGATGTCAAAGGTGGGCAGGTCCCTTCACCGGAGGAGGACCGCCCGTTCACCGCGCGCGCGGTAGAGCTGTCGTCGGCGCAGCTCGGCATCAGCGCGAAGATTGACCTGGTCGACGGCGAGGGCGGGCGGGTCGAGCCGGTCGACTACAAGCGCGGACGGCCGCCGGAGAACGCCCAGCGGTCGTGGGAGCCGGAGCGGATCCAGCTCTGCGCGTATGGGCTGCTCCTGCGCGAGCACGGCTACACCTGCGACCGCGGCATCCTCTACTTCGCAGAGTCGAAGACGCGCGTGCCGGTGCCCTTCGACGACCTGCTCGTCGAGCGGACGCGGCAGGTAATCCGCGACGCGCGGGCGACGGCGCTCGCCGGGCGCATCCCGCCGCCGCTGAAGGCGAGCCCGAAGTGCGAGGGTTGTTCGCTCCACGCGATCTGCCTGCCCGACGAGGTCAACGCCATCGCCGATTCTGCGCACGGAGAGGAGCGTCCGGTGCGTCACTTCGTGCCGTCCCGGGACGATGCGCGGCCGCTCTATGTGAGCGAACAGGGCGCGAAGGTGGGGATCAGCGGCGAGGTGCTGGTCGTGACGGGGAGGGATCGCCAGGAGCTCGCGCGGACGCGACTGCTCGATGTCTCGCAGGTCGTGCTGATGGGCAACGTGCAGGTGTCGGCGCAGGCGGCTCGCGAGCTCATGGGCCGGAACGTGCCGATCTGCTGGATGACCCACGGCGGGTGGCTGGTGGGGCTGAGCGAGGGGCTGGGGCACGGGAACGTGGAGCTCCGCCGCGCGCAGTTTCGGGCTGCGGAGGACGAGGCCACCTCGCTGCGCCTTTCCAAGCGGCTGGTGCGCGCGAAGATCCTCAACTGCCGGACGCTGCTGCGCCGCAACCACGAGCGTGTCCCGGAGGCTGGGCTCCGCGAGCTTTCGGCGATGGCCGAGGCGTGCGAGCAGGCAGCGTCCGCGGAAGCGTTGCTCGGGGTGGAGGGGAACGCGGCCCGCGTCTACTTCCGCGAGTTCGCGGGGATGATCCGCGAGCCGGCTCGTTCGGGGATGGAGTTCGACTTTTCGTGCCGCACGCGCCGCCCGCCGAAGGATCCGGTGAACGCGCTGCTGTCGTTTGTCTATGCGCTGCTCGCGCGCGAGGTGGCGGTGGCGCTGAAGATCACCGGGTTCGATCCGTTGCTCGGCTTCTACCACCGGCCGCGGTTCGGCCGGCCGGCGCTGGCGCTGGATGTGATGGAGGAGCTGCGGCCTCTGCTCGCAGACTCCACGGTGATTACGGCGATCAACACCGGCGTGGTGAGAGGAAGAGATTTCGTGCGCAGCACGCTCGGCGTGGCGCTGAGAGACGAGGCCCGGCGCGAAGTGATCCGCGCCTGGGAACGGCGGCTCCGCGAGGAGGTGACGCACCCGGTCTTCGGCTACCGGGTGTCCTACCGGAGGGTGATCGAGATCCAGGCACGGCTGCTCGCGCGTCATCTGCTGGGCGAGATCCCCGAGTACCCGGAGCTGAGGACGCGATAGTCATGCGTCAGCGATACCTGGTCACCTATGACATCTCAGACCCGAAGCGGCTGCGGAAGGTCTTCAAGCTGATGAAAGACTATGGGGACCACCTGCAGCTCTCAGTGTTCCGATGTGACCTGAGCCGGATGCAGGTGGCGCAGCTGAAGATGGAGTTGTTGAAAGTCATCAACGCGGATGCGGACCAGGTTCTATTGATAGACCTCGGGCCGGCGGAAGGGCGCGGCGGGGAGGTGTTCGAGAGCCTGGGCCGCCCGTATGTGGAGGGGGAGGTGACGTTGATAGTATGAGGGAGGGTTCATTGATAACGGAATATCGGGCTGCGAGCGGTGAGGTGGTGGACGGGCCCGCCTACCCGCTCGCAGGCAGATTGGCGAGTGATCTCGGCAGATTGGGCCGATCGACCGTCCGGGGGAGAGGATGGAGCGGGGGGATCGGCGTGGACCGCTCGCAAGGCGGCGGCTATCCTGGTGCAGCTCCTGAGGTTTTTTCTGGGGCTGTGATCCCCGACGATGAGTCGGGGCTCCGTTGAAGCATTGAGCAAATGCCGCAAAAGAGCATTGGCGAAAAACGTGATCCCCGACGATGAGTCGGGGC
>JADGHL010000050.1 GCA_019686135.1 Myxococcaceae bacterium | reverse complement strand
CGCCGGAAGCGCCTGCGCCCGCCCCTCCCCCGGAAGTCTGGGCCACCGCGGGCAGCGCCAGCATCAGCGCCGCCGCGCACAGCCCCGTCATGAAGTTCCTCATCGCTGACCTCGAACCGTCGGGATGCCTACGGCTCAAAGGTGCAAACGGCAGGAGGCATGGGCACCGAAGCGCGGACGCCGGCTCGACAGGGTACCGACTGGCGCCCGGTCCGTCGGCCCACTCGCGATCCGGCTTGCGAAAACGAAAAGCCCCCAGAGCAGCTCTGGAGGCTTCGTCCTTCATGCCCAGGGTGGGACTCGAACCCACACGCCTTGCGGCGCCACCCCCTCAAGATGGTGTGTCTACCAATTCCACCACCTGGGCTTGTGCGGCGGCCCTCATACGGTCAGGGGCCGTCGCTGGTCAACAGCTACTTCGCCTCAGAGGATCCCGTCGCTGCGGGCTGACCCGAGGTCCCGGCCGGCGCCTGACCGGTGGCCGGAGCCGAGGGCGCGGGTGCCGGCGTGGCCGGCGCGGACGGAGCCGCCGCGTTGTCGCTCTTCGGCTGCTCCACGGATTTGGGCGCTTCCGGAGCCGGCGCGGTGGCGGCCTTCTCGACGATCTTCGAGGCGACCGAGGTGTTCAGGCCGACGAACGAGAGGCCGAGCGACGTGATGAAGAACAGCGTCGCGCACGCGGCGGTGAGCTTGGAGAGGAACGTGACCGCGCCGCGGCCGCCGAACGCGGAGGTCGCCGCGCCACCGCCGAAAGCCGCTCCCATGCCCGCGTCCTTACCGGGCTGCAGGAGAATCACGAAGATCATGAACACGGCCAACAGCACGTGCACGACCGTGACGAAGATGGTCATTCCGCTCATGAGGATTCCTTCGGGAAAGGCGGGGCGTTCTACTTGAACACCCCTGCCCCATCAACAGTTCGCGGGCTCGAAGGCTGCCTGCCCGCCTTCGCCGCCCGAAAGCGCTACGGCGCCGCCTTCACGATCGCCGCGAAATCCGCCGCCTTGAGGCTGGCCCCGCCCACCAGGGCGCCGTCCACGTCGGGCTTGCTCAACAGGTCCGCCGCGTTGTCCGGCTTGACCGATCCCCCGTACTGGATGCGCACGTGGTCGGCCGTCCGGCGGTCGTACAGCTCGACGAGCTGTTCGCGGATGAAGGCGTGGACCTCCTGGGCCTGATCGCTGGTCGCGGTCTTTCCGGTACCGATGGCCCACACCGGCTCGTAGGCGATGACGAAGCGCGCGACCTCCGCCGCCGCGAAGCCGGCGAGCGCGCCGCGCACCTGCCGCCGCACGACCTCCAGCGTCTGGTTCGATTCGCGCTCCTTCAGCGTCTCGCCGATACAAAGGATGGGCACAAGCCCGTACTTGACCGCCGACAGGGCGCGCCGGTTGACCGTCTCGTCGGTCTCGCCGAAGTACTGGCGGCGCTCGGAGTGGCCGAGGATCACGTAGGTGCAGCCGGCCTCCTTCAGCATCGGCGCGGAGATTTCGCCGGTGTACGCGCCAGACGGCTCCCAGTGGCAGTTCTGTCCGGCCAGCCCGATGTTGGAGTCCTCCAACGCCTTGCCGACCGGGTGCAGCGCGGTGAACGGCGGCGCCACCACCACCTCCACCCGGTCGCGAACCATGGACACCAGGCTGCGCAGATCGCGGACGAGCGAGAGCGCCTCGCCCACGGTTTTGTTCATCTTCCAGTTGCCCGCGATGATCGGACGACGGTCCACGGTGCCCCCTCGAAGGATGGTCAAACCTCGAGCGCCGAAATCCCCGGCAGCACGCGGCCCTCGAGGAACTCCAGGGAGGCGCCGCCGCCGGTGGAGACGTGGCTCAGCTGCTTCGCATAGCCCATCTGTTCGACCGCCGCCGCGCTGTCGCCGCCGCCCACCACGGTGGTGGCGCCGGTGCCCTGCAGCGAGGCCATCGCCTGCGCGACCTCGCGGGTGCCGGCGGAGAACTTCTCCACCTCGAACAGGCCCATCGGCCCGTTCCACACCACCGTCTTCGCCGAGCGGATGTGCTGCCGGAAGAGGTCGCGGGTCTTCGGCCCGATGTCCAGCCCCATCCGGTCCGCGGGGATCTGCCTGTCGGGGGTGATCGCCGCCTCGCTCTTCTCCGAAGCCTCGGTGCCCACCACGTGGTCGATGGGCAACACCAGCGGCTTGCCGAGCCGTTCGGAGGCCTGGAGGAGCTTGCGCGCCAGCTCCAGCTTGTCCTCCTCCACGCGCGAACGGCCGACCTCGATCCCCTGCACCTTCAGGAAGGTGTAGGCCATCGCGCCACCGATGAGCATCGCGTCGACCTTCGGGAGCAGGTTCTCGATCACCTTGATCTTGTCGCTCACCTTGGCGCCGCCGAGGATCGCCACGAAGGGCGGATCGGGGTTCTTCAAGACCTTCCCCAGCCAGGCGATCTCCTTCTTCATCAGAAAGCCGGCGGCCTTCTCCTTGACGAAGCGGACCATGCCTGCGGTGGAGGCGTGGGCACGGTGCGCGGTGCCGAAGGCGTCGTTGACGTAGACGTCCGCGTTCTCGGCCAGCTCGCGGGCGAAGCCCTCGTCATTGGCCTCCTCCTCCTTGTGGAAGCGGAGGTTCTCGAGGACCAGCACCTGCCCGCGCTTGAGATCGCGGGTGTGCTTGCGGACACCGTCGCCCACACAGTCGTCGGCGAGGATGACCTCGTGCTCTTTGCCGAGCAGCTCTGCCAGCTTCGCCGCGGCCGGCTCCAACGACAGCTTCGGGTCCCGGCCTTTCGGCCGGCCGAGGTGCGAAGCGAGGATCACCTTCCCGCCCGCATCCAACGCGTACCGGATCGTCGGCAAAGCCTCCCGGATGCGGGTGTCGTCCGTCACCCGGCGCTTGTCATCGAGCGGGACGTTGAAGTCCACGCGGATGAACACGCGCTTTGCATCCAACTGCAACTCGTCGATGAAACGGATCGCCACGAAAACTCCTGACTCGTGACTAGTCGCTAGTGACTAGTGAGTAGAGGGCGCTCAGCGCGCGAGGAACTTGGCGACGTCGACCATCCGGTTCGAGAAGCCCCACTCGTTGTCGTACCAGGAGAAGACCTTCGCGAGCGTCCCCTCCATCACCAGCGTGTTGGTGCCGTCGACGATCGACGAGTGCGGGTTGCCGTTGTGGTCGATGGAGACGGTGAGCTCCTCGGAGTACTGGAGCACGCCCTTGAGCGACCCCTCCGCGGCCTGCTTGAAGGCGGCGTTGATCTCCTCGACGGTCGTGGACCGCTTGAGCTGCACCGTGAGGTCCACGAGCGACACGTTGGGAGTGGGCACGCGCACCGACACGCCGTGGAGCTTGCCCTTGAGCGCCGGCAGCACCTCGCCGATCGCCTTCGCCGCACCGGTCGAGGTCGGGATCATCGACAGCGCCGCGGCGCGCGCCCTGCGCAGATCCTCATGCGGGAGGTCGAGGATGCGCTGGTCGTTCGTGTAGCTGTGGACGGTCGTCATCAGGCCGCGCTCGATCCCGAAGGTCTCGTGCAGCACCTTGGCCAGCGGCGCCAGGCAGTTGGTCGTGCAGGACGCGTTGGACAGGATGTGGTGCTTCGCCGGGTCGTACGCGTTCTGGTTGATGCCCCAGGCGATGGTGAAGTCCACGCCCTTGCCCGGCGCGGAGATGAGGACCTTCTTCGCGCCCGCGTCGAGGTGCTTCTGCGCGTCCTCCCGCTTCGTGAACCGCCCGGTGCACTCCAGCACGACATCCACGCGGAGGTCCTTCCACGGGAGCTTCGCCGGATCGCGCTCGGCGGTCAGCGCGATCTCCCGGCCGTCGACGGTGATCGACTTGTCGCCCGCCTTCACGGTGCCGGGCCACGTCCGGTGCACCGAGTCGTACTTGAACAGGTGCGCCATCGTGGACGGCTTGTCGAGGTCGTTGATGGCGACGATCTCGATGTTCTCGTTGCGCGAGAGCGCCGCGCGAAGGATGGAGCGGCCGATTCGGCCGAAGCCGTTGATCGCGAACCTGGTGGCCATGAAGCAATCTCCTCGATGGGGAATGAAAACGGCGCGGAACCTAGGGCGCGCTCCCAGTTGCGTCAACGAATGAGGGCCGGCCGGGCTTCCAGGGCGTCCGCGGCGAACAGAGCCGGTGATGATCCGAAGAAGCGCGAGCAGAAAAGCGCACGGCCAAGCCCCCTTCCCTTCGGCGCCCTGCCCCATTCGGAAGCCGCCTGCCGAAGGCGGTAGACGGCAGACGGCCCGGACAACCGTCCCGTCAGGCGCCCTTCCGCCGCTTCCGCCACGCAACGAGCGCGCCCGCCATGGCGACGAGCAGCGCTCCGTCTCCTCCAGCGGTCCCGCAGGCGCAGCCGCCGGCTTCCGCCGCGGGGTACTCGGTGGCGAGGATCGGAATCTCCACCGGGGCGGGCGAGGTACCCGCATCCGCGTGCGTGCCCGCATCCTGCGGCGTGCCCGCGTCCTGGGGCATGCCACCATCCTGTGGCTCCATGCAGTCGGGCTCGTCGTCCTCCATCGGCGGCGTTCCGGCGTCGAAGGGGTAACCCTCTTTGGGCACCTGCAGCGCGGTGAGCAGACGCCCCAGGATCGTGGAACGCGACGGCTCATCGACCACGGTCTCGATGGGGAACGACAGGAACGCCACGTCCGCCGGCGCGCCTCCGAGCACGGCCGCGGCGGCGGAGGTTCCATCGAACGTGGCGATCGCCACGCCGCCGGGCGCGGGCGCGAGCGGATCCATCGGCCCGGCCGGGTACGCACCCTGAAGCCCGTCGTCGACCGCCACCGCCGCGATCCCTTCCAGCGCTTCACCGGGAACCCCGCTGATCGCCGGTGCGCTGGTGCCGCCGGCCAATCCGGTCCGAAGGATCTCGGAGAGGAACGCGGTGTCCGTGCCATCTCCTTCCGTGAGCGCGCTCGCGACGTTCGACCCGGAGAGGATCAACCGCCCGCCCCCCTCGACGAAGCTGCGCAACAGCGCCTCGTGCGCGTGCGAGAGGCCGCCGCCGGTCGACTCGCCCCGTCCGACGAACCAGTCGACGGCCGGATAAGCGGAGAGGGTCAGAAGTCCCCGATCGAGCGCGGCCACCGTCGCGGCGTCAAACCCGAACCCGTTCTCCCAGAGCGCGGGCCCGTGCCGCCGCACCCAGGTCCCGTCGTTCATCCGCTCCATCCGGACGCGCAGCGCGGTGCCCACGTTCGGCAGCGCTTCATCGATCGCCATCGTCGCGTCCAGGCGGTCGAAGCCGTTGACCACCAGCACCGGCGAGGTGTCTCCGCTTGCGGGCACGCCCACGCCCACCACCTCCGAGGGAAACGACTCGCCGCCGGCGTTGGTGGCCGACACCCGGAAGTACCGCGTCGCCCCCAACGGCAGCGTCAGCACCAACCGGGTCCCGGTCACGTCCGCGCCGTCGTCCCAGGCATATCCGTCCTCGCTCGAGTACAGGCGGTAGCCGGTGGCCTCATCCCCGGCGAGCCCGATGCAGTCCTTCGCCGCGGGTCGCCAGCCGAGCTCCACCTCGCCATTGCCGCGATGACGCGCGTAGACCGCGACCGGCGGCTCCGGCGGCAGGACCGGCGTCACGCCGTCCCGCGCGGCGAAGTACTTGATGATGCCCTGGGTGATGGCCCGCGCGGCGGTGTACCGGAACATCGCCTCCTTGAAGTGGACCGCGTCCGCTGGCGTGTGGTGGAAACCGACCTCGATCAGGATCCCCGGCGTCTCCGGGTTGTTGTTCGGGTTGATCTCCCCGAAGTAGGCGGTGTGGATGCCGCGGTCCTTCCAGGTCGCGTCCCATCCCTTCTGAAGGTCGCCCACCAGCTCCGAGTGGACAGCCTGCGCCAGAAGGTCGCTCCCCGCCACGCCGGTGAACGTCTCGGGCGTCTCACCGGGCGCGTTGGGGCCGTAGATGTACGTGTCCGTCCCGCGCGCGGTGCAGGTGGCGCCGCCGCAGGCGTTGGTGTGCCAGGCGACGTAGACCGCGTCCTCGCCGGTCTCGTGATCCCACGCGGTGAACTTCGAGCGGGCGCTGACGTCGTCGTTGCGGTCGGAGAGGTTCGGGTTGTCGTAGACGCTCGTGGGCGCGCCCATGTACTGGATGTGGTAGCGCGCGCACTCCTCGGCGCGCGGGCGGCCGCTGGTCACCGTGTCGCCGGACGCCGCCACCAGCCCCATCCCGCCGCCGATCCGCACGGCGTCCAGGGACACATTCCCTTGCACCGACGAGTCGTTCAGCGCCACCACCGCGCCCTTCTGCGGATCCTTCCCGGCCCGGAAGTAGAACCGGCCGAGCAGCACCCACGTCGATCCGTGGCGCCGCTGGTTGATGCGGAAGTGCGACTCGCCTCCGGCGTGCTTCACCACGAAGTGCGCGTCCGGCACGCGGTAGCTGAACTGCGTGTAGCTGATGAACACGTCGTAGTCGCCGTCCGCGGGCACGTCGAAGACGAACTGCGCAGAAGCGGTCGGCGTGGATCCGACGGTCGCCTCCATCAGACGGTTCGTGCCCAGCGAGAACACGTTGGTGCCGTTGGGGATGGGCACCGGCGGAGCGCCGTAGCCGGCCAGCGAGGAGGTGGAGAAGGTCCCCGCCGGCCCCGTCTCGCCGTAGTCCGCGTCCGCGTCGTCCACCACGTCGAGGCCGGGGTTGAGGTCGGGCTCGCGCGTGGTGACGACGTACGCGCCGGCGTTCATCAGCATCGGCACCAGGAACTCGGAGACGGTCTCGGCGGAGACGATGTCCTCGACGATCCCGTTGGTGACGGGCCGCTGGGTGGTCCACGGGCCGGGCCCGTAGTAGCCGTGTCCCGCGCTCACGTAGACCGACTTTCCGCTCAGCGCCCCCATCCGCAGCCTCGGCGACGACGATCCGAAGTGCAGCGGCTCCGTCAGCGCCCGCGACACCCTTCGGACCAGCGGCGGCTCTCCGGGCGCTCTAGCGGGGAGCTCGTTGCGGCGTGGTGGCGGCGGGCCGCCCCACTCGGTGCCGGGCGGCTCGAGCCCGCAGTCGGCGAACGGTTGCGCCCGCGACGCGGTGGGGGTCACGGCGATCGCCACGAGGGCGACCAGCGCGAGTCGAACGTTCATGAGGCGCCTCCGGCGCCCACCTACCAAGCGGCTCGCGCCGGGCGCAAATCGTTCCGTCCGGCGTTCATTCCTCGTGCCTGGAGAGTTGCCTTGCCCCCGAATGGGTATACGAAGGCGCCACCGGATGAAGCGCGCGCGCAAGGTCAAACGCCTCTCGATCCCGCCCTACCCGAGGCTGGGGCGTCCCGGGTTCATCGGGTCCGCCTTCCACGCGTGGAACGGCCTCATCCACACCGTGGTCCACCAGCGGAACATGCGCGTTCACGTGCTGGCGGCGTTCGCGGTGTCGCTCGTCGGCAGCGGGATCCCGCTCGGGCTGGCCGAAAAGGTGACGCTCATCTTCTGCGTGCTGCTGGTGTTCTTCGCCGAGATCCTCAACAGCGCGCTCGAGCAGCTCGTGGACCTGGCCACCCAGGAGTTCGACGAGAAGGCGAAGATCGCCAAGGACGCCGCGGCCGCCGGTGTGCTGGTGCTGGCCATCGGCACGGTGGTGATCTTCGCCGCGATCATCTTCCACAACCGCGACACCATCGTGGCGTTCCAGATGGCCGTGTGGCGGCAGATGGCGCTCGGCTTCCCACTGATGGGCACCGCAGGGCTTTTGATGATGAAGCGACGGCGCCCGAAGTGGGTGGACGCGGTCGTCTTCTTCATCGCCTGCGTGCTGCTTGCGTTCATCTCCCGGAACAGCACCAGCGCGGTGTTCACTTCGATGACTGCGGGGCTGATCGTCATCACCGGCGCGGCCGCCTGGGAGCGCCACCGCCTGTGGGCCGAGACGTGACATGAAAAAAGCCCAGCCCCGATGGGGCCGGGCCATAGCTTTTGCCGCGGCAGGCGGAAGGCCCCGGAGCCCGTCCGGAGCCGCGCCTTGCCGGGCAAAGTCGAGGGGGAGTGCTACGGCTGAACGCGAGGGTTGTCGTTCTTCGTCGCCGCGAGCACCGCCTGCTCCTTCTCGGTGTCGCGGATGTCGCAGGTGACGAGGTCAATGAGCTCGGTGGCGATGCCGATGATCTGGTTCGAGTTGTAGCCGCTCGCGCGCAGCTGATTGAAGAACGTGCGCGCCAGGATCCTGGCTCCCCGCTTGTCCGTGCTCATACCGACGACCTCCATGACCGGGTGGCTGTGCTGCGTTGGTCAGGCCCCGCTACAACCGTCGTGCCACCGGTCTCATTCACGGAATACCCAATCGTTCCAGCGGGTTGGGCCATTTCGAGGAGGAGGCGACCGGGCGACGCACTGCGAAGCAACCTTCGCAGCCCGCGCCGGAACACGGTGGAATCCCGACCGTGGGTGCATAGGTAGGTACGCACTTCCATATCCGGAAAAATGTACAGCCGTTCCGCGAGCTTGCTTTCTTTCACCACCGCTGCGTAAGAGCGGCCGCCCCACCGACCTCCCGGACATATGGCCTATCGCGTCAACAACATCCCCCTCTGGCTGGACGAGCCGGAGAACCTGCTCACGCGCCGGGCGGCCGAGAAGCTGGGGGTCACGCCGGCGGACCTCGAGTCGGTGCGCGTGGTCCGCTCCGTGCTGGACGCGCGGAAGAAGGGCAGCCCGCGCTACATCCACACGCTGGAAGTGGAGGTGGCCGGCGGGCGCAAACTCCCGAAGGTCCCACCCGACGTCTCGCTGGTGGAGCCGCCGCCGCCGCCGTTGCCGCCGGTCCGCCAGCCGGTGAAGTGGCCGGTCATCGTCGGCACGGGTCCGGCGGGTCTGTTCTGCGCGTTTGGCCTGCTCGAGCGCGGGGTGAAGAGCATCCTCATCGAGCGCGGGCGGGAGGTGGTGGAGCGGCGCAAGGACGTCGCCCGGCTGATGCGCGATGGGACGCTGAACCCCGAGAGCAACATGAACTTCGGCGAGGGCGGCGCCGGGGCGTACACGGACGGCAAGCTCTCCACCCGCATCAACCATCCGCTGGTCCGCAAGGTAATCGAGCTGTTCGCGCGGTTCGGCGCGCCGGATCACATCCTCGTCGACGGCAAGCCGCACATCGGTTCGGACCTGTTGCCCGGAGCGGTGGCGAAGCTGCGCGAATACCTCAAGGCGCAGGGCTGCGTGGTGCGCTTCGACACCCGGGTGGAGGACCTCGCCTATGGCGACGGGCGCGTGGCGGGCGTCCGGCTCGCGGATGGCGAAGTCATCGACGCCGACCGGGTGGTGCTCGCGCCCGGGAACTCGGCGCGCGAGCTGTTCGAGCGCTTCGCGGGCGGAACGAAGGTGATGGTGGAGCCCAAGCCGTTCGCGATCGGCTTTCGCGCCGAACATCCGCAGGCGTTGATCAACCGGATCCAGTACGGCCCGGTGGCCGACCACCCGAAGCTGCCGCCTGCGGACTACAAGCTGGCGGAGAACCTCGCGGTGGATGGAGAGGTGCGGGGCATCTACTCGTTTTGCATGTGTCCCGGCGGGATCGTGGTGCCCACGCCGACCGAAGAGGGCCTGCAGTGCACCAACGGGATGAGCAACTCGCGCCGCAACGCCCGCTTCGCCAACGCGGGGATCGTGGTCAGCGTCTCGGTGGAGGACTTCCACCGCGAGGGGTTCACCGGCCCGCTGGCAGGGCTTCAGTTCCAGCGCTTCTGGGAGAAAAAGGCCTACGAGCTCGGCGGCGGCCGGTTCATCGCGCCGGCCCAGTCCATCCCCGACTACCTCGCCGGCCGGTCGAAGAAGGATCCGGGAAAGACGAGCTACCGCCCGGGGATCGTGAAGGCGGATCTGAACCGCCTGCTGCCCGAGCGGCACCGCCAGTCGATCAAAGAGGCGCTCAAGGGCTTCGACCGGAAGATGCGCGGCTTCATCAGCGACGAGGCGAAGCTGATCGCGCTCGAGTCGCGGACCTCTTCGCCCGTGCGCGTCACCCGGGGCGAGGACTTCCAGTCGGTGTCGCTCGAGGGGCTTTACCCGTCCGGCGAAGGCTGTGGCTACGCCGGCGGGATCGTCAGCTCGGCGATCGACGGGCTGCGGATCGCCGAGCAGATCGCCCGCGAGCTGAGCTGAACCGGCTTCAGTCCGGCAGGCCCACCCGGAGCGTCATGCCGTCGTTCAGCCACCGCCCCAGGGGGATGCACTCGGCGCGCACCCGGAGCTCACCGCCCTCCCCCACCACGACGTGCACGTGCCGGTAGAGCCAGCCCGCATTCCGGAACGAGCGCAGCCACCGCTCCACCGCGGCGAGGAACAGCTCGCTCATTCGGGTGCGCTCCGGCTCCCTGAGGGCGTCGATCCGCCGCATCACGTCGCGGATCGGTTCCCACTCGCCGAGCTGCGCGTAGATGACCATCCCGTTCCAGACCGCGGCGAGGAAGCACATCCATTGTTCGAGCGTCTTCTGCGAGGGCCTGGGCACCACTGCGCCGTCGAGCACCTGCGCGAGCGCCTCGAGCCCGCTGCACGCCGCCTTCTTCTCCCGCCCCATTCCGTCTGCCCTTCCCGGGAAGCCGGAGGGCGGCCCATCACGATACGTGCCAGCGGCGATTCCGGGGAGAAGCACATCCGTGCGCGTCCCGCCGGACGGATGGCGCGTCCGCAGGCGGGACGAACGGCGCCTCAGATGAAGCTCAGGTCGACCAGGCGCACCACGCGCGCGGCGAGGTCGAGCTCGTAGCGGGCCTCGAGGGTGCCGTTCACGGTCATGACGAACAGATCGTGATCGCCCGCGCGCAGCGCATCCGGCGACACCGGAGCGAGCGTGGCCAGCTCGGCGATCCGCTCCAGCGCCTGCAGCACCTGCTGACAGCTCTGAGCCGACATCCTCCCCACCGGGAGCCACGCCGACGGGTTGACCTCCACGCTGAATGGACGCGACGCCCGGTCTTCGAACCTCCGCATGCCCCGCGCCGCTTTGCGAGGTCCATGCCGGGGTGAAACGCGTGATGTTGTCGGTGTTTGAACGGACCTCTAGACCGACAGCCTGAAAATCTTCCGGTGTTGACGGGGAAGAACCTACACCCCACCGCGGGGCCGGCCGCCCTGCGGCGGAGGCGGCGGACGCCCGCTGATGGTGCCGACGACGTGGGCGGACGTTCACCGGATGACCAATGTTCCCCGGGAGGCATCCGGCCGTGACGATCACCACGCTCACCGAGCAGGCCGCACGCCGCGTCGAGCGGGGCGCGCCGGCCATCCGCCGCGAGGACATCGTGTCGGTGGAAGGGGCCACCGACACGTCCGAACCCATCGAGCTGCGCGATCCGGAGGGGATGCCGGTGGGGATCGGCGATTTCGCGGAGGGCGAAGGCGAGATCGCCGTGCGCCGCCTGGGGCTGCCGCACGAGAGCGCCGAGGGCTTCATCCCCCGCCAGGTCCGCCGCGCGATGGAGCGGCGGGCGATGCTGGTGGACGACCCGCGCTACTGCCGCTTCATCAACGACGAGGGCGACGCCATGCCCGGGCTGGCGGTCGACCGCTTCGACGGTCACTTCGCGGTTCAGACCACCACGCGCGCGATGGACCGGCGGCTCGAGGAGATCGTCCGCTCGCTCGTGGAGGTGGCGCAGGCGCGGTCGGTGATCCTCCGCAACGACTCGCAGCGCCGCGAGCGGGCCGGCCTGCCGAAGGAGCGCTCCCGCGTGCTGTGGGGGACGCCGCCCCGGTGGACGCGCCTGCTCGAGCTGGGCGCGCGGCTGAGCATCGACCTTCTTCACGGAAGCGAGACCGGCTACTCGTACGCGCTGCGCGAGGTGCGGAGGACGGTGGAGCGGCTCTCCGAGAGCGCGCGTGTGCTGGATCCGTCCTGCTTCGTGGGCGGGACGATCGTCCAGGCCGGGCTCGGCGGTGCGCGGGAGATCGTCGCCTTCGCGCAGGACTTCGAGTCCGCCGATCTGGCGCGGGAGAACGTGGAGGCCAACGGGCTGATGAACCGCGCCGCGGTGGACGTGGCCACGCCGCTCGAGGCCCTGCGGGCGCTGGACCGAACATTCGATCTGGTGCTGCTCCACGCGAGCGCGCGCGGGCCGGACCGCGACAGGTGGACGCAGGAGCTCGACGAGCTGATCCTTCTGTCGCTGAAGGCCACGCGGCACGGAGGAAGGCTGCTCATCGCCGCGCCGGACGCCGCGCTCGGGTCGAAGCCGCTGGAAGCGCATGTCCTTCTGGCCTGCGACGCCGAAGGCCGCGCCGCCTATCGCCTGCTGCGGCCGGCCGCGCCGGCGGATTTCCCGGCGCCGGCGGGAGCGCCGGATGCGCTCGCGAGCGTCGTGCTCGAGATTGCTTGAAGCGGTCTTCCGTCTACGGCAGGCGTCTTCGTGCCGGCGGCGGGTCGGAGCACCGGCGCAGGCGCTGACAGCAGCGCTGGACCGTGGGGGTTGCTGCGGACGGTAGACGGTAGACGGTTACTTCAGTGCCGCCTTCCGCGTCGCCTCGAACACGTCCGGCACGGCACTGCTGTTCGCCTTGTTCACGAGCCACTTCGGCAGCGAACCGCCCGGGTCGGTGAAAACGTAGTAGGTCGCCTTCGTCTTCTTGCCGCCGTCCACGGGCTCGAGCAGCCAGTAGCCGTCGTTCACCGTGACGCGGACCACGTCGTCCGGTTTGGGCGGCGCCTTGTCGTTGCTCGCGGTCCAGACCACCTTCAAGTAGCCCTTGCCGTTGTCCCACTTCGACACGTCGGTGAGCTTGATGCAGTAGTCCCGGCGCGCGACGATCGGCGTGTTCACCACCGAGTAGAACCAGATCACCTTGTCACCGCCCTCGCGCGCCACGATCTTCGAGACCTGGGTGTACGGCATCGTCTTCGAGTAGTTCTCGTAGTCGCGCAGCGCCTTCCACACCTTCTCGGGCGGCGCGTCGATCACCCCCACCGCCTTCATCTCGCGGACGCTCGTGTCCTTCCGTTCGCGCGCGTAGACGGTGAGGTTGTCTTCCTGGGCGGCGACCTCCCACCCGTCGTTCGCGGGAGGGTCCGCCAGCACGACCATCATCGCCAGGGCGGTCAGCATCATGTCCCCCATCCTACGCGACGAAGGGCTAGGCTGCGCGCCCACTATGAGCGCAAGCACGGACGCGAACCTCCCCGCGGAAGGTGAGGTCGAGACGATTCGCAAGGTCTACGTCAAGGACCTCCGCGAGAAGCAGACCCTGCACACGGTCTTCAAGGTGACGCGCAAGACGCGGCAGACCGCCCGGAGCGGCCGGTCGTTCCTCGCGCTCGCCCTGGGCGATCGCACCGGCGAGATCGACGCGCGGGTGTTCGACAACGTCGACGCGATCGAGCCCACCTTCGTGGAGAACGACTATGTGCTGGTCAAGGGAAGCGTAATCCTCTGGCAGAAGCGGCCGCAGGTGGTGATCGAGTCGATCGAACGGCTGGATCCGGAGCCGATCGATCCGGAGGGATTCCGCGTCCCGCCACCCGCCGAGACGCCCGCTGCTCCAGCACCTGCGCCCGCGGCGCCTTCCCCACCCGCTGCACTCGCGGCGGAGAAGGAGAAGAAGCCGGCCGAGGAGCGGCGTGAAAAGGCTCCCCAGCCGGGCCCGTCCGCCGGCGATCGCGTCGTGGCGCAAATCCGCGAACAGGTCGAGCGCGTCCAGGACGGGCACGTGCGCGCGCTGCTCCTGTCGTTCCTCGACGATCCGGACATCGCCCCCACGCTGCCCATCGCCCCGGCTGCCAAGGGCATCCACCACGCGTACCGCGGAGGGCTGGCGGATCACATCCTCTCGGTGATCAAGCTCGCCCACCGGATCGCGGATCACTACCCGATGGTGGATCGCGATCTCCTCGTCGCCGGCGCGCTGCTCCACGACATCTGCAAGGTCCAGGAGATCGTCCCCAACCGCAGCGGCGGCTTCGAGTACACCGATCAGGGGCGGCTGGTGGGCCACCTGGTGATGTGCGCGCAGAAGATCCACGAGAAGGCCGCGCGCTTGCCCGGCTTCCCCGCGCTGCTCGAACACCACCTCACGCACATCGTGCTCGCCCACCACGGCCAGCTGGACTGGGGTTCGCCGAAGGTGCCGATGACGCTGGAGGCGCAGCTGGTGCACCTCATCGACACCATCGACTCGCGCGTGGCCTCGTGGCTGGAGATCATGGAGCGCGACGAGCTCGAGGGGAACTGGACCGAAACCACGCGCCTGTACGACCGCCATCTGTGGAAGGGGCCTGCGCCCACTGCGCGCCGGCGGTCACCGCTCGAGGGCCGGCCGTCGCGGCGGAACCGCGGCAAGAAGAAGGACAAGGGCGGAGGGTTCCCGTCGTTCAAGCCGCTCGCGCAGATCGCCGCCACCGCCCTCCCCGAAGCGCCGCCAAAGCCCGCTTTGGACGCGCGCCCGGACGCCGAGCCCGAGGGCGCGTCCGACGTCCGCCCGGACGGCGAGCCGGCGTAGGCCGGCACCGGGCGCCGGGGTCCCTTTTGGACGCCTCCGGACCCGGCGCGTAGAGTCGTCTTTGCGACGATGGCCAAGAAACTCGGAGAGCGGCTGATCGAATCGGGGCTGATCACCGCCGAGGCGCTGGAGAAGGCGCTCGCGCAGCAGCGGATCACCGGTCACAAGCTGGGCGACTGCCTCGTGGAGATCGGCGTGCTCCAGGAGGCCCAGCTGCTGCGCTTCCTCGCGGCCGAGTTCAAGACCCGCTTCGTCTCCACCGAGAAGCTGGCGCAGGTGAAGATCCCCCCCGAGGTGCTGGACCGAATCCCGGTGCGGATGGCAGAGCAACAGCTGGTGTTGCCGATCGCCTGGGACCGCGAACGGCGCGCGCTCTCGGTGGTGATGGCCGAACCGCAGAACGAAGCGCTGGTGAAGGAGATCGCGCTGGTCACCGAGATGGAGGAGATCCACGCCTTCATCGCGCTGCGTTCGGCGATCCTCGCGGGCATCCGCAAGCACTACTACGGCGATCCCACCGCGTTCTCCCAGGAGGCCACCGGCTCCAACGCCCGCGCCGACGTCTCGGCGCTCTCCCGCGCGTGGGAGGGCGTGGGCAACACAGGCATCAAATCCTCCCCGTCGCTCCGCGCGGAGACCGATCCGTCGCTCCGCGCGCGCCTGCGCGGCGGCACCGGCCAGCCCACCCAGATGAAGGACCTTTTCGGCGCGGTGCGCGGGACGCTGGGGGACAACGACTACATCGAGACGTTGTCGATCCTCGTGGGAATGCTGGAGGCCCGGCGCGAGCACTTCCGCGGCCACTCGGCGCTCCTGGCGCGGCAGGCGGGACAGGTGGCGCGGCGCCTGGGGCTGCCCCCGCGCGACGTCTCCTTCATCGCCATCGCCGCGTATCTGCACGATCTCGGCAAACCCACCGACAAGCACCTGACGCTTGCCGCCAACGCCGCGCAGCCGGAGTGGAAGGCGGAGGCGAAGCGCTTCTTCCGCGCGCCGATCAAGCTCTTCGAGACCGTGCACCTGCCGGTGCAAGTCAACGCGATCCTCGCCCAACTCCACGAGGCCTGGGACGGCAGCGGCGTTCCGCAGGGCGCGCGCGGCGACGAGATCGCTCCCGGCGCGCGCGTGCTGGCGGCCGTGGACGCCTACCTCGACCTGACGCGCAACCCGAAGAACGGGCTGGGCCGCGCGCTCGCCAAGGCCGAGGCGCTGGCGCACCTGCGCAGCGAGGCCGGCCGGCTCTACGACCCCCAGGTGGTGGAGATCCTCGAGCGGCTGCAGAGCGGCGATCTGCTCCGGCAGCGGATCGAGAACGACGGGCGGGTGATCCTCGTTGCGGAGTCGGACGCCTCCGTGCGCACGGCGCTGGTGGACGGTCTGCTCCGCGCAGGCCTGGTGGCGCACGGGGTCCCCGCGCTGGACGGCGTGGCGGAGGCGGTCACCCGCGGCGAGGCGGATCTGCTGGTGGTGGCGCTGCGCTTCGGGCTGCCGGATCTGATCGCGCTCACCCAGTACGTGCGCAGCCAGCCCGAGTGCGCCGGCGTGCCGATCGCGGTGCTCGGCGAGGCGGATCCCCCCACCCGCGCGCAGCTCCAGCAGCACGGGGTGAACACCATCGTCTCGCTCCCGCTCGACGCGGAGGCCGCCGCGCAGACGATCATGGACCTCAACGAGGATCGGATCGTCCACGGCGCACCGGCGCGGCTGGTACAAGGCACCTTCGACGAGCTGTCGATGCACGAGGTCCTCCGCGTGCTGGCCCGCAACCGCAAGTCGGGGCGGCTGACCGTCTCGCGCGGCGGGCGGGAGGCCTCGCTGCAGCTCGAGAGCGGCCGAGTGGTCTTCGCCCAGATGGACGGGAAGACGCCGGAGGAGGCGCTGATCGAGCTGGCCACCCGCTCGTCCGGCGACTTCGCCTGGGACGCCAATGCGGTGCTGATGGAGATGCCGACGCTGGATCAGGATCTCGAGGTGCTGGTCGCCCGGCTCGCGCCCGCCTCCGGCCCAGCCGCCGCTGCGGGCTAGCCCTCAGAGCCGGAACAGCGCAGTCGCGTTCGCGGTGGTGACCCGGGCCAGATCCTCCAGCGGAACGCCCTTGAGCTCGGCGACGCGCTTCGCGGTCTCCACGACGTGCGCCGGCTCGTTCTTCTTCCCGCGGTGCGGGACCGGGGCGAGGTACGGCGAGTCGGTCTCCACCATCAGGCGATCCAGCGGCGCAAAGCGCACCGCCTCCTGGAGCGCCTCGGTCTTCTTGTAGGTGACAACGCCGGAGATGGAGAGGAAGAAGCCGAGATCGAGGTACGCGCGCGCCGCGGCGGGGTCGCCGGTGAAGCAGTGGATGACGCCGCGATCCATTCCGTTCGCCTGGAGGATCCGGTGGCAGTCCTCGTGCGCGTCGCGGACGTGGACCACCAGCGGCTTTTTGAGCCGCTTCGCCAGCGCGCACTGACGCTCCAGCGCCTCCCGCTGCGCCGGGCGCGGCGAGTGGTCGTAGTAGTAGTCCAGCCCCGCCTCCCCCACCGCGCGCACGTCCGGCGCCGCGCAGAGAGTCTCGAGCATCTCCCAGTCCGCCGGGGTGCAACGCGCCGCCTCGTGCGGGTGCACGCCCATTGTGGGCACGAGGAAGTCCGCGTGCGCGCGCGCGACCTCCAGCGCGTGGCCGAAGTCGCCCGGACCGTGGAACTGGCCGACGATCACCGCGCGGTGGACCCCGGCGGCCCGCGCCCGGGCGATCACTTCGCCCGGATCGGGGAAGTCCTTCGGTTCGAGGTGGCAGTGCGCGTCGACCAGGGTCATCGGTACTCCTCCAGCAGCGTGCGCAGCTCGCGCCCGAACGCCGTGCCCGCTTCTTTTCCGGCGAGGGCCTCCACGGAGTGGACCCCTTCGGGCACGCCCAACATCAACAGGCCTTCCGCGGCGTCGAGCCGATCGTGTTCCTCCGCCGAAGCGTCCTGAAGGAGCGCGGCGAGCGGCGCCAGGGCGTCGGCGTCACCCATCCGGCCGAGCCCTCGCGCGGCGGCGCCCCGAGCCGGGTCGTCCGGATCGCGGAGGATCTCCAGGAGCCGCTCCTTCGCGCCCACGCCCTTGAGCTCGCCCAGAAGCTCCACCGCGAGCCCGCGGTCCAGCCCGCGGCGCTTGCGCGTGCGCTCCAGGAGCCAGGCCGCGCCGGCCGGATCGCCCAGCCGCGCCATCGCGCCTGCCGCCTGCGTGCGCTCGAAGCCCGGCAGAAACCAGCGCCGGTAGACGCGCTGCACCGCCGGGAGCGCGCGTGCGTCGCCCAGTTCGGCCAACGCGCCGAGCGCGCGGAAGCGGAAGTGGTCCTTGTCCAGCGCTTCGATCAACACCTCGAGCCCGGAGGGGTGATGGAGCGCCGCCATCCCGCGCGCGGCCTCGAAGCGGATGGAGAACGAGGGATCGTCCAGCATCGCAGCCAGAAGGCCCCGCGCGCTCGGCCGCGCGAGATCTGCGAGCTGACCGGTGGCCTCCACTCGCACGTCGAAGCTGGGGTCGCGGAGCCGGTCGCCGAGGAAGCGCTCCGCCTCGTCGGGCGGCAGCACCGCGGCGGCCAGCGCCACACCGAGCCGCCGGATGCGGTCGTCCGGGTTCGCCATCAGCTGCGGCACATGCGCCGCCAGCTCCTCGGCGCGGGACCGATCCTCGAGCGCCAACTGCACCAGCACGCTCGCCGCTTCGATCCGCTGTTCGCGGCGGCGGGCGCTCTCCAAAGTGAGCAGCGCGCGATCGCGCTCCTCCCGCCAGGAGCCCGCGCCCGCTCCGGCGCCGGGCGTCACTTCACGTCGCTCCCGGGAGGCATGGGCCCCGGATCGAGCAGAACCAGATCCTTCCCGCCGGGCCCGGAGGTCAGCAGCATCCCGCGCGACTCGATCCCCCGGAGCGGCCGCGGCTTGAGGTTCGCCACCACCACCACGTTGCGCCCGAGCAGCTTCTCCGGTTCGGGGTACGCCTCGGCGATGCCGGAGACGATCGTCCGCGGCCCGGAGGGTTCGCCCACGTCGACGGAGAACTTGAGCAGCTTGTCGGCTTTGGGGACCTTCTCCGCGGCGAGGATCTTCCCGACCTTGAGCTGCACCTTCGCGAAGTCGGCGTACTCGATCTCCGCCGGCGGTTCGGAAGCCGCCTCCTTCGCCTTCTTCGCTTCCTTCGCGGCCGGCGCCGGGGCCTCCGGCGGGACGATCAGCTTCTGTAGCTGCGCATCCTCGATCCGGCCGATGAGCGGCGACGGCTGGCCGATGGGCCTGGTCCGATCCAGCAGCGGGTACTTCGCCTGCGCGATCTGCGCGTACGTCAGCTCAGGGGCGTTGAGCTGTTCGAAGAGCTTCTTCGACAGCCGCGGCACCACCGGCTGGAGCAGACCCGCCAACAGGTAGACCACGTCCGCCACGTCCGAGAGATCCTGGCGCGCGGTCTCCTGGTCGGTCTTCGCCTTCTTCCACGGCTCCTGCACCTGGACGAACTGGTTGGCGACCTGGGAGATCTCGGCGATCGCCTTGATCGCCGCGCGGAACTCCAGCCGTTCGAACGCATCGGCGATCTCCTGCGTCCGCGCCAGCGCCTCTTCGACGAGCTTCTTGCCCGGCCCCTCGCCCGCGGGCGCCAGCTTCTTGTCCAGCTGGGTCGCAAGGATCGACAGCCCGCGGTTGGCCAGATTGCCGATGTTGTTCACCAGCTCCGCGTTCACCCGCTGGCGGAACTCCGTGAAGGACAGATCGAGATCCTCCGGTCCGCTGCCGAGGTTCGCCGCGTAGAAGTAGCGCAGGTACGACGGATCGAGATGGTCCAGATAAGTGCGGACGGCGATCAGCGTCCCGCGGCTCTTCGACATCTTCTCGCCATTCAGCGTGAGGTGGCCGTGGACGTTGATCCGATCCGGCGTCTTCAGCCCGGCCTCCTTCAGCACCGCCGGCCAGAAGAGCGCGTGGAAGTAGACGATGTCCTTGCCGATGAAGTGGACGATCCGCGACCCGCTGTCGGCGCGCCAGTAGTCGAGCGCGTTCTTCGCTCGGCCGGTGGTCTTCGCCCACTTCTCCGTGGTGGCGATGTAGCCGATGGGCGCGTCCAGCCAGACGTAGAAGAACTTGTCGGTCTCGCCGGGGATGGCGAAGCCGAAGTACGGCCCGTCGCGGGAGATGTCCCAGTCCGCCAGCCCCTTCTCGAAGAACTGCTTGAGCTGCGCGGCCACGCCGGGGTTGAGGAACTCCGGACTGGAGATCAGCTCGCGCAGATAGTCGGCGTGCTTCGAGAGTGTGAAGAAGAGGTGCTCGGAGGATTTGCGCACCGGCGCCGTGCCACACAGCACGCAGCGGGGATCGATCAAATCGGTGGGCGCATACGTCTTGCCGCACTTCTCGCAGACGTCGCCGTACTGGTCCGGGCTCTTGCAGTTGGGGCAGGTGCCCTTGACGAAGCGGTCGGGGAGGAAGCGCTTGTCCGTCTCGCAGTACGTCTGCTCGACGTTGCGGCGGGCGATGTCGCCGGCCTCCTTGAGGCGGCCGTAGATGAGCTCCGCGTAGCGCCGGTTCTCGTCCGAGTTGGTCGACCAAAAGCAGTCGAACTGGACGTCCAGCCCGCCGAGGTCCGCCTGGTGCTGTTCGAAGAAGCGGCCCACGAACTCCTCCGGCCGTAGGCCCTGCTTCGCCGCGTTCAGCTCGATGGGCGTGCCGTGCGTGTCGTCGGCGCACAGATAGATGACGTCCCGGCCCGCCGACTTGAGGTAGCGCACCCAGATGTCCGTCTGGATGTATTCGAGCGCGTGCCCGATGTGGACCGGACCGTTCGCGTACGGCAGCGCGCTGGTGACGAGGATTCGTTCCGCCATGACTTCAGAGGGCTCCTTGAGGGGCGCGGACCATATCAGCCCGTTCCCGGAATCCGACGGAGATAGCGCGCCGGAACCGACGGCGCAGGACAAGCCCCGGGACGCACGGAGGCGCCGAACCGCCTCCGCGTCCACCGTTCAGGCCGCGCGCCGGCCGGCCACGCGGAAGAGCAGCGCCTCGAGCACCAGCCTCCCCGTCCCCGACGACTTGAGCTGCACGTCGGCCTCTGCGCACGCCACGATCGCGTCCAGCAGCTCCTCGCGGCTGTAGCGGGAGGCGGCCTGCATCGCCATGTACGCGGCGAACGGGTGCGAAACCTTGCGGCCCACCGCCTTCATGTCCCGTTCGATCAGCGGGAAGACCTTCGCCTCGAACTCACGCGAACTCATCCGCGCCACGTCGCGAACGCCGTACTTCCGCATCGCCTCCGCGTTGTCGAGCAGGGTCCGCAGGATCGACGTGGTGATTCCCAACAGCTGCAGGCCGTGGGCGCCCTGATCGATCGCCGCGTGCACGTACGCGAGCGCCGCCTGGAGGTTCCGCGTCTGCAGCGCGTCCGCCATCTCGCTGAACTCGTCCTCCCGCGCCCGGGCCACGAGCAGCCGCACCTGGTCCGCGGTGATGACCTTGTCCGTCGACGCGAGCGCCAGCTTCTCCAGCTCGGACTGCAGGAGCCGGATGTTGTCGCCCACGCGGTCCTTGAGCGCCTCCTCCGCTCCGGGCCCCAGGCGCTTGCCCAGTGGCGCGAGGATCTCCCGGATCGGATCGCCCAGGTCCAGCTCGCGGCGGCCGCCGCGCCAGGTCGACTGCACCTTGCGCTCCACCACGCGGCCCACCTTCTTCGCCAACGCCACCAGCGGGTTCTTCGCGTCCACCTCGGAGGCGGCGATCACCAGCGCGTGGCCCTTCGGCACACCCTTGTGGATCAACTCCACGAGAGCGGTGGTGTCACCCTCGGGCGCGGAGACGTTCTCCTCCCGGCAGTACCTCGCCACCTCGGCGAGGAAGGCGAGATCCGCCTCGGCGAGCTCGATGTTGAGCTCTTCGCGCCAGGCCTCCACGCCCGGTGCTCCGGGCACGGACGGATCGAGCTCGGCGACGCCCCAGCCCGCCCTCGCCGCGAGCGCCAGGAGCCGCCGCGCGCCCTCCTTCCGCCGCCCCGCCTTCCACGCGTCCTTCGCCCGGGCCAGCCCGTCGGTGCGGCCCTTCTTCGGCGCGAGGAACTCGGGGTCGCGCACCACCACCAGCTTGGTGCCCGGAAACAAGGGCAACGTCGCCAGCTCCTGGGCGATCTCCCGCGGAGAAGCCCCGTCCATCACGTTGAGGTTGAGGCCCACCGCAGCGTCCGGGAGCAGCGTCTTGACCAGCTCGTCGGCGCCCTTGCGGACCAGGAACTCCTCGCCCGCGAACAGGTACAGCGGCGCCATCTGGCCCCGCTTCGCCTCGGCCAGGACATCTTCCAGCTCGGCGCTCATCGCGCCCCCCGTGCCAGGTCGATCAACAGCTTCTCCAACTGCATCCTCGGCGAGGCGTTCCGTTCGGCCATCACTTCCAGCGCCTCGCCGATCAACCGGTGCCGCCACTGCAGCTCCGCGTCCGAGGTCCGCGCCGCAGCCCGATGCGCCTCGGCGGCAAGGTCGCGGTTGGCGATGAGGTCGCTGCCCGCGCGCGCCACGGCGACGTCCCGCGTCCACAGATCGAGGATCCGCAGCGTGCTCTCGGCGTCGTCCCGGGATGCGCCGTACACCTCCGCGAACCCGAGCAGCGTCCGCGCGTCGTCGAAGTCGAGCGCCTCGAACGCGGTGATCACCTCCCGCCGCCGGGTCAGCTCTCCGGGGTCGATCGCGAGTGCCGCCGAGAGGCTTCCGCCCGCCATCGTCGCGGCCAAAAGCGCGCTCTCCCGGTCGAGCTTCTTCTTCTCCTGAATCGTGTCCGCGATGAAGTCCACCGGCAGCGGGCCGAAGGTGACGCGCAGGCACCGGCTGCGGATGGTGGGTAGCAGGCGGTCCGGCGCAGAGGCGATCAGCACCAGCACCGTCCCCGCGGGCGGCTCCTCGAGCGTCTTCAGAAAAGCGTTCTGCGCCGGATCGTTCATCCGGTGCGCGGAGGCGACGATGGCGACCTTGCGTTCTGCCTCCAGAGGACGGAGCGCGAGCCGCTCCTGCAGCGTGCGGATTTGCTCCACCCGGATGTCGCGCGACGGCGTGTTGGCGAAGTCCGAACGCCCCGCCAACCCGCGGGCGATCTGCTCCTCCTGCGGCATCACCCACTGCACGTCCGGGTGGTTGCGCCGGGCGATGCGGCCGCACGAAGCGCAGCTCCCGCAGCCTTCGCCCGGACGCTCCTGACAGGTGAGCGCCTGCGCGAAGCCGATCGCCGCCAGCTCCTTGCCGACGCCCTCCGGTCCGGCGAACAGCCAGGCGTGGTGGATGGCGCCGCTCCTCAGCGCCGCCTTCAGCGCGTCCACCGCACGGTGCTGTCCCTTCACGGCTGCGAGCGTCATCGGCAGGCTTCCATGGCTTCGGTGGCCGGCGAAGTCAACCGCGGTCACGGGCACGCCGGGCGACGACGCGTGGCCCCACCCGGCACACCGGCAACAACACGCAGCGCGCACAGTTCTCCGCCACCGGCCGTGCCGGACAGGCGCCGCTCATGCCGAAGTGACAGAGCGGGAAGTCGAACCGCACCGGATCTTCCGGGTCGATCCGCCGGAGCGAGGCGGTGATCTCCTCCGCGGTCTTCCAGCCGAGATCCTTCCGGCGCGTCAGTCCGAGGTTCCGCGCCATCCGCGCCATGTGCGTGTCGAGCGGGATGAGCAACACCGACCGCGGCACGCGCTTCCAAATCCCGAAGTCCACCTGGTCCGGGCCGCGCACCATCCAGCGCAGAAACAGGTGCAACCGCTTCGCCGCCCCCGTTCCCAGCGGAGACGGCAACAGATGATGGAGCCCGCGCTCCTTGCCCAGCACCTTGCGGATCGGCGCCATCGGCACGTCGCGGAGCGCGCGGGTGAAGCCGTCGAGCACCGCGTGCATCGGCGGCCCGGAATCGAGGCACCGCACGAACAACCCCTCCAGGCTGCCGTGCTCACGCAGGGCGCGACCGATCCCGAGCAGCAACACAGCGAGGTCCGCGCCCACGTTGAAGCGGTAGACGAACCCGCGCAGAAGCTTTGCCGCGCCCGCCACGTCGAGCGTCCGGACGAACGCAGCGGGAGACGGACCCATCTTCGAGAACAGCGCGTCGAGCTTCGGCTTGAAGAGGTCCGCGCGCCCGTACGCCAGGCAGGCGGAGACGAGCGCCGTGACCTCGATGTCGCGCGGATCCGCGTACCGCCGGGGGAACTCCACCGGGTCGGCCAGGACGCGGTCGGGGAACCTCGTCGCAGCGGCGACCGCTTCCAGGTACGGCCGCAGCTTCGCGGCCGGCGCGTCGCTCAACCCGCCCGTCTTGCGCCGCGTCGCCATCACCACCTCGAACCCATGCCTTCACCTCAGCGGGAGAGCTCCCGAACCAGGTGGCCCAGCTCAGGCAGGATGAGCGCCTCCATCGCCAGCGTCACCGCCTGCGGCGATCCGGGCAGCGCGAACAGGATGGCGCCGCGGTACGTCCCCGCCACCGCGCGCGAGAGCATGGCCGGGCTGCCGATCTCCTGGAACGACAGGTACCGGAACAGTTCGCCGAAGCCGGGCAGCTCCTTCTCGAACATCGGCCGGAGCGCTTCGACCACTACGTCGCGCCGGCCGATGCCGGTGCCCCCGTTGAACAGCACGGCGCGCGCGCCTGCCAGGAGCGCCTGGTCGAGCGCGGCGATGAGCTGGGAGGTGTCGTCCTTCACCACGACGTGCCCCGCCACGCTGTGCCCGGCGCCTTCGAGCGCGGAGCGGATCAGCCTCCCCGTCTCGTCGGTCTCGATCGTGCGCGTGTCGGAGCTCGTGATGATGTATGCGCTCACCGTCGCCGGCGCATGCGACTTGTGCTCGTGCGCGGCGGGCGAGTGATGCGCATGGTGGTGGTGCGACGGGTCGTGCCGGTGCCCGGACCTGTGCCCGTGTCCATGCCCGCCGTGATCGTCCCTCTCGTGATCGCCCCGGTGTCCCATCACCCCTCCATCTCGAAGTCGTCGATCACGATGTGCTCACCCTCGATGCGCGGGTGGAAGACCGGCTGGTCGTCGCAGATGCCCGGCGAGGTCATGTTCTGGCCGGTGTCGAGATCGAAGCCGATCTCGTGGCAGGCGCACACCACCATGTTGCCCTCGAGGCGCCCGCCGGACAGCAGGCAGCCGGCGTGGTTGCACCAGTCGTCCAGCGCCTTGATCTTCCCGCCGACTTTGCAGAGCAGGATCGTGCGCCTGCCCACGTCGACGCTGCGGAGCTCACCCTCCGAGATGTCGTCCACCCGACCGAACGTCACCTTCTGTCGCAACGCGTTTCACTCCACCGTCAGGGTCGTGCCGCCCGAACCCAGAAAGTCCAGCACCTGGGTCCGTGCGGCGGCGATCTCCCAAAACACGTTGTGACCGTTGAAGGAAGCGTTCTTCCCGTACCGGGCCGGGTCGATCCGGGTGAGCGAGCGGATGGGCGCCCCGCCGCCGATCGATGACGTGGCCGCGCTCACCCCCAGCGCCTGGGCGAGGTCCTCGGTGGTGGCATTGGGGATCGTCTGATCGCCGATCCCCTCCTGCACGAGCACCGCGACGTCCGGCCGGTCCCGGAACGCCAGCCCGAGGTTCACCGGGTCGCCGCTCTCGAGGAAGAGCTGGCCGACCGTCCGGAGCAGCGGGAAGGCGGCGTAGTACTCCGCGCTGCCGAACGTCAGACCGGTGCGGGCCACCAGCAACAGCCCGATCTGATCGCGGATGCTCTCGCCGGTGAGAATGTTGGCCAGTCCGCCGCCCGGCACGTTCAGCGCGCCATACCGCACGCGTGGATCCACGGAGACGAAGCTGCCGCCCATGATCGCCCCCAGCGAGTTGCCGAAGTACCCGAGCTGTGGCGACAGGTCTGGCGTGCCGTCGCCGTCGAGGTCCAGCCGCGTGGCCATGCGGGCGAGCTGGAGCTGATCGAAGGTCATCTGCCGGAAGTTGTCGCGGGCCTTGCGCAGATCCTCGATCGCGAAGAAGTCGAACGAGCTGCCGCGCGTACCATGCGACGGCGCGTCGATTCCCAGGCAGCCAAGCCCGCGCTGCGCCAGCACCTCCGCCACGTCGGTGCAGAAGCTCTGGGTCCCGCCGCCGAGCCGCACGGTGTTGCGGCCATTGAGCCCATGTCCGCCGATCACGACCTTGTACCCGCCAGGCGGCCTGGGGCCTTTGGGGAGGGTCAGCGTGAACCACAGCTCGGCCGTCGGCGAGGCGGCCGGATCGGCCACCCAGTCCGCGCGCCAGACCCCGTCCTCGCGAAGATCGTGGGCGCTGAACGTCCCGGCGATCACCGCCCCCACGTCGTCCGCAGGGTTGTCGAAGGCGTGCCGCACCAGCTCGGCGTTGACCGACTCCCAGTCCGGATCCGCCGGCGTCCAGCGCCCTGCGATGCGATAGCCGTTGCCCTCGGGGACCGTCCCGTGCGCGGGGATCTGATAGGCGGGGACGAAGCTCTCTTCGGTGGTGAAGTCCGCGAGCCGCTGCATCGGGCCGATGGCGTCCTGCGTGCGGATCGGCAGCGCGAGCAGCACGTCGTCGGCGGGGATTCCGAGCGCCGCAGCCGCGGAGTCGATGCGGGCCGGGCTGTCCTCGTCGGCGGCAAAGTCGTTGCCGCGCCCGAGCTCCTCGCCGTCGGCCGCCCGGATTCCGCGCGTGATGACGAGCATCCCTTCCGCGCCGCCAGGGAGCGGGACGGAGGGGCGCACGACCAGGAACTCGGGATAGTCCGCCGGCACGTCGACGCCGGTGCCCCCAAGCGCGTCGCGCGAGTGCTCGATGGCCACGTCGGCTTCGAGGACCTCGAAGCGATCCTCGCGCCGAACCAGCCGCGCGGCGTGCCCCGCCAACGAGCTGCGATCGACCGGCACGGACGGGCGCAGAAGCGTCGGCCCGAAGTTGTTCGCGCCGTGCAGCTCGATCGCCGTCCGGGTGTACACGTCCAGAAGGTCCGCCACCTGCGCGGTGATCGCCTTCTTCATCAGGAACGGCCGGTACCAGTCCTTCCGCAGATCGAGCCGCATCCCGTCCGCGGTGAGGAGCCGGGCGTCTGGGAACGGGTTGTCGAGGCTGGCGACGTCCAGGCTGTACAGCAGATGTGGCGGCTCCGGTGGAGGCGGCACGGGCGGCGAGCAGGCACCCGCCAGGAGGGCCACAGCGAGCGCGGGCAGACAGCGGCGATCCATGGGATTCTCCAGACGGCGGCAGCGTACCGCATCGAAGCGAGGAACCCGCCGGGCAAGCCCCGGTGTTGTCACTGCGTGGGGACGGCACAGGCGATGGGAATGGATCGCGATCAGGTCGTGCGCGCGTTGCGCGAGATCGCCACGCTCTTGCGTCTGCTCGGAGAGAGCGAGTACCGCGCCCGCGCCTACGAACGCGGCGCAAAGCGGCTCGAGCAGGTCCAGGGCGATCTGGCGGAGTGGGTCAAGCGCGGCACGCTCACCGATCTGCCGGGGATCGGCAGCGGGCTGGCGGCGCAGATCTCCGAGCTGGTGACCACCGGCCGCTCGAGCCAGCTCGACGCGCTGCGCGCCAACCTCCCGCCCGGGATCCTCGATCTGGTGAAGCTGCCCTCCTTCGGTCCGAAGAAGGCGGTGGCGGTGTGGCAGGCGATCGGCGCCGGCGATCTCGATTCGCTCGAGCGCGCCTGCCGGGAACAGCGGCTCCGCACGGTGAAGGGCTTTTCGGCCCAGAGCGAGGCGAAGCTCTTGGAGGCGATCGTCGCGCTCCGGACGGCGCCGCCGCCTCCGTCGCGGGCGCTCTTGGGCCACGCGCTTCCGCTCGCGCGCGAGCTGGCGGCATCGCTGCGCGAGCGCGTGACGGTGGAGCGCCTGGAGCTCGCCGGGGGACTGCGCCGCGGGCAGGAGGAGCTGGACGATGGCGTGCTGGTGGTCGCATCGCCCAGACCGCAGGAGGTCCTGGACGCCGCGGCGCGACTCCCGCAGGTCGCGAGGCTGGTGGAGCGGGACGAGCGGCACGTGACCCTCCGCCTCTTCGAGCACGATCAGATCCTCGACGTCCTCGCCGTCCCGGACGTGGAGTTCGCCACCGCGCTCTTGTTCGCCACCGGCTCCTCCGCCCACGTCGAACGGCTGCGGGCGATCGCCGAAGGCCGCGGCCTCACGCTTCAGCCTTCAGGCCTGTTCCGGGGTGAGGCGCGGATCGACACACCGGACGAGGCGGCGATCTACGGCGCGCTCGGGCTGGCGTTCGTCCCGCCGGAGCTGCGCGAGAACCAGGGGGAGCTCGAAGCCGCGGCGGAGGGCCGATTGCCCCCGCTGATCGAACCGGAGGCGATCGCCGGCGTCGTCCACAGCCACAGCACCTGGTCCGACGGCGCGGCGACGTTGGAGGAGATGGCGCGCGCCGCGATGGCGCGCGGGCTGCGCTACCTCACCGTGACCGAGCACAGCCCCACCGCCTCCTACGCGGGCGGCGTGCAACTCGAGCGGCTGCAGCGCCTGTGGGACGAGATCGACGCGCTCAACGAACGGCTCGACGGCTTCCGCCTGCTCAAGGGCGCGGAGAGCGACATCCTCCCGGACGGCTCGCTCGACTACCCCGACGCGGTCCTCGAGCGCCTGGACCTCGTGATCGGCAGCATCCACAACCGGCACAAGATGGACGAGGACGCGATGACCCGCCGCATCCTGCGCGCGCTGGAGCACCCCTCGCTCCACATCCTCGGCCACGCGACCGGGCGGCTGTTGCAGCGGCGGGAGCCGTATCAGGTCCGGATGGACGAGGTGATCGCCGCGGCCGCGCGCCATGGGGTGGCGATCGAAGTGAACGGGAGCCCGCATCGACTCGATCTGGAGGCGGGTTCGGTCCGCACCGCGCTCGCCGCCGGGGTGAAGCTGGTCTGCAGCGCAGACGCGCACTCGGTCCGCGAGTTGGACAACCTCGACTACGCGGTCATCACCGCGCGCCGCGGCGGAGCGAGGGCGGAGGATGTCCTCAACACGCTCGAGGCCGACGCGTTCCTCGCGGCCCTGCGGGGGCTGAAGCTCCGCAGCGGTCGGCGAACCGGAGCCGAGGACCGGGCCTGAACGCCGCGTGGCAGGTCCGGGGCCCACGCGCCGTAGGCGGAGGCGGCGCTGAGGCGAAGACGCAGGTCTACGCGCAGGTGCTGGCTCGTTCAGGCCTGCAACACCAGCGTGGACTGCGCTTTCCGCTGCGGCGCGTCCTTCCGCATGGCTTGCGACGCGAGCCCCGCCTCCACCTGCTCGGGTCGGAACCCGGCGGAGATCTCCATCCGCAGCCGCCCCGGAGGACGAAGCTCATCTCGAACACCGCCCGCGTGGAGCAGATGCTCAGAGCGTCGGACCTCGTCGAGCGGGCACCGCCGCCCGGGTGACGCGCACAACGCATGAAGCGGTACCGGCCCGGGCCGTCCGCGGAAGCGGCACGGCAGACGCGCCCGCACGTCACGCACTGCCCCGCAGCTTCCGCGTGACGCCGGCCGAACCTCCGAGCGACGCATGCGACGGGCCGGCGCTCCCGCGGATACTCGACGAGGTGTCCGCCGACCTCCACGCAAAGCCGGCGGCTGCATCGGATGAGCGATGCTCCGAGCAACGACCGGATTCTCGTCGCGCTACGCGACGCGCGGTAAGTTGCCCGCGTCGTGCTGCTCCCCGCGCTCACCGCGATTGCCCTCGTCGCCGCACCCGCACCGCGCCCAACCTCGGCCTCGCTCCGCAAGGCCTTTCTGCACAACGCACACACCGTGGTGGAGGTCTCCGGCGGGCGGCGGCGTGGCGCCGGAGTGATCGTGGGCGCCGGTGGGCAAATCGTCACCGCGGTGGATCACGTCGCGCTGGACCACGCCACCGTTCACCTCGGCGGACGCGCGCTGCCGGCCCGCGTGATCGCCGCGAACGCGCGGCTCGGGTTCGCGGTCGTCGAAGCCCATTTGCCCGCGGGCGTTCTGCTGCAATCCCCGCCGGTGCGCGCGCACGCCACGCTGGAGAAGGGGATGTGGCTCGTGGGGATCGCTCGTCCGAAGAAGGACGCATCGCAACCCGAACCGCTCCTGGGCCGCATCCTCGTCCCGCCGGGCGGAACCTCGCTGTTCGCGGTGACGGATCTGCCGCTCGCGCCGGGCAGCCCGCTGTTCGATACGCGCGGCCGGCTGGTCGCGATCGCCGTGGCGAAGGTGGGTCGCATCGGATCGAAGGCGCTGCCGCTCTCGGCGATCGAGGCAGAGCTCTCCCTGGCCCTGCCGGGCGGGGCGCAAGTGCAGGCGAAGGCGCCCTGAATGGACTCGGTTCTCGATGCGATCGAGCGCGGGCTCCGCGCGTTGGGCGCGCGCCTGTCGGCTCTGCCGCCGATCCGGGCGATCGGCGGTAGGTATCTGCGACTCGGAGCGGCGCAGCAGGTCCTGGCGATCTGGGCGGCGAGCTTCCTGTCGATCGTGTTCGCCTTCATCCTCTCGGGCGGCCCCACCGCGACCGCGAAGATCGTCGCAACGGTCAGCTTCCTCTACCTGCCGCTTCTGGATCTACGGCGGCGCGATGAGGACTACCCGGACTACGGCATCACGCTGCGCGCGTGGCGGACGGATCTGAAGCTGTTCCTAATACTCTTCGGGATCGTCGGTCCCCTGTACGTGCTCGGCTTCTGGGCCTTCGCGCAGATCCTCCCGGAGCTGCCGGTATCCCTGAGCCGGCTCATCTCGCCGTACACGGGCGAACGGCCGCACTTCGCGTTCCGCCTGCCGAACCAGTTCCCCGAGCGGGTCATCGACAATCTGCTCGTCGTGGCGCTCCCGGAGGAGTTCTTCTACCGGGGCTTCGTGCAGACGAGGCTGCGCGACGCGTGGCCGGAGGGCCGGGTGTTCTTCGGCGCGAGGCTGGGCCGCGCCTTCTGGGTCACTGCGGTGCTCTTCGCGATCGGGCACCTGGCGATCTTCCAGGCCTGGCGGCTGGCGGTGGTGTTCCCGGCGCTCTTGTTCGGGTGGATGCGGGAGCGAACGGGGACGGTGATCGGCTCGTCGCTCTTCCACGCGGCCGCGAACATCCTCTCGGTGGTGCTGGAGGCGTGCTTCTTCGGACGGCAGGCCTGATCGGTGCCCGCCCAAAAAGTCACAGGATCAGAAGCCGATCGTCTCCACGTGGAGCGTGCGTCCCACGCCGATCGCCGCGCCGCTGTCGACCGGGATCCACCCCTGCGGATCTCGGATGTTCGTGGCGATCACCACGCTCTTTCGGCGCATGTGCGAGCGCACCCTCGCCTGCGAGTCCGGCGTATCCTTGAGCCCGCACACTTCGCAGGTGGCGACGCCCTCGAGCAGGCGGAAGAACATCGGCTGTTCGCCCAGGCGGGCGGCGATCATGACCTGCGCGTTGGTGGCGATCATCGCCATCGCCGGTGGGCGCGCGCCCACCTCCTGAGCCAACGCCTCCGCACGGCGCGCCGCCTGCCCCAGCGCGCGGGCGGCGATCGACGGCTCGAGCGATGTGTCGTCGGTGCGCCCGATCTCCCGCAGCGCGGCCAGCATGAGCGCGAACGCGATCTCCTGCGAGGTGGCGCCCCTGACGCAGCGGGCGATGTGGTCCGGCAGCACGTCCAGCGCCCGGGCGCGGAACTTCTCGGGCGGGATCACGCCGCCGTGGCTGGCGAACAACCACTGCCGGTACCGGAAGGGCTGGGTGTTCTCCTCCAGCGACATCCCCAGCGCCAATGCGTCGCTGTGAACGATGAGCGCGTCCGACTCGAGCACCCCGCCGAGCTGCTCGATCGACTCGGGCCGCGCCTTGGCCGAGTAGCGCTGCAGAAGGACATTCTCGTCCGCGTACCAACCCGCTCCCAGGGCTTCGTTCGTGCCGGCGAGGATGACCTCGTCCCGCAGGCGACCAAGCTCGCACCGAAGCAGGTTGGGATCCGAGGTGTAGATGCCGAACGCACACGCCATGTCGGACGAACCCCTTGCTCTAGGGAAGGAATAGCGATCCCTCCCGACATCCTCAACCGGCTGGCCCTCCGGCTGTGCCAATCGTACACTTCCGACGCTTCCAACCCCCTTCCGGGGCTGGGATTCCCCCTGCGTGGAGAGGGCATGGCGGACGACATCGCTGTCGGTATCGACCTGGGCACGTCATACAGCTGCGTCTCGGTCGTACATGACGGTCAACCCATCGTGATTCCGAACGAATGGGGTGAGACCACCCATGCATCGGTGGTCTCGTTCCTCGACGACGGCACCGTCCTGGTCGGGAACGCGGCGAAGAAGAACATCATCACCAACGCTGAAAACACGGTGTACTCGGCGAAGCGGCTCATCGGCCGGTACTACTTCTCCGACGAGGTGAAGAAGGCCCAGGCGGTGATGCCGTACAAAATCGTCGAGGGCGAGAACAACTCGGTCCGCATCCAGGTCCGCGACCGCACCTACGCGCTGCCGGAGATCTCAGCGCTGGTGCTCAAGGAGATGAAGGCGATCGCGGAGGGCTATCTCGGCCGCCCGGTGACGAAGGCGGTGATCACCGTCCCCGCGTACTTCAACGACAACCAGCGACAGGCGACCAAAGACGCCGGACGGATCGCCGGGTTGGAGGTGCTGCGCATCCTCAACGAGCCCACCGCGGCGGCGCTCGCCTACGGCTTCGGGCGGGACGTGAACCAGAAGGTCGTCGTCTACGACCTCGGCGGCGGCACCTTCGACGTGTCGATCCTCGAGATCGGCAAAGACGTGTTCGAGGTGCTGGCCACCGCGGGCGACACCTACCTGGGCGGCGACGACTTCGACGACCGGATCATGACCTGGCTGGCGGACGACTTCCTCGCCCGGACCGGGCTCGATCTGCGGCAGAACAAGTACTGCCTGCAGATGCTCAAGGAAGCCGCGGAGAAGGCGAAGATCGACGTCGGCCGCGACGGCGCCGCGCAGATCCTGTGCGCCGGCATCTGCCAGGACGCCGCCGGCAACGTGATGGACCTCACCCAGTCGCTCACCCAGGACCAGTTCAACCGGATGGTGATGGACCTGGTGCAGCGGACGTTCAAGGTCTGCGACGAGGCGCTGCAGTCGGCGCGGCTGACCGCGGCGGACATTGACGCGGTGATCCTCGTCGGCGGCCCCACGCGCCTGCCGCTGATCAAGAACTCGGTGAAGCACTACTTCCAGAAGGAGCCGTTGGAGGGGATCAACCCCGACCAGGTGGTAGCGATGGGCGCGGCGCTCCAGGCCAACGCGCTGCTCGACAGCGCCACCGAAACTTACCTGGTGGACGTCACCCCGCTGTCGCTGCGCGTGGGCACGGTGGGCGGCTACACCGAGAAGATCATCGACAAGAACACCCCGGTCCCGATCGCCAAGGGCAAGACCTTCACCACCAGCCGCGACGGGCAGGACAAGGTGAAGATCCGCGTCTACCAGGGCGAGTCCAACCGCGCCGACGAGTGCGAGATGCTTGGCGAGTTCGAGTTCGCCGGCTTCCGGATCGGCTACCGCGGCGAGGTGAAGATCGAGGTGACGTTCGAGATCAACACCGACGGCATCGTCAACGTGTCGGCTCAGGACGTGGAGTCCGGTCAGCGGACCACCACCACCATTTCGCTCTCGTCCGGGCTGTCCGAAGCGGATATCCAGAGGTCGATCGAGGCCAACCGGCAGACCCAGCTCGCCGGGCATGACAAGACCGTGATCACCCCCATGCCCGC
>JADGHL010000049.1 GCA_019686135.1 Myxococcaceae bacterium | reverse complement strand
GGATCGGGCACGGCGGCTCCCGCCGCCCGGGCATCCGGACGGCCGTGCCCCTCGTGAGGAGAGGGTGTCATGGCGATCATTCCAAGAAGGCAGGTTGGCCAGCTGGCCAGGCAGGAGCGCGTCTGGGATCCGTTCGAGCTGATGCGCGAGATGCTGCAGATGGATCCGTTCGCGGATCTGGGCACGCTGCTCCCCACGCCCAGCGCCGGTACGTTCGTCCCCGCATTCGACGTGAAGGAGAGCGGTGACGCGTTCATCTTCCGCGCGGATCTCCCGGGCGTGAACGAGAACGACGTGGACATCTCGCTGACCGGCAACCGGCTCACCATCTCCGGCAAGCGCGAAGAGGAGAGCCGGGAGGAGAAGGACCGCTACTTCGCCTACGAGCGCGCGTACGGGGCGTTCTCGCGCACGTTCACGCTGCCGGAAGGCGTGGACGCCGACCACGTCTCGGCCGAGCTCAAGGACGGCGTCCTCTCGGTGGTCATCCCGAAGAAGCCGGAGGTGCAGCCGCGCAAGATCAGCCTCTCCATCGGCGGGAAGAAGGAGGCGAAGGCGTAGCGCCCGCCTTCCACTTCGCCGGGCGCGGCAGCGGACGGGATGGGGCGGCGGCGCGGGTTGCTCTGCGCCCCGCCCTGCGCACCTTCAATAACTGGAGGTGTCGTCATGCGAGCCCTGATCGCTGCCGCCGCGGTGTGGTCGTCCGCCGCGTCGTTTGCGTCCGGGCCCCAGCAGGGCGTCTCTCCTGGCGGAGAGAGCGTGAGGATCTGCAACGCGCAGCGGACGCTCGCCGACGAGCGGTACCTCAACACCACACCCGGCGTCGGCGGTTCGGGGCTCGCAGGAACGGACAGCGAAGCGGGGATGATCTTCCGCGGTCGCATGCCATACTCCGGCGAACGCGAGAACCCGCCCTGGTGGGCGCAGGTGCTCGACGTGTCGATCCGTGCGGGTCCGCCGCCACCGTGCGCGGGGCCGCCTCTGAGCTGAGGGAGGCAGGCGGAGCGTCCGGCCCATCAGGCCGGGCGCTTCATTTGTTTCACGTTCCGCTGCTGGAACTGCGCCACAGTGCGTTCGATTTCGGCGTTCACCGCCTTGAGCATGTCCTGCTTCTCGCGGAAGGGCATGAACCCGCTCTTGAAGCCGGAGACGATGATCGTGGTGAGGTCCTCGAGCGAGAGCCCCAGCGCCTTGTGTACCAGCCACATCTCCTTGGTGACCGTCGTGTCGGTGATGAGCCGGTTGTCGGTGTTGATGGTCACCCGGAGGCCGTAGTCGAAATAGAACTTGAGCGGGTGCGAGGCGAGGTCCGCCACCGCGCCGGTCTGCACGTTGGAGGACGGGCAGATCTCCAGCGGGATGCGGTGGTCGTTGACGTAGTTGAGCAGATCGCCGTCCTCGCGCAGCCGCGTCCCGTGGCCGATCCGGTGCGCGCCTAGGTAGTGGATGGCCTGGGCGATCGACTCCGGCCCGTAGGCCTCGCCGGCGTGCGCGGTGCAATTGACGTTGTTGCGGAGGATGAGCTGGAAGGCCTCCTTGTGGTCCTTGGCCGGGAAGTTGGACTCCGCGCCGGCCAGGTCGAAGCCGACCACGCCGCGGTTCTTGTAGGCCACGCACAGCTCCGCCAGCCGAAGCGAGGTGTGCGGGTTGATGTGGCGGATACCGCAGATGAGCACGCCGGTCTTAATCCCGGTCTCGCGCTTCGCCGCCCGCAGGCCCTCCAGCACCGTGTCCACGATGGTGGTGAGCTTGAGCCCCTTCTTCTGGTGGAGCACCGGCGCGTAGCGGACCTCGAGGTAGCGGACGTTCTCCGCCGCGCAGTCCACCGCCAGCTCGTAGGCGGCGCGGTAGAGCGCCTCCTCGGTCTGCAGCACCGCGAGCGTGACGTCGAAGGCGGTGAGGTACTGCTCGAGCGAGCCGGCGTTCTCCCCCATGTGGATCGCCTTCGCCAACCCGTCCTCGGTGTCCGCGGGGAGCTTCACCTTCTGCTGTTCGGCCAGCTCGAGGATCGTCTTGAGGCGCAGCGATCCATCGAGGTGGCAGTGCAAATCGGTCTTCGGCAGCGCGCGGATCAGCTCCTCCGACACATCGAGCGGCGGCAGCGCCTCGCCGTCAGTGCGGCGCTCGGTGGAGGGAATGCCCGTGGCGCTGGGCGTCTCGTCGTCACGAATGGAAGCCATGAGAAGTGTGTCCCTTCTTGGAGAACCAGCTTAGGAATCGCAAAATCGCACCCGCAACCATGCACCGTTCCAGCGGCGACGCGAGTATCCGGAAGGTGGCGCTCCTCGCCGGACTCGCGCTGGCCCTGTCGGGCTGCGACCAGGCGGCCGAACTGTCGTGGTCCTGGGCAGGCGAAGGGCCGTCGCGCAGCGGGCTCACGGAGGTCGACGGCGGCGTCATCTTCGGCAACGAGGCGGGCGCGCTGGTGCGGCTGGATGAGACCGGCAGGGTGCGGTGGCGCGTCCAGGTGGGCCGGGAGATCGCCGCGCGCCCCGCGGTGGTGGGCGACGTCGTCGTCGCCGCGACCACGAGCGGCGAATGGCTGGGCGTGTCGCTCCAGACCGGGGCCGAGAAGTGGCGGCTGGGCGGCAAGCCCGCGCTCACCGTGCCGCTCGCGTCCGACGACCAGCGGGCCTACGCGGTGGCCGACGATGGATCGGTGTTCGCCATCTCCGGCTCGAGCGGTGGCACCGCGTGGCGGTTGCTCCCTCCGCGCGGTGTGGGCGATGCGGCCGGGCTCTGCGCGCCGGTGGCGAAGAACGGTCGCCTCCACGTCGCGCTCGGCAAGGCGGGCCTGTTCGCGCTCAACCCCGCCGACGGAGAGACGCTGTGGCGAAGGTCCGTGGGCGAGGTCGTGGGCTTTCTGGTGGAGGGCGCGCGCCTCTACGCCGCCACGCGCGAAGGCCGGGTGCTGGCGCTGGATGCGGGCACCGGCGCGGTGGAGTGGGAACGCACGCTCGACGAGAAGCCGCAGGCCGGCCCCTGGCTGGCGCGCGGCCTGTTGTGGATCGCGTTCGATGAACGCGGGCTGATGTCGCTCGACCCACAGGACGGCGCGGAGACGTGGCGCGTGCAGCTGCCGGCGCCGGCGCGCGGCGGAGTGGCCGCCTGGCGCGAGATCGTTCTGGTGCCGACCGACGGCCGCGAAGGGCGGCTGTGGGGCCTTCGCCCGGGACAGGCCGAACCGGTGGTCAACCTCCGGGCCGACAGCGCGCTGCGCACCGCCCCGCGGGTGTTCGGAGACACGGTGCTCACGCTCGCCTCCGACGGGCGCGTGCTCGCCTGGAAGATCAAGCGCGCCTCGCGCTGAACGCCTCAGCCCAGCGGGGTGAGGAATCGGGCGATCACCCGCTTCAGCCCGACCGACGGGAAGTCCACGGTGAGCTTGGCGTTCGGCCCCTGGCCGTCGCACGCGACGATCCTGCCTTCGCCGAACTGGTTGTGGCGCACGCGCAGGCCGATCAGCGGGCGATCGACGTCCTCGTAGTGCACGCTCTGATCGTAGGAGCGATCGATCTGCGGCCCGGTGTCGTCGTCGTACGACCGCCTGCGGACGGTGGGGCGGATCGCCGTGGGCGGCGGGCTGCGCGACAGCTCCTCTTCGCGCGAAAAGTCGAAGAGCTCCTGCGGCACCTCCCGGATGAAGCGGGAGGGAGCGTTGAACTTCAGCTCGCCGAAGAGCGCGCGGGACTGCGCCAGGGAGAGGAACAGCCGCTTCCGCGCGCGGGTGAAGCCGACGTAGCAGAGGCGCCGCTCTTCATCCATCTCCTCCTCGTCGGCGTCCGGGTCGAGCGCGCGCGCGTGCGGGAAGACCTCCTCCTCCATCCCGGCCATGAACACTGCGTCGAACTCGAGGCCCTTGGCGGCGTGGAGCGTCATCAGCGCCACCCGGCCCTCGCCCACGGGCTGGTCGGCGTCGCCGAGCAGGCTGATCTGCTCGAGGAAGGCCTGCAGCGGCGGGACGTCGGCGGCGAGCTGTTCGGGCCCGGGCGGCGGCGCGGCCGCGCGGTCGAGATCGAACTGCTGCGCGGCGCCGAAGAGCTCGCGCAGGTTCTCCGCGCGGCCCAGCGCCTCGTCCGTTCCCTCCGCCTCCAGCGCGACCACCAGGTTGGTCTCCTTGAGCATGAACTCCACCGCCGAGGCGGCGTCGGGAGCGGTGCGGCCGAACTCCTGGAGACGGTCGAGCAGCGCGCGGAAGGTGGACAGCTTGCGCTGGGCGCCGGCGTTGAGCGTGGAGATCTCCGCCGCGAGGCCGAGCGCTTCGTACAGGCTCATCCCGCTCTGCGTGGCGAAGTCGGTGAGGCGCTCCACGGTGGTGTCGCCGATTCCCCGGCCCGGCGTGTTGATCACCCTGAGCAGGTCCGCGTCCGAGCGCGGGTTCACCATCAGGCGCAGGTACGACGCCGCGTCCTTCACCTCGGCCCGCTCGTAGAAGCTGCGCCCGTTCACCAGGGTGTAGGGGATGCGCTCCAGCCGCAGCGCCTCCTCGAGCACGCGGCTCTGCGCGTGGGTCCTGTAGAAGACGGCGATCTGCCCCGGGTCGGTGAGCCCCTCGCGCCGCAGCTCGAGGATCCCCCGGGCGATCGCCTGGGCCTCGCCGCGCTCGTCACGGCTGATGAGCAGCGAGAGCGGCGCGCCCCGCGGACGGTCCGACCAGAGGCGCTTGTCCATCCGCCGCCGGTTCCGGGAGATGACCGAATACGCGGCGTCGAGGATGTTCTGGTCCGAGCGGTAGTTCTGCTCGAGCTTGACGACCTTCGCGCCGGAGTAGGTCTCGGGGAAGCCGAGGATGTTGCCCACGTCCGCTCCGCGCCAGCGGTAGATGGACTGGTCGTCGTCGCCGACCACGCAGAGGTTCGACGAGGGCGGCGGCGCGATGAGCTGGAGGAGCTCGTACTGCACCGGGTTGGTGTCCTGGAACTCGTCCACCAGCACGTACTCGAAGCGGGACTGGTACTTGCGCCGGATGTCCGGGCGCGTGCGCAACAGCTCGACGAGCAAAAGGAGCAGATCGCCGAAGTCCACCGCGTTGGCCGCGCGGAGCTGGCGCTGGTAGGCGCGGTAGACCCGGAGGGCGATCTGGTTGCGGTAGTCCTCCTCTCCCAGGTGGACCCGTTCGGGCGTCAGCGCGGCGTTCTTCCAGCGATCGATGCGGGAGAGCAGCTCGCGCGGGGAGATCTGCGTGATGTCGACGTTGGCCTCGCGCGCGGCACGCTTCACCAGCGCCAGCTGATCGGCGTCGTCGTAGATGACGAAAGAGCTCGACAGCCCGACGGCCTCCGCCTCGCGCCGGAGGATCATCGCCGACGCGGAATGGAAGGTGGCGACCACCAGATCGGCCGCCTGTCCGCCGAGGAGCTTGAAGAGACGATCGCGCATCTCCCGGGCGGCCTTGTTGGTGAAGGTGACCGCGAGGATCCGCCAGGGCTGCACGCCCCGCTCCTGGACGAGGAAGGCGACGCGGCGAGTGATGACCCGCGTCTTGCCGCTGCCCGCGCCGGAGAGGACCAGCAGCGGCCCCTGGTCGTGGAGCACGGCCTCCTTCTGCGGGGCGTTGAGATCTTCGAGGAGTGCGTCGCTCACGTGCGGCCTTGTACCGGCAACATCGCAGCGATGCCACGACGAGTGGCCGGCTGTAAGGTTTCTCCATGTCCGATCAGCCTGCTCGTCCCACCGCCGAGGCGCTCGCGCGCTACGCGGAAGAGTTCAACCAGAGCCGCTCGATGAGGTTCCTCGGGGTGCGGATCAGCTTTCCGGAGGGCGCGAAGGTCCGCGCCGACCTGGAGGTGCGGCCGGATCACCTGGGTGGACTGGGCACGAGCGCCGTGAACGGCGGCGTGCTCGCGGCGCTCTTCGATCTGGTGATCGGCTGCACGCCCGCGTTGATCGATCCGACGCGGCGATCCGCCACCGTGCAGCTGTCGATGTCCTTCATGAAGCCCGTCACTGGATCGCGGATCCACGCGGAGGCGGTGATCGACTCCCGCGGCAGCTCGATGCTGTTCTCGCGCGCCACCATCTACGACGCAGAGGGAAGGCCCTGCGCGAAGTGCGATGGGCTGGTGCGGATGAGCTCGTTGAAGTGGGAATCGGGAACGAGCCCGGCGGTGAACTGAGCCGTCGCTCGTCTTCCGGCGGGATCCATGATGCGGTCGCTTCGTCCGTGCGCGCGGCGGTACCGGGTCATGCTCCACCGGGTTCACCTTCTGCTCCCGTGGGCGCAGTGCTGCTTCAGCGGTCGCGCCACGACAGGCCGCGACGGACTTGATGGCACGACTCCTCGCGCGCACTCTCCGAGGCCGGTCCGCGACGGGACCGACTGTCGCGGGAGTTGGCGAATCGGACGGGCCGGCATCACCCACATCGGCCAGAGGTCTCCCGTCCTCCCGGATGCAGTCCGCCCGAGGTTGTCCACCCCCGATCGCATTCACAGGACGGCAGGCTGCGCTCAGCGGACATAGTCGGCGGCGCCACGTGAGCCTGGTGAGGGCGAGCGCTGTCGCCGACAGCGCGTCCACAGAGCCGGTACAGTCGCAGCTGTGCTCAGCGAACGTGCGCTGTTCGCAGACGCCACACGAGAACAGCGAGAAGGAGCGCTACCACCGACAGCGCGTCCACAGAGCCGGTACAGCCACAGGAGAGCGCCTCGCTTCCGGGCCCGGCGCCTCCGTCGGCACCTGCACCGGCGTCCGGTGAGCCCGCGTCGCGGATTCCTGCGTCGGGTGAGGAGGTCCCCGCGTCGGTCGGGACGTGCTCGTCGAAATAGGCGCCGCAGGCAGGCTCCGTGGGCGCAGCGCGCTCGGCCATCGCCAGCACCCACGCGCCCGCGCCGAACCCAATCATCGGCGCGTTGAACTTGTAGGCGCCGGTGTCCGGGTCGTACGTCTCGGAGAGGGCACCGAAGTTGGCGTTCGACTGCGTCAGCACCCAGTCGCGGAGCTCCTTCGCGCGCGTCGGACGACCGGCGCGCTCCATCGCGATCGCGCCGCGCAGGTCGGTCACCACCCACTCCGCTCGGTCGTAGTCGCTGCCCCACGGGCTCCAGTCGGTCGCGCCGGGATGATCGACCGCGTCGTCGTTGCGCGCCCACCCCTTCCCTGCCGGCGTGCGCAGCTTCAGGTCGATCCGATCGAGCGTGGCCTGCGCGATCCGTCCGTGCGGATCGAAGAGCCCGAAAGCGATCGCCTCGAGCACTGCGGCGTCGTCGTAACCGGCGCCCACCCGGAGCTCCTCGAGGTTCGAGCCCAGCGCGCCGTTCGGGTCGGTCAGACGTGCGGCGATCGCCGCCCTGACCGCCAACGCCGTGCTCCGGTACTTCGTCGCGTTGGCCTCGTCACCGAGCCGCTCGGCGATCTCCGCGGCGTCGCACAGCCCTCGCACCGCCGTGATGTTGGTGTACGTCCACGTCCGTTGTCGGCCGTTCCAGTGGGTCTCCCAAATCGACGAGTCCGGGCGCAGAAGGCCGGTCGCCGGATCGACGAGCGCGACGATCGGATCGGCGACCTTCGTGGCGATCTCCGGCCAGGCGTTCTCCGCCAGCGTCAGGTCCCCGGTCGCGCGCTCGTACGAACGCAGCGCCCAGAGATAGAGGCCGAAGCCGTCGAACTCGAGGTTCGGCCCGAAGTCGTTGAAGTCGGTCTCCTCCACGCCGAAGCCGTGGTAGCGCGTGAGCGAGATGAGGTACGGCGGCATCGCGTACGGCTTCAGCTCGTTCCAGTTCTGGAGCCGGCCGGAGTCCGCCTGCAAATAGAAGCGCAGCGCGTCGGCGGCCTCGTCCTTCATTCCCAGCGCGGCCATCGCCGCGACGGCGTACGCGCCATCGCGTGGCCACGCGTACGTCCACTCTCCGGGCGGCAGGCTCGCCAGCACGGCGCCGAAGCCGCGGTGGCGGACGCGCGCGGGCAGCGCGTTCGAACCGCCATCGACGTTGCGGAAGCGGGTGAAGCGGGGCTCGCCGTCGATCGTGAGCCACTCGCGCAGGAACGCCTCCGAGTCGCGCACCTGCGCCATCTCCAGCACCACCGCCGACTGCCGCGTCAGCGTGGTCTCCTCCGCGCTCAACCCGTCTGGCAGCCTCAGCGCGGACTGGAAGGCGCTCCACGCCGAAAGCTCGTCCTCGACGACCTGTCGAACGCCGCGACCTTCGAGCCACGCATCCAGCGCTCCCTGCGCCGAGGCAGCCGCGAACGGATCCGGATCGTGCGCGATGGCCACGCCCGCCCAGGCCTCGGCGCCCACATCGAGGGTCCCGACGTCGAACTGGAACGCGTGCGCCCAGCCGTTTGCCGTCGGCAGCGTGCCGCTCGAGTCGGGGAGGTCCGCCGTGCCACCGCCCTGGACGATGAGGAACCCGTTCTCCGATGGCAGCGAAGCTTCGTTCCATGCGGCGACGTGCGTGGGGGGCGCGAGCGCCCGGACCGCGATGACGCCGGCGAACGCGCGTTCGAGCACGTCGGTGTGCCCGTTCGTGTCGATCACCACGGTCTCGCCGGACTCGCCGATGTCCGCCGTCACGCCGGGGCGGCCGAAGCCGAGGTGGAAGTTGTGCAGGGTGAAGAGGCTCACACCCGTTGCCGGCGCCGTCCCCGTGTTCCGGACGCGCGCGGCCAGGACGAACCCCGCGCGAGGCAGCCCGCGGGGCGCGAACACCCAGGTGACGATCTCCAGCGGCCCGACCTTCTGCGTGAGCGTGACGATGCCGGTGCCGCCAAGAACCCCGGGCGTCCACGGCGCGTAGCCGCTGTTCGCGCCGTCCACCGGAACCGTCGTCAACCACTGCTGCGAACCGTTCACGCGTGCGCCGACGTACGCGTCGTAGAGAAGGTCGCGCGTCTTCACCGCCTGCGGCTGGTTGCCATTCCACACCTCGTTGCCCTGCGCATCCAGCAGCGGCTCCTCGGTCGCCGGAAGGTGTTCGCGGAAGTGCGTGACCTTCGCCGTGGTGAGGTCGACCATCACCGCGCAGTGCCCGTTCGAGGAAGGGAGCTGCGTCATGGACCGGGCCGGCGTCTGTCCCGGCGCCGTGCGTGGCGTGAAGAGGGTGATGAAGATCGCTCCCGCAACGAGCGTGCGCGCGTTCATGCGCGGTGAACCTTACAGGAGGCGCGAGGCGCTGCCTCCGGGAGGTCGCGTGGACCGCGCGCGGTCCCGGGGTGTTCGCGATCGACGGTCCCGCTTCGCGTGCCGGCGGGTTTCAACGCTCTCGGGGCCTCCGTCACAGCGGAGTGACAACCGGCACACGCCGGATTGCCGGCGTTCGGGGCTCCATTGATATCGCTGCCTCCGGACACCGCCCGGGCAGGAGCCACCATGCAGCCTCGCGCGTTCGCTTTCGTCTTCGCCGCCGTCTTCATGGCGACCGCCGCCTGCTTCTCGCCGCCGCCACAGGCTCACGAGGACGCGGGCACGGTGGCGCGGCCGCCGGACGCCGGCGACCCGGAGGAGATGCCGGATGGAGGCAGCACCGACTCCGGCGTCACCATCCGGAGGATCACCGCGCTCACGGTCACGCCCGCCTCCCTCGATCTTGCGGTGGGAAACGTCTCGGGCGTCACGGCGATGGCGACGTTCAGCGACGGGACGACCTCCGATGTGACGGGCACCGTCCACTGGATCGCCGAGCCCCCGGATGTGATCCAGGTCGAGGTCGACGACACGCTCGCGCGCGTGGAGACGCTGAAAGCGGGGACGGCCACCTTGAAGGCGAAGACGGGCAGCGTGATCTCGAACACCATCCCGGTCATGGTCACCGAACCGGACACCACGCCGCGCGAGTTCCGCGCGGTCTGGGTGACCCGCTTCGCCTTCACCAACAAGGCCAGCGTTCAGGCAATCATCAACCGCGCCGCGGACGCGGGGTTCAACGTGGTGTTCTTCCAGATCCGCGGCAACGGCGACGCCTACTACAAGTCCAACCTGGTGCCGTGGGCGCAGCGGTTGACCGGGACGCTCGGAAGGGATCCGGGCTGGGATCCGCTGCAGGTGGCGATCGACGCCGCGCACGCGCGCGGGATCCAGCTCCACGCGTACTGGAACGTGTTCGCGGGCTGGCCGACGCCGGCGGGCTGCTCGTCGACGACCTGCACCTGCCAGCCCGAACAGGGCCACAGCGACTCGTGCACGCTGCCGCCCGCATCGCCTGTCGGGATGCCCAACCACGTGCTCCACGATCATCCGGACTGGATGGCGGTGACCTCGAACGGCAAGAGCGTGGACACCGAGTACTACTGGCTGTCGCCGGGGAACCCCGCCGTGCGCCAGCACATCCTCGAGGCGGCGGAGGAGCTCATCACCCACTACGACATCGACGGGCTGCACCTCGACCGGATCCGCTACCCGGGCAGCAGCTACTCGTATGACGCGGTCAGCAATGCCGAGTACGCCGCGCTCCCTGCGGAGAACAAGCCCTCCCGCCCGGACTGGCAGCGGGACAACGTGTCGAAGACGGTGGCCGGCATCTACCAGCTGCTCAAGGAGAATCGGCCCAACGCGATCCTCTCCGCGTCGGTGTGGGGCATCTACAAGAAGCTCCCCGGCTGCAACACCTCCGAGGGCTACAGCGGCTACTACCAGGACTCGATCGCCTGGATGAAGGAGGGGCAGATCGACGCGCTGGTGCCGATGATCTACTGGGACATCGGGACCGGCTGCACCGACTGGGCGACGCTTCTGGACGGCTTCCTCGCCGGATCGAACGGGCGGCCGATCATCGCCGGGATGCATGCGATCGACGGCAACGCACCGAAGTTCGATCGCATCCGCGCGCGGATCGACTACGCGCGGACCGTGGGCGCGGCGGGCACGTCCATCTTCGCTTCGACGTACCTGGACGCGAAGACCTCCGGCTCGCCCACCTGGCCCGAACAGTGGAGCCAGTTCGTCGCGCCCGGCGGCCCGTACGCGGAGCCAGCCGAGGTGCCGGAGATTGACTGGCGCTGAGTCCCATTGACCGACGCTGCGCGACAAGGTCGGCTCCGGTCCATGCCGCCACCTCGAAGCGATCCCGTTCGCGAAGCCGCCTGCAGAATGCAGCGCGTGATCGCCCGCGCGCAGGAGGCGACGGCGATGTGGCGCGCATCAGACTGGCCGAAGAACCGCGGCGTGTTCGTCTCGAAGCCGCCCATCCTCGCGGTGGAGGTCGAAGGAGAGTACGAACCGGAGGCGACACTGCGTTCGAAGGCTGCCTGGTACTTCGATCACGGCGTCCGCATCGTCTGGCTCGTGCTCCACTCATCGCGCGAGGTCGTGGGTCTCACGCCCACGGGCGAAGCTCGGCACATTCTTCATCCAGATCGACCGCGGCGAGCCCGCCCCGGCATAGAGGCGGGCTCCAACAACGACAGCGGCTACTCGGACTTGAACGCCTTCGAGCAGTCCGCGCTGACGCCTTCGGCCTTCTTCGCGCACTCGGCCATCGCGCTCAGCCACGCGAGCTCGTTGCCCTTCTGACAGGCCGAGACCTGCTCCATGCAGTCGAGCTGGTCATTGATTTTCGCCTGGTCGTCCGCGCTGCACTTTCCGATGTTGGCTTCGCACACGTCGCGACCCACGCTGTCCAGCTGCACGTTCTCGCAGTCGCCGATCTTCGATTCGAGCGACTGGTTCACCGATTCCACGCGATCGCACAGGCTCTGGCCACAGCCGCTGATCGCCAGTGCCGCACCCGCACACAACGCCGCCACCAGTCCACGCATCATCCTGTTCTTCATGTTGGCCCCTCCCAGAGAGCGCCGGCAGGGCCGACACCATTGTCGGCGCGCCTACGACGGCGCAGGCGGGCGCCTATTCACTCCGGATCCGCCGCCGGCGCAAGCAGCCTCTCCAGCACGCGCTCGAGCGCGATCAGCCTCCGCCCTGCCCTGCCCCGCGCGCCCGCGAAGCAGTCGGTAGCGGTCACACCCGCCGCTTCGTCCAGGCCGCCGAGCTTCTTCCGGACCACGCGGATGAGCCGCTCACGCAGGTCGATGAACGTCGCGCCCTCCTCCAGCTCGGGTTTGATCAACGCCCACGCGTAGTAGCCCCAGCCCGCGAACACGTCGCCGGTGCGCAGAAACGCACGCCAGCGCGCCAGCGCAACATCGCGCGGCTCTCCGGCGAGGATCTCCTGTGCGTCGAGCTCGAGGTGGTGCGGCGCCGACGGAGCCAGCTCGGCGCCGGGACGCATCAGCGCCTCGAAGCGCTCCCCGGTGGATGGGCGCGAGGCGACCAGGTGGAGCAGCTCCTGCCGCCGCTCGGTTTCGCTCACCTTCACCGGGTTGGACTCGGCGTAGACCAGCACCAGCGATTCGCCCAGCGCGCGCAGCGACTCGGCCACACGGACGCGCTCCGGTGGCTTCTTCGGCTTCGGCCGCACGGTGGCGTACCGGCTGGGCCCGGTCCGCTCTGCGCGCAGACGCAGCTGCGTGTTCACCATCGCATCGAAGGCGCGGAGCATCCGCTGGAAGCGCTCCGGGTCGCCCTCCAGCACGCCCAGCACCTCGGCCACCGCTTCGATCGTGGCGACGCAGTGCTCCGCCGGCTCCTTGCGGATTCGGTAGTTGCCCGGCCGCGAGGGCCGGAAGGACAACTGCGGCAGCCGGCTGAGCGCGGGGTTCACCCTGATGAGCTTTTTCGCCAACGGCCAGGTCCCGTCGACGACGATGAGCGACTTGAGCTCGCCCTCGCGGAGATCGCGCAGATCGCGCGCGTTCGGCCCGGGAAAGAGCAAGAAGGTGCCGGGCTCGGAGACTAGCGCCGAGACGCGCTCGTTGCCCGCAAAGTCGATCCCGACGTGGAACTCGGAGTTGGGCAGCGCCAGGTGCGCCATGCGCGCGGTGCCAATCGGCATCCGCCGCTCGCGCACGTGCTGCAGAAACACCAGATGGGTGCGCGTCTGGAGCGAGGGGATGTGCGCGCAGTAGCAGACACGCGCCGGCCGCCGGCAGCGCAGGCAGAGCGCGCGATGAGCGCGGGTCGCCTGGCCGGCAGACGCCCACCGCGCAGAGACTGGAAGGGCAAGGGAGGCGCTCACGGTCACCCCCGAGTGCCCCATCGAACACGCTGTGTCCAGCCCATCACCGCTGCTCATCGTCCCGCCTGCCCGGCCGGTCATCGGCGATTGACATTCGGGTCAGTCGGGGCGAAGAGGCCTGCTGCTTTGACGCACCGAGACAGGAGCCGTTCATGAGCCTCCGCATTCGCAAGGTCGCCGTTCTGGGCGCGGGCGTGATGGGCAGCGGGATCGCCGCGCACCTCGCCAACGCCGGCATCCCCTCCCTGCTGCTGGACATCGTCCCGCCCAACCCGAAGGAGGGCGAGAGGACGGACTCGAAGGCGTTCCGGAACCGGTTCGCCACGAACGCGGTGGCCAACCTCCGCAAGCAGAAGCCGTCGCCGATCTTCTCCAGCGCGGTGCTGGATCTGATCGAGGTGGGCAACTTCGACGACGACATGGGCCGCCTCGTTGAGTGCGACTGGGTGATCGAAGTGGTCAAGGAGGACCTGGCGATCAAGCAGGCCACCTTCGCGAAGGTGGAGAAGGCGATCCGCCCGGGGACGATCGTCTCGTCGAACACCTCGGGCCTGTCGATCAAGGGGATGCTGGAGGGCCGCGGCGCCGAGTTCCGCAAGCACTTCCTCGTCACGCACTTCTTCAACCCGGTCCGCTACATGAAGCTCCTCGAGCTCGTGCCGGGCCCGGAGACGTCGAAGGAGATCGTCCAGACCATCCACCAGTTCGGCGAGGAGGTGCTGGGCAAAGGCATCGTCTACGGCAAGGACACGACCAACTTCATCGCCAACCGCATCGGCGTGTACGGGATGATGCGGACCATCGCCGAGATGCAGAAGGCCGGGCTGTCGATCGAGGAGGTCGACAAGATCTTCGGCCCGGCGATGGGGCGCCCGAAGTCGGCGGTGTTCCGCACCGCGGATCTGGTCGGGCTCGACACGTTCATCCACGTCGCGCAGAACTGCTACGACACGCTCACCCGGGATGAGGAGCGGGAGATCTTCCAGATCCCCGCGTTCCTCCAGCAGATGGTGAAGAACGGCTGGCTGGGCGACAAGAGCGGCCAGGGCTTCTACAAGAAGGAGAAGGGCGCCGACGGCGAGAAGCAGATCCTCGCGCTCGATCTGAAGACGCTCGAGTACAAGCCGCAGCAGAAGGTCCGCTACGAGTCGCTGGGCGCGGCGAAGGACGTGGAGAACGTCAGAGAGCGCGTCGCCACAGTGATGAAGGGCGGCGACAAGGCGGCGCAGTTCGCGGAGAAGGTGACGCTGGACGCTCTGGCCTACGCATCGCGCCGCATCCCGGAGATCGCCGACGACATCGTCAACGTCGACCGCGCCATGCGCTGGGGCTTCGGCTGGGACCTCGGGCCCTTCGAGGTGTGGGACGCCTATGGGGTGCAGAAGGGCGTGGACCGGATGAAGGAGCTCGGCATCCAGCCCGCCGCGTGGGTGCTGGAGATGCTGAAGGCCGGCCGCCAGAGCTTCTACGCCACCGAAGGCACCCGCGACACGTACTGGGACATCCAGCAGAAGAAGGCGCTGCCCGTCCCCGAGAACCCGCGCACGCTGCGCGTGGAGTACCTCAAGCGGGGCAACAAGAAGATCCTCGGCAATGACTCCGCCACGCTCTGGGACATGGGCGATGGCATCACGCTGCTCGAGTTCCACTCGAAGATGAACTCCATCGACGACGGCATCATCGACGTGATGAACCGTGGCCTCGATGAGACCGAGAAGAACTTCCGCGGGATGGTGGTGGGCAACGACGGCGCGAACTTCTCGGTGGGCGCCAACCTGATGGCCATCCTCTGGGCGGTGAACTCCGACGACATCGCGTCCGTCGCGAAGATGGTGGAGGCGTTCCAGAACGCGAACCAGCGGCTCCGCTACAGCCCGGTGCCGGTGGTGACCGCGCCGTTCGGGATGACGCTGGGCGGCGGCGCCGAGGTGACCATGGCGGGCAACGCGGTGCAGGCGGCCGCAGAGACGTACATGGGGCTGGTCGAGGTCGGCGTGGGCCTCATCCCCGGCGGCGGCGGCAACCTGATGCTGATGCGCAACATCTTCGGCCCGTTCGCCGCGGACAAGGACTTCGACGCCCTGCCCTTCCTCAAGAAGGTGTTTTTGACGATCGGCATGGCGAAGGTGGCCACCTCCGCGGAGGAAGCGCGCGAGCTGGGGCTGCTGGGGCCCGAGAACGCAATCTCCCTCAACCGCGACTTTCTGCTCAACGACGCCAAGCAGCGCGCGCTCGGGATGGCCAACGCCGGGTTCCGGCCGCCGCGGAAGACCTTCTTCCGCCTGCCCGGCCGCAGCGGCTACGCGACCATCGACATGCTGCTGTACGACATGCAGCTCAACAACCAGATCACCGAGCACGACCGGACCATCGCCCGCAAGCTGGCGACCGTGCTCACCGGCGGCGACACCACGCCCGCCAACCTGGTCAGCGAGGAGCGGCTCCTCGAACTCGAGCGCGAGGCGTTCCTCTCGCTTCTGGGCGAGCAGAAGACCCGCGATCGGATGATGCACATGCTTGAGAAGGGTAAACCGCTCCGCAACTGAGCGCGCGACACCCCCACCCGTCAGGAGACCCGTCATGAGCCGAGTCGTCATTGCCAGCGCCATTCGCACGCCGTTCACGCGCGCGAACAAGGGTGAGTTGAAGGACACGCGTCCGGACACGATGGCCGCGTGGGTGATCAAGGCCGCCATCGAGCGGGTGCCGGGACTCCAGCCCTCCGACGTGGAGGACGTCATCCTCGGCTGCGCGATGCCGGAGGCCGAACAGGGCATGAACGTGGCCCGGCCCGCGTCGATCCTCGCCGGCCTGCCGGTCGAGGTGCCGGCGATGACCATCAACCGGTTCTGCTCCTCGGGCGTGCAGTCGATCGCCATGGTGGCGCAGGCGATCCTCGCCGGGCAGTACGAGGTCGGGGTGGCCGGCGGCACCGAGTCGATGACGATGATCCCGATGGGCGGGAACAAGATCTCCGCCAACCCGGAGCTGATGGAGAAGCACCCGGAGGTCTACACCTCGATGGGCGCCACTGCGGAGAACGTGGCGGCGCGCTTCAAGGTGTCGCGCGAGGACCAGGACCGGTTCGCGTACGAGAGCCAGCGCCGCGCCGCAACCGCGCGCGAGACCGGCAAGTTCAAAGACGAGATCCTCCCGGTCACCACCACGGTCTACGACGAGACCGGAACGCCGCGCACCGTCACGCTCGCGGAGGACACCATCCTGCGCCCCGACACCACGCTGGAGGGTCTGCAGAAGCTCAAGCCGGCCTTCAACCCGAAGGGCACGGTGACCGCGGGCAACGCGTCCCCGCTCACCGACGGCGCGGCGGCGGCGGTGCTGATGTCCGAGGCGAAGGCGAAGGCCCTCGGGGTCACGCCGCTCGGCTACTACGTCGACTTCGTCGTCGCGGGCGTGCCGCCGGACATCATGGGCATCGGCCCGGTGCCTGCGGTGCGCAAGCTGCTCCAGAACAACAACCTGAAGATCGACGACATCGACGTCTTCGAGCTCAACGAGGCGTTCGCCGCGCAGTCGGTCTACTGCATCCGCGAGCTGGGGCTGGATCCGGCGAAGGTGAACCCCAACGGCGGGGCGATCGCCCTGGGCCACCCGCTCGGCGTCTCCGGGACGCGGATGACCGCCACCATCCTGCGCGAGCTCAAGCGCCGCGGCGGCAAGCGCGGCGTGGTCACCATGTGCATCGGCGGCGGGATGGGCGCGGCCGCGCTGTTCGAGGTCGCGTAGCGCGTCATGGAGACCTCGCCCGCCGTCGCCAGCCCCGCCCTGCGCCGCTTCGCGTGGGGCACGCTCGCCTTCAACATCGTCGTCATCCTCTGGGGCGCGTACGTCCGCGCCACCGGCAGCGGCGCGGGCTGCGGCGAGCACTGGCCGCTGTGCAACGGCGAGGTGATCCCCCGCGCGAAGGCGATCGAGACGATCATCGAGTTCAGCCACCGCGCCTCCAGCGGGCTGGCGTTCCTCGCGGTGCTGGTGCTGCTGGTGTGGGCGCTGAGGTCGCGCACCGCCAGCGCCCACCTCAAGCGCATGTCCATCCTCTCGATGGTCTTCATGGTGCTGGAGTCGGGCGTGGGCGCGAGCCTGGTGCTGTTTCGCCTGGTCGCGGAGAACCAGTCGATGGCACGGGCGTACATGATGAGCCTGCACCTCGTGAACACGTTGCTCTTGCTGGCCTCGATCACGCTCGCGGCGCGCGCGGCCAGCGGCGGAGCGCCCCCGAAGCTCCGCTCCGGCGGCGCGGTGGGCGCGGTGTTCGGTGCGGCGGCGCTGGGGATGATCGTGCTCGGCGTCAGCGGCGCGGTGACCGCACTCGGCGACACGCTCTGGCCACCCCAGAGCCTGGAGCACGGGCTGTCGCAGGACTTCTCCCCGACGGCGCACCTGCTCCTGCGGCTGCGGATCTTCCACCCGCTCCTGGCGGTGGTGGTCGGGCTGCTGGTGGTGGCCGCGGGCTGGACGGCCCTGGCGCTGCGCCCGTCGCCGAAGCAGAAGCGCTGGGCGATCGTCCTCACCGCGCTGTTCGCGACGCAGTTCTGCGCGGGCCTTCTCAACGTGGTGCTGCTGGCGCCGGTGTGGATGCAGATGCTCCACTTGTTCCTCGCAGACGGAGTGTGGGTCGCGCTGATCCTCGCCGGGGGCGATGCGCTCTCGTCGGAAGCGGCGGGCGCCCCTGCACCGGCACCTCAGTCGGAAACCGCCGCGGCATAAGTGCACCCGGTCCTCTTCATCCACGGGCTCAACGATCGCGCCGACGGGTTCGCGAAGATGCAGCGCACGCTCGAGACGGCCGGCGCGATGCACCTGCACGCGGTCGACCTCGTGCCCAACGACGGCTCGGTCAGCCTGCGCGAGCTCGCGGCGCAGGTGGACCGGGCAGCGGAGACGCTCCTTCGGGAAAGCGGCGCGGAGAAGCTGGACATCGTCGCGTTCAGCATGGGCACGCTGGTCGCGCGTCACTGGCTGCAGAAGCTGAACGGCAAGGCACGCACGCGCCGCTTCATCTCCATCTCCGGACCGCACGCCGGCACGTGGGCAGCACACCTGTTGCGTAGACCCGGGATCCGCGAGATGCGCCCGGGGAGCGCGTTCCTCCGAGAGCTCGAAGCCGATCCCGATCCGTTCGGCGACGTGGAGGTCCACGTCCTCTACACGCCGCTCGATCTGATCATCCTCCCGGCGAAGAGCTCGCTCCTGAAGCAGGCCAGGAGCGCGCGCGCGTTCCCGGTGCTCCTTCACCCGCTGATGCTGAGCGACCGGCGCGTGCTGCGCGCGGTGCGGGAGTTGCTCGAGGCGCCGTGACCCAATGGGGCGTTCGTCGAGCGCGACGCCCATGCGGCCGTTAGATTGCGTGCCACCATGAGCCGTCCTTCCCCACCCTCGCATCCCGCCGTCGTCGCCGCCCGCGCGGCGTACCACGCCGACCTGGTCGAAGAGGTGGCCGCTGCCGTCGAGACGCACGATGTCGTGGTCGTCGGCGTCGCCGGGCTTCTGCCGGGAAAGCGCGCGCGCCGGATGCTCGAGGAACAGAAGATCCCCTACCACTACCTCGAATACGGCAGCTATCTCCGCGGATGGCGCCGCCGTCTCGCGCTGAAGATCTGGGCGGGCTGGCCGACCTTCCCGCTCATCTTCATCAAGGGCACCTTCATCGGCGGCGCGAGCGATCTGAAGAAGCTGATCCACTCCGGCGAGCTGAAGACGCTGCTCGGCCGATAGCCGCGGCACCCGCGCTCACGAGCCGGAGCCTGGCGTCCGGTCCTCGCCGGACGGCGCCAGCAGCGGGAGCGAAAGCTGTCCTTCAACCGGTCCGGCCGCCGGAGCCTCCGCCGTCACCGTCTCCTCGCCACAACCGGGCGCGTGCCTGGGCAGGTCGAGCTCCAGCACCGCCTGCACCGGGCCGTGATCGCTGGTTCCGAATTCGCGGTGCGCGTCGCACGACACCGCCCGGTCCGCGATGGTCCGGCTGGCCAGCACGTAGTCCAACCGCCACCCGTAGTTCTTCTGCCGGAAGTTCCGCCACGGCGCCCACCAGGTGAAGAGCCGGTCGTCGTCGGGGTGATGGCGGCGGAGCAGATCGACCAGTCCCTCGTCGAGGATCCGCTGCAACAGCGCGCGCTCCTCTTCGGTCTGGCCGGTCTGAGTCGGCTTCTGCAGCACCGGGTGCACGTCGCGCGGCTCCAGCGCGACGTTGAGATCGCCGCAGAGGATGAGCTTCATCCCCTTCGCGTGCTCGTCGCGGGCGAACGCCGCCAGCGCCTCGAGGAACCGGATCTTCGCCGGCAGATCCTTGTTCCCGTTCGGCACGTAGATTGACGCGATCAACAGCTCGCCCAACCGCACCGCCACGATCCGGTTCTCGTGGTCGAACGCCGGGTGGAAGAACTCCGGCTTCGCGGCACACAGGTCCTTGCGGACGCCGAGGCCCACGCCCGAATAGCCCTTGTACCCGTGCCAGTAGCACCAGTACGGGGCGATGCCGCTCAGCGCCGCCGGCACCGCGTCCGGGGAGGCCTTGATCTCCTGCAGGCAGAAGATGTCCGGCTGCTCGCGCTGCACCCACTCGAGGACCTGCGCCTCGCGGGCGCGGATTCCGTTCACGTTCCAGGTGGTGATCTTCAGAGGCTGCACGGCCACGGCATCAAGACTGCTCCAGCAGGCCACGACGCGCACGGGAGAAGCGCACGGGAACCATAAGCGGCACCCGGCCCTGCGCCCATCTCCCGGGTCGAATTCGGGGCGCCTTGGGGCGCGACGGCATAACTTGCCGCCGATGGTGCGTGTCATACCCCTCGGCGGGCTCGGCGAGTTCGGCCTCAACGCCATGGTGCTCGAGCACGGGGACGAGCGTCTGCTCATCGACGCGGGGTTGATGTTCCCCTCGCCGCTCACTCCGGGCATCGGCGTGGTGGTGCCGGACTGGACCTGGCTTCTGGAGGAGCCGGAGAAGCTCAAGGGCGTGGTCCTCACGCACGGGCACGAAGACCACGTCGGCGCGCTCCCCTCGCTCCTCGAACGCCTCCAGGTGCCGGTGTACGGGACGCCGTTCACCCTCGGCGTGGCGCGTGGCCGCGTGGACGTGGCGGGGCTGGCCGGCGACTTCCGCAGCGTCGATGCGCGCGAGGAGTTCCTCGTCGGCACCGGCTTCCGCGTCGAGCTCATCCGGGTGATGCACTCCATACCGGAGGCCACGGCCATCTCCGTGCGCACGCCGGACGGGACGAGTCTTGTGCACACGGGCGACCTCAAGCTCGACGACGACCCGGTGGACGGGCTGGGCACCGACCTGCGCCGCTTTGAGGAGCTGGGCGAAGAGGGCGTGACCTGCCTTCTGTCGGACTCCACCGGCGCCGAACAGGAGCGCCCGACGCCGCCCGAGCGCGAAGTGGAGCGGACCTTCGCGGAGCTCTTTCCGCGCGCGAAGGGCCGGCTGATCGTCTCGATGTTCGCGTCCAACGTGCACCGGCTGAAGTTCACGCTGGAGCTCGCAGCGACGCTGGGCCGCAAGGTGGTGCTGGCGGGACGGTCGCTGCAGCGGAACATCGATCTGGCGCGCGAGCTCGGGCTGATCGACGTGCCCTCCCACCTGATTGTCCCCGCCGAGGACGCGCCCTCGCTGCCCGCGCACCAGGTCCTCATCCTCGCCACCGGTTCTCAGGCAGAGCCGCGCAGCGCGCTGGTGCAGATGGCGATGGGCACGTGGCTCGCACGGTCCACGCCGCCGCCGATCCCCGCTGCGGACGTGGAGCCCGGCGCGCCGGGGCACGCGCACGCCGGCGACCCCGAAGCGCTCATCCCGCTGCCCACCTTGACGATTCAGGCCGGGGACACGGTCATCCTGAGCGCCCGGGCGATCCCCGGGAACGAGCGACTGGTGGGCGCGCTGATCGACCGTCTCCTCGAACGCGGCGCGACCGTCTACTACGGCGGCTCCTACCCCGGCGTGCACGTGAGCGGCCACGGATCGCAGCCGCACCAGCGGCGGATCATCGAAGCGGTGCGCCCGAGGCACTTCGTGCCGATCCACGGCGAGCTGCGCCACCTCCACCGTCACCTCCAGCTCGCGCGCGAGACCGGCCTAGTGCCCGAGCCCGGGCTGCTGCTCGCGCGCGACGGCGATGTGCTCGAGTTCCAGAACGGGACCGGCCGGCACGTCGCGCAGATCCCCACCGGTCGCGTGCTCAAGGATCGCTGGGGCGATGGTCAGCTCGACGACGCCGCGGTCGCCGAGCGCGAGAAGCTGGCCGAGCTGGGGATCATCGTGGCCGCGTTGGTGGTGGACGTGGCGGGTCAGCGCATCGTCAGCGGGCCGCACCTCGAAGGGCGGGGGCTGTCGCGCGAGGAGGCGCTGTTCCTCCCCGACGTGGCGGTGGACGCGCGCCAGACGCTGGAGACGGTGACCCGGGCGCTGTTGGGCGATGTGGCCTTTGTGCGCGAGGAGCTGACCCGTGCCGTCCGTCGGGCGATGAAACAGCGCACCGGCAAGCGGAGCGCGGTGCTGCCGATCGTCGTCCGGCTTTGATAAGGGACCCTCCCATGCCCTCGTTCGACGTGGTTTCCAAAGTCGACCTCCAGGAGGTCGACAACGCGGTGAACAACGCGAAGAAGGAGATCCTCACCCGCTACGACTTCCGCGGGAGCAACACCGAGCTGACGCTCGGGGACGACAAGGCCTCGCTCACCATCAAGACCAACGACGAGGTGAAGCTGAACGCGGCCTATGACGTCTTTCTGCAGAAGGCAGTGAAGCGCGGCCTCTCCGCCCGGTCGATCGACCGCGGCCCCATCGAGAAGGTCGGGATGGGGATGGTGAAGCAGACCATCACCATCAAACAGGGGATCCCCACCGAGAAGGCGAAGGAGCTGGTGAAGGTGGTGAAGGAGTCGAAGCTCAAGGTGCAGGCGTCCATCCAGGGCGACCAGCTCCGCGTCACCGGCAAGAGCAAGGACGACCTACAGCAGGCGATCGCGCTCTTGCGCGCGCAGCAGGACAAGATCCAGCTGGATCTTCAGTTCAACAACTTCCGCGATTGATCATGAGACGATGGATCCTCGTAACCCTGCCCCTCTTGAGCGTAGCGGCGCTGGCGCAGGCTGATCGCCCGTCGAAGCCCGTCCCCGCGCTGAGGAAGGCGCCGAAGATCGACGGCCAGCTCAAGGACCTCAACTGCGGCTTTCCGCTGAAGCCGACCAGCGGCCCCGAGGACGCCTGGTCCGCCCGGGTGGGCTACCGCGGCGATGCGCTCTATCTCGGCGTGACGGTGACGGACGACCTCGTCACCAACGGTGACATCGTCGACGTGACGATCTTCTTCCCCGGCGCCGGCACCACCGCCGAGGGCAACGAGTGGCGGTTCGCGGTGGACGGGCTGCGCCCGCAGATGAACGCGAACGGGTGGCCCACCGACGCGATGGATCTGACCCGGTCCACGGTCGTGAAGACCGGGTCGGGGCTGGCGGTGGAGGCGCAGATTCCGGCCCGCGCGCTGCCGCGCTTCCCCGCGAAGGAGCCGATGGTCTTCGAGCTGTGCGTGACGTACGAGGATCGCGATCAGCCGGCCCAGTCCCCCGTCCTCTCCAGCAACTGCAAGGACGGCACGATGACCACCGACGCGCTCCGGCTGCCGGACGAGTTTCGCAAAGGGCTCAAGCTCAAGCCGTTCGACGAGGTGATCGGCATCGAGGGCCGGAAGAAGGGCTGGGTCGGGTATGCCGTGCTGCACTACCCCGTCTGGGCGGCGTCCGACGAACCGATGACCGCCAACGTGCTGCGCTCGCTGGTGGCCGAGAACGCGTACGACGCGAAGAAGGCGGGCATCAACCTCCCCGACGCGATGTCGCTGCCCGGCGGGAGCACGGTGCTGAGCGTGCTCTCGGGGAAGAACCCGTATGAGGTGGAGGGCAAGTGCGAGGGCGACCGCGAGCTCCGGTTCGCGCTGTACCTCGTGAAGGGGCGAACGGCGGAGCGGGTGCTCGAGTGGCCGGCCTCCTCCTGCGCGCTCGGCCGGGCGGTGTCCTTCGACTTGAGCGAGGACGGCGAGCTGACGGTGGGATACACGCTGGGCAGCACCGCGACGTTCGTCTGGTCGAACGACCACTTCGAGCGCACCGAGGTGGGAAGCCGGTGACCAGGTGGACGACGTGACGACGAAGACGAAGCGGGGAGACGACAAGACGCTCTACATGATGACGCTCGGGTGCCCGAAGAACCGGGTCGACTCCGAGGTCATGCTCGGGACGCTGCAGCACCGCGGCTACCGCCTCGTGCAGGATCCGAAGGACGCCGAGGTGATCGTCATCAACACCTGCGCCTTCATCGGGCCGGCGAAGCAGGAGTCGATCGACAACATCCTCGAGCTCGCGCAGTACAAGCGCGAGGGCGCGTGCGAGACCCTGGTGGTCACCGGGTGCCTGTCGCAGCGGTACGGCGCGGAGTTGGCGAAGGAGATCCCCGAGGTCGATCACTTCCTCGGAACCTCCGCGTACGTGCAGATCGGCGACCTGCTCGCCGCCGAAGCCGCGCCGCGGCAGGTGATTCCGGATCCGGACTACATCCACAGCGCCTCGACTCCGAAGGTGAACTCGTCGCCGGGCTACACCGCGTACCTGAAGATCGCCGAGGGCTGCGACAACAAGTGCGCCTTCTGCATCATCCCGAAGCTGCGCGGCGGGCAACGGTCGCGGCCCATCGACGACATCGTGAAGGAGGCGCAGCAGCTCACCGCGCAGGGCGTGGTGGAGCTGAACTTGGTCGCGCAGGACCTCACCGCGTACGGGCACGACCTCGAAGGCAAGCCGAAACTGCACGACCTTCTGCGCGCGCTGTGCCGCGACGTGGACGCGCGGTGGATCCGCCTGCACTACGCCTACCCGCGGGTGTTCCCGGACGAGCTGATCGAGGTGATGGCGACGGAGAAGAAGATTGCCCGATACCTCGACATGCCGCTGCAGCACGCGAGCGACAAGCTGCTGATGCGGATGCGGCGCGGCCGTGACTCTCGGTTCCTCAGGGACCTGCTCCACAAGCTGCGCGAGCGCGTGCCGGGGCTGGTGCTGCGGACGTCGGTCATCGCCGGGCTCCCGGGGGAGACGGAGGAGGACTTCCAGATCCTGAAGGACTTCGTGATCGAGCAGCGCTTCGACCACCTCGGCTGCTTCCAGTATTCGGACGAGGAAGGCACCGCGGCCTTCGAGATGGAAGGGAAGCTGCCGAAGGCAATCATCGAACGCCGCTGGCGGGAGATCATGGCGATCCAGAAGAAGATCTCGCGCGAGAAGAACCGGAAGCTGGTGGGTAAGCACCTCGACGTGCTCGTAGAGGGGCCGCACCCCGAGTCCGAGGACCTGCTGGTGGGCCGCCACGAGGGCCAGGCGCCGGAGATCGATGGACAGGTGATCATCAACGACGGGATGGGCTACCCCGGCGAGATCGTCACAGTGGAGATCACCGAGGCCCATGACTACGACCTGATCGGCAAGGTGGTGGCGCGGCCGGATCCGAAGAAGCGGCCGCACGCCGCGCGCGAGCAGTCGTTCCCGCTTCCGGTGATCGGCGCGCCGCGGTAGGCCGTGGCCGTGACGCAGAGCCTCAAGCCCCATTTCTCCCGCTTCTTCGCCGCCGAGCCCGGACGGCTCCACTTCGCCGCGCACAGCCACCACCCGTGGCCGGACGTCACCTTCGCCGCGCACCAGCAGGCCTGGCTGGATGCGGCGACGCTGGCGGACGAGAAGTGGGACCGCGTCTTCGGCGAGGTGCTGCCCTCCGCGCAGCGGGAAGTCGCTGCCACCCTGCGGCTGCCGGATCCGCAGACGCTGGTGTTCGCGCCGAACACGCACGAGTTCGTGAACCGGATCTTCTCCTGCCTTCCGGATCGCGCGCGGATCGTCACCAGCGACAGCGAGTTCCACTCCTTCGAGCGGCAGCTCCGCCGGCTGGAGGAGGCGGGCCGGGTGGAGGCGACACGGGTTCCGGCCGAACCGTTCGCCACCTTCGGCGATCGGCTGGTGGACGCCGCGCGGGCGAAGAAGCCGGACCTCGTCTTCTTCAGCCAGGTGTTCTTCAACTCCGGCGCCGTGGTGCAGCAGTGGACCGACGTGGTCCGCGCGCTGCCGCCCGAACCGCTGGTCGTCGTAGACGGCTACCACGGCTTCCTCGCCGTCCCGACCGATCTCTCGGCGATCGCCGAGCGCGCCTTCTACCTCGCGGGCGGCTACAAGTACGCGATGGCCGGCGAGGGCGCGTGCTTCCTCCACGTCCCGCCTTCTGCGCCCATGAGGCCGGTGAACACCGGGTGGTTCGCCGCGTTCGGCGCACTGGAAGGGGCGATGGGCGATCGCATCCCCTACGGGCCCGGCGGCACGCGCTTCGCCGGCGCCACGTTCGATGCCAGCGGGCTCTACCGGTTGAACGCGGTGATGCGCTGGCGGCGCGAGCAGGGCCTGACCCCGGAAACGACGCGGGCGTACACGCAGGGGCTCCAGCGGAAGTTCCTCGACGCGCTGCCGTCGTCGTCACCGCTGAAGGTCGAGCAGCTCCTTCCTGCCGCGGGTGATGAGCACCGCGGACAGTTCCTCACCTTCCGTTCGCCCGACGCGCGACGCTGGACTGAGCGGCTGCGCAAGGAGCGGGTGATCACCGACGCCCGCGAGGACCGCTTCCGGATCGGCTTCGGCGTGTACCAGGACGAAACGGACGTCGCGAAGCTGCTCGAGCAAATCGCGAGGTTGTGACCGGGGTCGCGGCGTTGAACGTGCGCTTTTGGCCAACGCGCGGACTTCATGATCGAACGCTACGACGCCGAGGTCGTCTTCGTGCCGATGGAGGAGACCGACGTGCAGCACAGCCACGCGGTGGTGGCCCACAAGCACAACGCCGGGCCGAGGTCCTGCGGCGCTACTCGGCGCGTCAGATCCTCGACCTCATGGGCCGGTTCGAGTTCGCGATCGGCTTGCGCCTGCACTTCCTCATCTTCGCGGCGCTTCCCTACGCGTCCCAGGTGATGGGGCTATTAGAGGATCTCGATCTGGAGTGCCCTCCGCTGGGCAGCATCGGAATCGGCCAGCTCATCGCGCGGATCGATCGGTCGTGGGACATCCGGTCCGAGATCCGGGCGAAGATCCACGAACGCGTCCCGGCGCTCCGGGCGAGGGCGCTGCAGACGCAGCAGATGCTGCTCCGCCTCGTGAACGAGAAGCTCTCGGGACGCGCCGGCGTGGAGCCGCTTCACTGAACGGGGTTCAGGAGCGGAGCTTCTCCTTCTCCCTCTCCCGCTCCAGCGCGCGCGCCCGCTCCAGCCGGTTCTTCTGCGCGAACGCGGCTTCGATCTCCTCCGCCAGCCGCTCCACCGGCGAGCCCTTCACCACGTAGCTGTAGGCGCCCTCCTTCATCGCCTCCACCGCGCGCGGCACGTCCGCCTCATCGGTAAAGATGATGACCGGGAGCGTCGCGGAACGGTCGCGCACCGCCCGCACCACTTGAAGCCCGTTCATCCGGGGCATCTTGAGGTCGCACACCACGACGTCGGGCTCGAAGTCGGCGATCACCTCCAGGCCGGCGTCGCCGTCTTTGGCGACGGCCACCGTGTGGCCCATCTGTTCGAGGAGCGCCTTCATCATCCCGAGCACGGTGCCGCTGTCGTCGACGAGCAGGACTCGCATGAGTGGCCGCCAGCGTACTACGCGCCGTGCCGGTCACCTCCGGGAAGTTGGCCTACACGTGCGAGGTCCGTAGGTCGCTGGCGTCGCCGCTGTACGACAGCTTTCTGGCGAGCTCCCCGGACTCGTCCAGCCGGCGCAGCTCCTCGTACCCGCCGATGTGCTCTCCGCCGATGAAGATCTGCGGCGTGGTCTCCTTCCCGCACCGGCGGACCAGCTCCTGGCGGAGATCGTCCGCGAAGGTGATGTCACGTTCCGTGAAGAGGACGCCCTTGCTCATCAAGAGCTGGCGCGCACGCGCACAGAGCTTGCAACCCTCCGTCACGTAGATCTCGACGGGCTTCATCGGTCGGTGCCTCCTTCAGCAGAAGGTAGGAGCCATGGCGCCGAGCGGCCATGCGGGCCCGGCCCTCCGCAGGGCAGACGACCATCCGTCTGCGTGGACACGTCCGGCCTCGTCAATTACACCCGCCAGCCAGCATGAGAATCGGCGTCATCGGCGGTGGCCCGGCGGGCCTGTACTTCAGCATCCTGATGAAGAAGCTGGACCCGGGGCATCACATCGAGGTCTTCGAGCGCAACCCGCCCGACCAGACCTTCGGTTGGGGCGTGGTGTTCTCGGACGAGACGTTGGGCAACCTGCTCGAGGCGGACGGCCCGACGCACCAGGCCATCACCCGGACGTTCGCCCACTGGAACGACATCGACATCCACATCAAGGGCGAGCGCTTCCGGTCGACCGGCCATGGCTTCTCGGGGATCGCCCGCAAGGCGCTCCTCCGCATCCTGCAGGACCGCGCGCTCGAGCTGGGCGTGCGGATCCACTTCGAGAAGGAGCTCACGGAAGTGCCGGATCCGCGCGAGTGGGATTTGCTCGTCGGCGCGGACGGCGTCCGGTCGATCGTCCGCCAGAAGTACGCGGCGACCTTCCAGCCCGACCTCGACTTCCGCAAGGCCCGCTACATCTGGTTGGGCACGCACAAGTTGTTCGAGGCCTTCACCTTCATCTTCGAGGAGAACGCGCACGGCCTCTTCCAGGTCCACGCCTACCGCTTCGACAAGAGCGCCAGCACCTTCATCGTCGAGTGCGACGAGCGGAGCTGGCGGACCGCGGGGCTGGACAAGATGACGCCCGAGGAGGGCGCCCGGTACCTCGAAGGGGTCTTCGCCCGGTACCTCGACGGCAACCCGCTGCTGCTCAATAAGTCCACGTGGATCAACTTCGTCACCGTGCGAAACAAGACGTGGCGGCACGAGAACGTGGTGCTGCTCGGGGACGCGGCGCACACCGCGCACTTCTCCATCGGATCGGGGACCAAGCTCGCGCTCGAGGACGCCATCTCGCTGGCGGCCGCGATGAAGCAGCACCCGAACGACGTGCGCGAAGCGCTGGAGGCCTACGAGACCGAACGCAGGGGCATGGTCGAGCGCACGCAGAAGGCCGCGCAGGACTCGCTGTTGTGGTTCGAGAACACCCGCCGCTACCACGCCCAGCCGGCGATGCAGGCGGCGTTCAGCCTGCTGACGCGGTCCAAGCGGATCGGCTTCGACAACCTGCGAATGCGCGATCCGGGCTTCACCGGCGCGGTCACCGAGTGGTTCGCGGCACAAGCGCGCAAGCAGCTGTGCGGCGCCGATCCGCTGGCGTGCGTCGGGGACGGGCCGTACACGCGTCCCGCGCCGCACCCCACGCCGCCGCCGATGTTCACCGCGTTCAAGGTGCGCGACCTCGTCCTCCACAACCGCGTCGTCGTGTCGCCGATGGCGATGTACTCGGCGAAGGACGGCACGCCGGACGACTTCCACCTCGTGCACCTGGGCAGCTTCGCGCTGGGCGGCGCCGCCCTGGTATACACCGAGATGACCTGCGTCTCCCCGGAGGGACGCATAACGCCCGGATGCGCCGGGATGTACGCGCCCGAGCACGAGCGCGCCTGGCGGCGGATCGTCGACTTCGTCCACCAGCGGTCGCCCGCGAAGATCGCGCTGCAGCTCGGTCATGCCGGCCGCAAGGGCAGCACCCGCGTCGGGTGGGAGGGCTACGACGTCCCGCTGCCGACCGGGAACTGGCCGCTCATCTCCGCGTCGGCCATCCCCTGGAGCCCGGAGAACCAGACGCCGCGCGCCGCCACTGCGGAGGACATGGCGAAGGTGCGCGCGGACTTCGTGCGCGCCGCGCAGATGGCGGAGGCGTGCGGCTTCGACCTGCTCGAGCTGCACATGGCGCACGGGTACCTTCTGGCGAGCTTTCTGTCGCCGCTCACCAATCACCGCGACGACGAGTACGGCGGCCGGATCGAAAATCGGCTCCGCTTCCCGCTCGAGGTGTTCGACGCGGTGCGCGCGGTCTGGCCGAAGCACAAGCCGATGTCGGTGCGCATCTCCGCCTGCGACTGGGCGGAGGGCGGTCTCAGCGAAGAGGACGCGGTGGCGATCGGCCGCGCGTTCCGCGAGCACGGCTGCGACCTGCTCCACGTCTCCACGGGCCAGACCGTGCCGCACCAGCAGCCGGTCTACGGCCGGATGTGGCAGACGCGGTTCGCGGACCTCATCCGCAACGAGGCGCACATCCCCACCATCGCCGTGGGCAACATCGTCTCGGCGGATCAGGTGAACACCATCATCGCCTCCGGGCGGGCGGACCTGTGCGCGCTGGCTCGGCCGCACCTTTTGAACCCGCACTGGACGATGGCCGCTGCCGCCGAGCAGGGCTATCCGGAGGTGCCGTGGCCGAACCCGTATCATTCGGTCACGCCGCGGCGGCGGTGACGTCCGGTCTGCCGTCTACCGTCTGCCGTCTTCCGCAGGCGCGCTTACGGTGGCTTTGAGGCGGGGTGCTCGACGCGGATTGGCGCGTGCTACTGCGGGTCGGCCGGCTCGTCCCGGAGCCCTCTGCCTGTCGGCGGCTGACGCTTCAGGTCCTTGCGCTCCTGCAGGTCGCGGTACAGCTCCATGAACTGCCGTTCGGCCTGGTTCATCACGCCCACCGTGGAGGTCTGGCACTCGCAGCTCACCCGCGCGGTCACGTTGTCGACCACGAAGGCGCAGGTGCCGGGACACTCCGCCATGCTGCCCTCCTCCCAAAGCCCGAAGCGGACCTCGGCGGCGTGCGCCAGCGCCTGCGCGCAGCCCGGCAGTCCCCGCACCAGCCCCTTCCACGGGAGCTCGTGCGCTGCGGTCACGCCGCGATCGCTGCGCGGAAACGTGAACCCCACCCGGCACATGCCGCCGATCGGTTGGCCCTGGCCATCGAGCACATCGAAGTAGACGCGCGCACCGCGGGGGAGATCGCGCCACACGGTGGTCACCACGTCGAGGCCCTCTTCGGTGCGCGTCTGGTGCAGCACGAAGCACGCCTCCTCGCTGGCGCTGCCGTCGGCCGCGGTGACACAGCGCTGCCGCCCACCGGAGCTGAAGACGCGCGGCCGCTCGAGCGCGAGCACGCCCGCCGCCACATCCACCGTGGCGACGAAGCGGCCCCACACGTCCCCGCCCAGAAGGCCCACCGCTCCGGGGTTCGACCAGCCCTCGTCCGCGCGCAGGCCGGTGAAGCGCAGCCCGAAGCCGGGGCTCAGCTCGATGCGCTCGAGCGTGAACAGGTCGGTCCCCAGCGACTTCGGGAGCTCCACGTGCTCCGGGAAGCCGAGATCGCGCAGAACCTCGGAGCCGCGCTGGAGCCCTGCGCGTTCGGCCGAGGCGGCGTCGACGTAGGACTCCGCCAGGCTGGTGGAGAGCACGAAGGCGCCGGTCAGCTGCGCCTCTCCCTGCCGCGCGCGCACCGCCAGAAGCGGCCAGTCGGAGGTCAGATCGCGCACGAGCTCGAGCAGGTGCAGCTCCTTCGTCTGCGCCGCCTCATCCGGAGTGGCCGCCTGCTGCAGCCACACCTCGCGGGGTCGGCTCACTCCGATGCGGACGCTGCGGCGGCCGGGATCGATCGTGAGCGCATAGGGCATCAGCACGTCGGACCCGAGCGTCAGCACGCACTCGTCGCCTTCGGCCGCCGCGGCATCCAGCGCACCCAGGCGCCGGCCGCCCACCTGCACCTCCGCGATTTCTATCTCGGACGCCTCCAGCATCCCGCCGCGCGCGTCGCTGAACCGCACCGTGGCGTGCGACTTCGGTTCTTCGTCGAAGCAGCCCAGCGCCACCGACGTCCGCGGCTGCGCGACCTCGAACATCACCAGCGCCGGCCTGCCCTCCACGCTCCCCGCCACGCCGAGCCGCACCGCCCCGTTGCTCTCCAGCGGCGCCTCCAGGCCCGCGAGGGATTGCGGCTCGTCCGCTGGAACCGCACGCCGGCCGGCGCAGCCTGAAAGGGATGCCGCGTGGAGGACCAGCGCGAGGAGGGCGACGGGGAGAGCGCGCATGCGGCGCCGATCGTAGCCCGCCGCGCGCCGGGCTCCGCCTACTTCTTCTCGGGCGCGCCACCCTCGGAGGGAGGCCGGGTGTAGTCCTGGACCTGCGTGCCCTCGGGAGGATTGAGCTTGAACGCCGCCTCGGTCACGCCGGTGTTGGTCTTCAGGTTGCGGAAGGTGATCTGATTCTCGCTCCCGTCTGGGTCGATCACCGTGGAGCGGAGCACCTGAGCGCTCTGCGGATCGACCTCGAGCAGGATGCGCTTGAACCGGGGATCGGCCTTGATCGGCGTGAGCTGCAGCAGCGTGCCCTTGCAGTCCTTGCAGGCGAGCTTCTCGATGGAGAACTCGTCCGCGAGCCTGCCCTTGCCGAACAGGAAGGTGACCGATGCCGAGAGCTGGGAGGTGTCGATGCTCGCCTTGGTGAGGAGCATCGCCTGCGGGTCGTACGCGTAGACCTTGTCGCCCGCGAGGATGAACGACTTCGGGCTGGGCGCGACGTACTCCCAGCGCATCACCCCGGGCTTCTTGAAGATCACGCTGCCCGACGAGGTCTGCGTCCGCTTGAACTTCTTGTACGTGTACTTCTGATCGAAGTCCGCGGTGAAGTCGGACGTCTTCTCGTAGAAGTCCTGCATCCGATCGACGAGCGCCCTCACGTCCGGCGCCATCGGCTTCGCGGCGGCGGCAGCGGGCTTCTCGGTCGCGCCCTGCTCCGGCGTGCCCGGGGGCTGACCGGGAGCGGCCGCGGGCATCACGGAGAGGAAGGCGGACAGCATGGATTCGATCAGCATGGGATCCCCTGTAGGGCTTGGTGAACTCGACGGCTACTTTGTGGACGAGGGGGCTCCTCCCGGATTCAACCCGCCGCCCACCGCCTTCGCGAAACGCTTACGCTGCTTGAGCGACAGGAGGAGGAAGCGCTCGCACAAGGCTCCCTGCTCCTCCGGGGAGAGATCGCCCGCGGGGCCGAGGTGCTCGGCGCGCCAGGCGATCGCGCGCGTCACCGAGGCGGACACGGCCGCGGAGACGTTGAGGCTCTGGGTGAAGCCGCGCATCGGGATCCAGAACACGCCGTCCACGCCGGCGAGCACCTCGTCGGAGACGCCGTGGCGTTCGTTCCCGAAGACAAGGGCGATCTTCCGATCGAACTTCAGCTCGAACAGCGAGGTCGCGTCCTCCCGGATCGCCGACGCATAGATCGTGAAGCCGCGTGACTTGAGGTGCTCGCGGGCCTCCGCGAAGGTCTCGTGCTTCACGACGTCGATCCACTTCTCGCAGCCCTGGGTCACCTTCGTGTTCGGGAGGAACGGCGCCTCGGGGTTCTTGACGACATGTACCTCCTGCAGGCCCATACCCTCACAGGTGCGGACGACGGCGCCCATGTTGAAGCTGTCCTCGAGGCGATCGAGCACCACGGTGAACGACCGCGTTCGGTTCGCGATCACCTTCTCGATGCGCTCCTTGCGGACATCGAGCACCAACTCCTCGGGCTTCGGCGGCTCGCGCTCATACCGCTCGTACTTCGGACCGCCGCCACTCATGACCGCCTCCCCTTCTTCGCGATCCGACTTCGGTGGGTCGTGAGGAGTGAGCGGTTTGTGGGATGCCGGCCCGCGTGGGCCGGCATGGCTGGATTCGGTGTGCGGCGTGGGCGCTGGCTTCGGGCCGCGGTCATCTTCGGCGCGGCCTTCTGCTTCGGTGCGGTCTTCTCCGCTCGCGGGGCCATCCTTGTCGTTGCGGCTTTCCTCGACGGGACCTCCTGCGCCGGCGCGACCGCCTTCGTCGTTGCCGCCTTGCCCCGCATCCCGCTGCTCTGCGAAGTCACGGCCCTTCTCGGCGCGGTCTCCTTCGCCGGCCGGGCCTTCTTCGTGGCTCCGGCCTTACTCACGGTCGCGCCGCTCTTTGCCGTTGCGGCCTTCTTCGTCGTTGCAGCCTTGTTCACGGTCGTGCCGTTCTTCGCGGTCGCAGCTCTGCGCGCCGCAAATCCCTTCGCCCCCGCGGCCTTCTTCGTGGCTCCGGCCTTACTCACGGTCGCGCCGCTCTTTGCCGTTGCGGCCTTCTTCGTCGTTGCAGCCTTGTTCACGGTCGTG
>JADGHL010000178.1 GCA_019686135.1 Myxococcaceae bacterium | reverse complement strand
CGTGTGCGTATTCGATCCGCACCTCGTCGCTGTCGCGGTCCGTCTCGGGCGGGTGGGTCATCTCCGGGATGTCCAGCATCTCCCGCGCGAACATCGGAGAGGTGGCCATGCCGGTGCGGTTCGGACCTGGATTCGTGAAGCTCCTCATTACGCTCTCCCTTCGCGTTGGGTGATGCGGTAGCCGCCTGCCTGCGTCCCCGGCGTCATCCGCGCCAGCTCGGTGCCCGGCGTCCAGATGTACCCGGAGGCGATGATCTCGCTGGGCGATCCATCCCGGTTGACCTGCGCCCGGTACTTCGCGCTCGCGCCGTTCTTCGGCTCCTGACGCGCCGGCACGAACGAGTCGCCCACCGCGCGCAGATCGACCTCGTTCTTCAGCGTCTCGCGGATGAAGTCGCGCTGGCTCTCGAAGGCGAGCGGCGACGGCATCCGCGCGGGGAGGATCTCCGCCGGGTCGCGCTCCTCGTACTCCTCGAACAGCGAGCGGACCATGGCGAGGTGCCCGAGCTCGTAGTCCAGCATCCGCTCCCAGATCGCCTTGATGCGCGGGTTCCGCTCGGTCTCCACGCAGGAGTAGTAGTTCCAGGCCTCGCACGCCTCGTGGAGCAGCCACTTCTCCAGCCACGACTCGTGCGGATCGCACAGCGACTCGTAGTGGGTGACGTGCTGTTCTTCGATCGACGCGATCTCCGCGTAGAGCTGTCGCGCCAGCGGGTCGGAAAACATCGGGCCGATGGTCATGTAGTAGTCGTGCGTCTGGTGCTCGGCCGCCACCAGCGTGAGCGCGTTGAGCCGGGTGATCGGCGCGGCGCGGAAGCGGTCGTACGGGATGCGCAGCTCGTCCTCGGGCGCGCGGTGCTCGATCGCGGTGGGCCGGCCGGGGAGGATGTCGGTGTACGACTGGAGCAGGTTGTTGGCGTCCTGGCCGTAGAGCCGGTCGTACAGCGCGGAGTAGCGGTACATGTGATCGAAGTCCTCGAGCAGCCCGTACCGGTACGCCTGCGCGAGGTAGTCGTCCGGCTCCTGCTGCGCGAGCGCGGCGGTGATCTCGATCGCCACCTGCTCGAAGCCGATGGTGGTCTCCAGCGGCGACTGGTCCGGCGGGTTGAGCCAGTTCACCAGTGTCTGTTGGTGCTGTTCGATGCGGCGGACCCGCGCGAGCGGGAGCTGCAGATCGCGGTTCATCCGCGCGCAGGCGTGCGAGAAGCGGATCGCCTCGCTCTCGATGCCGTTCATCAGGATCACCCGCACCCGGGTGAACGCGTCGTCGTCGGTCTTGCTGTACGGCGCCTGCACCAGCTCCTTCCAGCTGAACCCCTGTTTCTCCAGGGGTGTGCCGCGGTCTTTGATCAGGTCGATGGCCATCGCTTCTCCTTGCGCGTCGGGGGAGGGGGACGATGAACCTGTGCGGCCCGCGCCGACATTGGGCGTCGGGCGCCGTCGACGGCCGATCGCGGACAGTCCGGGCGCTCGTCCGTTGGATGCGAAACGGGTGGGCGCGCGTCGTCTTTCCCGCGAGCCGGATCAGCGAACGCCTATAGTTGCCGCATGAAGCCGGAGGACATCGTCCGCTACGCCTCCCGGCCCTGGTCCGAGCTGGAGCGCCGGAAGGTCGAATTCTGGCGCCGGCGGAAGGAGCGGCATGGCGCAGAAGAGGCGCTCGCAGTCGTCGAGGAGCTCCACCAGACGCTCGTCCTCCTCCGCCCGGAAGAGGGGCGTACGGCGATCCGCTGGGACGACTTCGAGTGCCACGCCCGGGTCGCGGCGGCCTTCCGGCGGATCGCCGAGTACCGCGATCGGCAGAGTGCTCGAGGCGATCGACAAGATGGCCGGGGCGCTTCAGGCGCGATGGTACCTGTTCGGCGCTCAGGCGGTCGCCATCTGGGGAAGACCCCGAAGCACCGCCGACGTCGACGTCACGATCGAGGCCGGAAGCGGGACCCGCATCGATGACGTCATCCTGGCGGCACGTCGGGCAGGGCTCAGGCTGAGAGCCGCCGACGCGAAGACGCTCGCTCAGGAATCCGCGGTGTTGCTTCTGGAATGCGGGGGAATCCCGGTGGATGTCGTCCTCGGAGGGCCGGGACTGGAGGCGCTCTTTCTCTCCCGCGCGCGGCGAGTGCGTCTCGGCAGGCTGACCATCCCGGTGATTGGTCCGGAGGACTTGATCGTGACCAAGCTCATCGCAGGTCGACCGAGGGATCTCGAAGATGTCCGCGGGATTCTCAGTGAGCGCGCAGCGGAGCTCGACCTCGATCAGCTTCGTGGGCTCCTGAGTGAGATCGGAACTGTGCTCGAGCGATCCGATCTCATCGACACGCTCGACCGCCTCGAGCGGGAGGCCGGACTCCTACGGAGGTGACGGTGCCTCGCGTCCGGCGGGCAACGCCGTCGGCCGCACGAGAATGCCGACGCGATCGCGCGTCCACCATCGTCCGGTCGCGCGGCGTTCGGCGAACGTGGTCATCCGGTAGTCGTAGAGCAGCGCGCGGACATAGCGCGGCGGTCCGGCCGGGAAGGGGTTGTGCCCGAAGAGCGCGTACACCTCGGGCGTTCCCTCGAGCAGCCGCTGCATCAGCACGAGGAACCAGTCGTCGATCATCCCGAGCGCCGCGAACCACAGCTGCCAGTCGAGCCGCGGCATGTGCGTGCCGGCGAACGGGGGACGGCGATTGAGGCGGACCGGCTTGTACGGCAGCTCGAATTCGCGCCACGTGCGTCCGTCGTTCGAGCCTTCGATGACGATCTCCGGGCGCGAGGTGGTCATCACGGCGAACAGCCCGTATGGGTTGACCGCGTGGAACTGCCGCAGCGTGGCTTCGACACGGCGTAGGAGAGCCGGCCGCCGGTGCGGCCAGAAGCGCGCGAGCAGCGAATCCGCGCTGGAGACGAAGAAGGGGGCAAGGACCGCCGCCTCCGCCACCTCCCGCGATAGTGGCGCGGGGGCGAGCCGGCGACGCGGACGACTCCGGCGACGCCACGGCGTCAACGCGCGGAGATCGTCGTCATCCAGAAGCGGCAGGCACAGCTGCGCGGAGAGCAGGTTGAAGAAGCCGTAGTTCCCGCTGATGCCGATCGACAGCTGCAGCGTCACCAGCACGGTGAAGGCGATCTGGCGCAGAGGCCGCGGCATCAGCGCCATCACGGGCGGAACCAGCTCCACGCCCAGCACCCCGGCTGTCGACAGTTGGTGCGCGCGCCGCGGGAGCTGGTTCGCGTACCAGCCGAGTGGCGTCGGCAGGGGCTGCGTGGCGTGGTGGTAGCGCATCGCCTCCAGCTTCCGCCACGTCCGGTCTCCCGACTGGAGCTTCACGATGCCCGACTCAAAGTGCAGCCGCGCGGCGAGCCAGCGCAGCGCCCAGATCGACGCCTGGGTCGGCTCGGTGCGGGCGTGGCCCAGGCGCAACGTCCCCGGCGCCAGCACCGCCGACTGCAGCCCGGCCTCGAGGATGAGCGCGTCCCACTGATAGGAGAGGAACGGCGCGCCCACGGTGACGAACGAGAGATACGACGCCCACGTGCACAGCGCCGACAGCCGCGGGGCGATCCCCAGCGCGAGCAACAGGCCCGACGCCTCGCCGATCCGGCACAGCCGGACCAGCGCGCGATCGGAGGCGCCCAGCCACAGGAGCGTCGGCCACCTCGTCCAGCGGCGGAGCGGCCGCGGTTCGTACCGTGCGCGGAGCTCGAGCTGTTCGCGGATGGGCGAGAGCCCGCGCGAGCCGTACAGGCCGAGCACCTGCCGGCGCAGCGAGCGGAAGGCGAGGAACCACGTCGCGCCGAGGTTGCGCAGATAGAGGGCGCGGACCTGGTGTCGCGCTCGCACGGCGAACCCACCTCCCTTACGCGCAACGCGCTGGAGAGGCGGGCGTGTTCCCGTCGACGCCCGCCTGCAACATGGCCCGAGGGCCATGGCCCTTCACGGAGCGAAGCCGTCGTTCGGCACCCGGACCGGGGGCGCGCCTGTGACGCGAACCAGGTCGATGCGACCTTGCGCCCGGAACGAGTCGAGCCGGCAGAATCCGGCCGCAGTCGCGCCCAAGCATCGACATCGTCGCAGGACGTACGACCGACCACCGACGGCGGCCCACGCCGCTCGTGCCTACAACGGGATGTTTCCGTGCTTGCGCGGGGGGTTCTCCTGCCGCTTGTCTTTGAGCATCTCCAGCGCGCGGATGATCTTCGCCCGCGTCTGCTCGGGGCGGATGACTTCGTCGATGTAGCCCAGCTCCGCCGCCTTGAAGGGGTTGGCGAACTTCTCGCGGTACTCGTTCACCAGCCGCGAGCGCTCCGCGTTCGGATCCTTCGCGTTGGCGAGCTCGTTGCGGAAGATGATGTTCACCGCGCCTTCGGGGCCCATCACGGCGATCTCCGCCGTCGGGTACGCGTAGTTGATGTCCGCGCGGATGTGCTTGGACGCCATGACGTCATAGGCGCCGCCGTACGCCTTGCGGGTGATGACGGTCACCTTGGGCACCGTGGCCTCCGCGTACGCGTAGAGCAGCTTGGCCCCGTGCGTGATGATCCCGCCCCACTCCTGGCTGGTGCCGGGGAGGAAGCCGGGCACGTCCACGAAGGTCACCAGCGGGATGTTGAAGCAGTCGCAGAACCGGACGAAGCGTGCCGCCTTGATCGATGCGCCGATGTCCAGCACGCCCGCCAGCACCGCCGGCTGATTCGCCACCACGCCCACCGGCCGGCCGTTCATGCGCGCGAAGCCGATCACGATGTTGCGCGCGTAGTGCTCCTGCACCTCGAAGAAGTGGTGGTGGTCGACGACGAGCTTGATGAGCTCCTTGATGTCGTAGGGCTTGTTCGGGTTCGTGGGGACGATCGTCTTGAGCGCCTCCTCCTCGCGGCCCGGCGGGTCGTCGGAGGGGATCGCCGGCGGATCCTCGGCGTTGTTGGAGGGCAGGTACGAGAGCAGCTCGCGGGTCATGAGGATCGCCGCCTGCTCGTTGTCCGCGGCGAAGTGTGCCACGCCCGACTTCTGGTTGTGCGCCAGCGCGCCGCCCAGCGCCTCCTTCGTCACCTCCTCGTGCGTGACCGTTTTGATCACGTCCGGGCCGGTGATGAACATGTAACTGGTGTCCTTCACCATCAGGATGAAGTCGGTGATCGCCGGCGAGTACACCGCGCCGCCCGCGCACGGCCCGAGGATGAGGGAGATCTGCGGCACGACGCCGGAGGCCAGCGTGTTGCGGAGGAAGATGTCCGCGTAGCCGGCCAGCGACTCCACGCCCTCCTGGATCCGCGCCCCGCCCGAGTCGTTCAGCCCGATGATCGGCGCGCCGACGCGCGTGGCGAGATCCATGATCTTGCAGATCTTCTGCGCGTAGGCGCCGGAGAGGCTGCCGCCGAACACGGTGAAGTCCTGCGCGAAGACGAAGACCTTGCGGCCGTCCACCGTCCCGTAGCCGGTGACCACGCCGTCGCCCGGGATCTTCTTGTTCGCCATCCCGAAGTCGGTGGCGCGGTGGGTGACGAACTTGTCCAGCTCGGTGAAGGAACCCGGGTCGAGGAGGAGGTCCAGCCGCTCGCGCGCGGTGAGCTTGCCGGCCTCGTGCTGCTTCTGGATGCGCTCTTCGCCGCCGCCCAGCTCCGCCTGCTTCTCCAGCTTCTCCAGGCGCGCGCGCAGCGGATCGTTCTCGACGGTGTCTGCCATGTGGGGCTCTATACACCGCAGGCGGGCAGAGTCAGCTGGATCCTCGGCGTTGGCGCGCCCTCAATTGCCCGAGGCGGCCGCCGGTTTCAGCGTCCATGTCAGCGAGAACCGATGACTCCCGGAACCCGCGGAGTCCGCGGTCCCGGTGACCGACCGGGTGATTCCCAAAAGCGGCCCCACCTCCGTCGACAGCGCGAACAGGCCGGCCAGCTCCTTCGAGCCGATCACGTCGAAGAAGGAGATTTGCGCCAGCGTCCGCGACGCTTTCGCGGGATCCAGCGTGGCCTCCGCGCCGTGCGCCAGCTTGCCGGGCTTCGGCGGGACGTTCAGCAGCACCGACTTCAGCACGGTGGCGTCGTTCGCGAGGTAGAGGTGCTGGCCGTGAACGCCGGCGAGCACCTCGCCGCCCTCGAGCGGAATCGCATACCCGTCGCCTTCCGCGCGCGCGCCCGGCCACTTCGCCACCGCCGCGAGCGCCTCTTTCGCGCGCTTGGGGTTCGATACCTCCGCCAGCCAGGCGTGCCGCACTGCGAAGAAGCGCTGCGCGGGCGTGGTCAGCCTCTGTTTCACCTGCGCGGATGCGACATCCACCACCACGTTCCCGGTCAGCTCCGCGGCGAGCGTCTTCTCCAGCGCGGACACCTCGGCGCGGTCGCACTGTGCGCACAGCTCCGCGAGCGGGCCAATCAACGCGTGCACCGCGCGCGGCAGCTCCGACGGCTTCACCGTCGCTGTCGCGAGGAAGAGCCCCACCGGCGCCATTGTGGCATAGGGCGAGCGCGCACCCTTCACCAGCGCCGGCGCGGGCAGCTCCTTCGTGGTGCCTTCGGCGACGAGCGTGTCCCCCGTCCCGCGCAGCGCCACTGCGCCCTCCGGCAGAATCAGCCACGCCATCGCGCCGTCGCGTCGCGCCTCGCTCCACGGGCCGCTCACCTTCGGCGTCGCCACCGCGCCGGCCGCGGCATCGAGGAGTGGCTTCGCGTCCATCGACGACGTCACTGCGCAGGTGACCTTTCCCTTCTTCGCGTAGCCCGCTCGGAAGGTCCCGTCCGGCGCCTTCGCCGCGACGACGTCGACTCCGGCGAGCTTCCCCTCCCACACGGTCCCCAGCGACGACAGCCGCTCCTTCGCGCGCTGCTGGAAGGTCTTCAGGTCCGACACCTCCACGCAGGACATCCAGCCGTCGTCGCGCAGGGAGACGGTGACGCTCGCAGACGGATCGATCCCCGCGGCGGCGAGCGACTCCTTTCGCGTGAAGTCGACGTAGAGGAGCGGGTGGAACTGCGCGAACCACGAGCGCGGGCGGAGCATCGCCGAGCGCTCGCCGGCCCGGGACATGAACGCCACCAGTTCGCCGATCCGATCCATCCGCGGGACGAACACACCTTCATGAGAGCCCGGCAGCGGGCGCGGCGTGGCGGCGATGGTGGCGGCGAGGACGAGCGCGAGCATCTCACCGAGTAAAGCCCCCTCGCCGCGGATGTCGAGCGGCAACCGTTACACGAGCCGCCGCAGCCTGGGGTTGTTGGCCAGCGCGGCCTCCCACTTCTTGATCGCGCCCTCGCGATCGCGCGGGTGGGCGTCCGCGAAGTAGCCGTAGTTGTCGTTGATCGCCTTGGACAGCTCCTCAATCGCCGACAGCCGCACCTCGAGGTCCGGGTGACGCAGCGCCGCCACCAGCCACTCGGCGCGCGAGCGCGTGCGGTTCTCGGCCCACCAGGCGGTCCAGCTGCGCGGGTCGGGTCCGAAGTTGGCGCGGGTGATTTCGCGGAGCGCCTCCGCCGCGGCCTGGGCGCACAGCGCGTCGTCGGAGCCGGTGAGGTTGATGAGCCCTTCGATCGACTCGCGGTCGTGGAGCACGCCGAGCGCGCGGGCGGCCAGCGAGCGGCGCAGCGTGTCGGTGTCCGCGAGCTCTTGGCGGAGGTCCTTCATCGCCTCGACGAAGCGGGGCACGCGGCGGAGCGCGGCGGCGGCGGCGCGCGCGGCGGAGGAGATGTCCGGCTCGAAGTCGAAGATTCCGCGGAGCACGCCGCCCACCAGCTCGGAGTAGGGGAGGTTGCCGGCCGTGAGCAGCGCGAAGTAGCGCACGTCGGGATCGTCCGCATCGAGCAGCGGCGCCAGCGCCTGCGCGCCGGAACGCCCGAGTCGCGAGAGCGCCGCGGGGATCGGCCCGAGCTCATCCGCATCCGGCAGCTCCTGCACCGGAAGCCGCGACCAGGCGGTCGGTCCGGGGAACTGCTGCGCGAGGATCTTCGCCGACGCGTCGGGCGATCGCGCCAGCTCCGCCATCGCCGCCGCGCGGGCGGTCGCGTCCGGGCCGGTGAGCTTCTTGAGGATGGGCGCGAAGTCCGCCGGCGTCTTGCCGAAGTCTTCGATCACCATCGGCGCGGCGGCGGCGCGGCCAATCCCGTTCTGCGCGCTCGGTGTGGACGGCCCCCAGCCGAGGCCGGCGCTCGACGTCTCCGGGACCACCTCGTCGAAGGAGAGCGCCGTTCGCGGCGAGGCGCCGTAGCGCTGCTTGCGGAAGAGGATCAGCTCGCCGAACGCGCCGGGGAGGTCCTGGCAGAGCAGGAGCAGATCCGACAGCCTGCGCTGGCTGATCGGCCGCGCGCCGGGATCGCCGTAGATGAGGCACACCAGCCGGTCCTTCACCTCGACGGGGAAGAGGAACAGCGTGCGCGGCGAGCGCCCGAGCTGCTGCAGGTAGTGCGCGGTCAGCGCGTCCGGCGGCACCGGGCCCACGTAGCTGCCGCGGGTCATCGCCACGGTGCGGAACACCGACGCGGTGTCGAGCGGGATGGTGGGCCGGCGCTGCTGGAACGCCTCGGCACCATCGCCCTCCGCGGCCCAGCCGGTGGCGGTACCGCGAACGATGGCGAAGGCGGCGACGAAGTCGAACACGCGCCGGGCGAAGGTGAGGGCGGTCCGGATGATCCGATCGCGATCGTGGGTCGATGCCTTGAGCGCTTCGCGCGCCTGCGCCAGCGTCCACTCCACCGGCGCGCTGCCGGTCTCCGCCGGCGCGAGCGGCGCAGGCGCCTGTTTCGCGCCGGCCGCCGGATCGCTCCGTGGGCTCGGGGTGGTGCCCGGATTCGGGAAGACGACCACGCCCGGGAAGCCGGACGGCGTGACGGGCGGTGGCGCGATGGTGGGC
>JADGHL010000007.1 GCA_019686135.1 Myxococcaceae bacterium | reverse complement strand
GCGGGAACGCGAGAGGCGCAGCTCGGCTGCAGTGCGGGTGATGTTGCCCGCGTGGCGTTCCTGAATTGCGCGGACGCAGGCGCGTTGGATGAGGTCCAGGTATTCCGCAGGGTGATGCCGCTCGCGCGCAGCTCCGCGGCGTAGTCGATTTCGGTGGCGGATGCTCCCAACACGCTTCCGCCCAGGAGTGGCGCCAGCGCTGGAGCGTGCAGCACGTCGCCCTCTTCCATCAGATCGACGGTGCGGATCACGTTCTTCAGCTCGCGGACGTTGCCCGGCCAACGGTGCTGCCGAAGCAGCGCTTTCGCGTCCTCGCCGAGCCTGCGCGGCGTCCCGTTGCGCGCGGCCGCCGACTCCGCGAGGAATTGCTCCGCGAGCTCCACCACGTCGTCCCCACACGCGCGCAACGGCGGGACCTGCCGTTGCGCCGCGGCTAGGCGGAAGTAGAGGTCGTGCCGGAAGTCGCTCGCGGCGCGCGATGGATCGATCCGCCCGTTGGTGGCGGCGACGACCCGGACGTCCGCGTGGCGGACGCTCGGTGCCGCCGAGCCGCTCGAATGTGCCCTCCTGCAGCGCGCGCAACAGAGACGCCTGACCGCGCCGGCTGAACTCGGAGATCTCGTCGAGCAACAGGGTGTTGCCGTCCGCCTGTTCGAAACGATCGACCCGAAGCGCGTGCGCGCCGGTGAAGGCGCCGGGCTCGTGGCCGAACAGCTCCGAGAGCAACAGCTCGCGCGCGAGAAGCGGATCGCTTCGTCGCGCTGCCCGAAGTCGTAGAACACCTTGGTGACCGCCACCGCGCGGATCCCCTGCGCCGGGTGGATGCGGCCTTCGAAAACGTCGCCCGTCGTCCCCAGGGCGATCAACCGCTGGGCAATCTCCGGCGCGCGCTCCGCGAGCTGATTGGCCGCGCTTGCCAGAGCGGCATGGGCCGCGGGCGCGAGCTCCCCCAGCGCCTCGGGCGTCAACGCCAGAATGGAATGCGAAAGGTCCTTACGTCGCCCCGGGCGGGCGATTTGCGAAGCCTCCTGGTCATTTGCTTAGAGTCCGCCCCATGCCTACCCGGATCTCCGATGCTGTCCGCCGTGCGCTGTCGGATGCGAAGATCACCCCCGCCGAGATCAACGCGTTGCGCGGGGCCGTGTCGCGCGGCGAGGTGAAACCCGAAGAGCTGAAACTTCTTTCCGAGCGCTATGGCGATCTGTTCCAGGCCGGCGCCGGCAAGGCGCTCACGGCGATCAGCCCGCCGCAGGCGCACACGGTGATGCTCCCGCCCTTGCGGTCGATCGGCGACACCCGCGCCGCGGCGGAGGTGCTGTCCGGTGCGCGGACACTCGGGCAGGGGAGAGGCTCTCCGAAGGAGGCGGTACGGACGTTCCAGCGCGCGCTCAACGCGCTGGCCGCGCGGATGAATCAGCCGGAGTGGGCGCTGCTCGGCGCCGGCGCGGATGGCGACTACGGGCCCGAGACGGCGCGCGCGGTGACCGCGTTCCAGAACGCCAACGGTCTTCCCGCCACCGGGCAGATCGATCAGATGACCGCGTTGAAGATGGAGGAGCTGATGATGGACCACCCCGCGCCGGGGGTGGGCGGGGTGATCGGCGCGACGCTCCCGGTCCCTGACGGCAACCGCATCGCGCAGGCAGCGCGCGACCTCATCGCCACGCGCGCGGCGGACTACGGCGTGTCGGGGACCTGGCGGAGCCCCAACCCGAACGTGCCCCACAACGCCGTGCCGAACCAGACGCCGCTCGGTGCGGAGAACCGGTGGAAGTGCAACCTCTTCGGGATGGACGCTCTCTACGCCGGGGGCGCGCAGCCGCCGCACTACCCGGGCGGGAACTATCCGATCGCGATCGAGATCCCGAACTACTCGCGAGGAGAGAACGCGCCGCTCATCAAGCTGGGCGAGGTGTGGCCCGGCAAGACGACTCCGGAAGAGGCGCGGGCGAAGATCGACGCGCTCCTCAAAATCGCCCGCCCGGGAGATGTCATCATCGTCAACCACCCCGGTTCGGACACCTCCGATGGCGGGCACACGCGGATCGTCGTCGCCAACAACTACAAGACCGACGGTACGGTCGACTGCGCCCAGGCTTCCAGCGATGCGGCGAGGATCCGCGGCGAGACGTTGGGGAGCTTCACCGGCGAAGAGGCGTTCTACCTGCTGAGGCCGGCGATCGCGCGCTGAGGCTCAGGGACCGAAGGTCGCCTTCATCTGGCGGAACCGGTAGTCCAGGCGCTTGCTCATGGCGGCCTTCGCTTCCTTCGACGTCTGCTCCGGGTAGTACGCCACGCCGAAGCGGGGTTTCGGCGACCCGCCGTCGGTGCCGGCCGAATAGAATCCCCAGGCCATGCGGTCGTCGCCCCGGTAGGGCGCGAGATCCTCTGTCGATGCCAGCTTCGAGAAGTCTTCGCGGCTGCCCATCCCCTCGCCGTAGAGGATGCAGGGGTATTCGGTGCAATCCACCGACGTGACGTGAGCGTCGGCGAAGCCGGCCGCCTTCAGCGCGGCCTCGAAGTTCGCGCGCAGCACGTCCTGGTCGAAGCGTTCGTCGAGATCCGACGGGGCCTGAATCGGCTCGCCCCACTCAGCGGTCTCGAGCTGCCGTGCCACCTCGAGCTTGTGCTCCAGCTCCGCGACCCGGGCGCGGAGCGCTTCGTTCTCCCGGGCGAGAGCGGCAGGCGTCGCGGCGGCGGCGGGGACGATCGCACCGGACGCGGTGTCCGGACCACGCGCGCCCGCGGGGATGGCCTGCGCCGGCGCGATCGCGCGACCTGGCGATGCATGCGTCTCCGGAGGAGTCACCGGAGTGTCCGGCGGCGGAGGCGACGGAAGAACAGGCTCCGCACCGTGGCGAAGGTCGCCCAACTGGCTGCCACCCCAGAAGCCCAGCGCGCCGGCGAGCAACGCCGACAGCACCGGCATCACCCAGCGGGACGGAGGCGAAGATCCGGACATGGGCGCATTGAAGGAGGAAGGCGGAGGACAGTCCAGCCGGGCAGCGGTGCTCCAGTGTGCGCCGCGGTGTCTCCTCGAGGTGGCAGCGAGCTCCGCCGTTACACGCACGCGCCAGCGATTCTGCGGAGTTGGCGCTGGCCCACAACGCGCAATCGGAAGTGGCCGCCATGTCCCACCCGATCAAGCGACTCCACCACGACATCCACCGGCTCCACGTGGCGCAGCGGGAGCGGAAAAAGGACGCGAAGGAGCTGCGCAAGGATGAGCGCGGGCTCAAGGCGGATCGACGCCACCTCGAGCACCACCGCGACGCGTTCGAGTCCACGCACAAGGAGTTGAAGAAGGATCGCACCGCGCTCGGGCACCTGCGGGAGGCGCTGCGGTCGAAGCTGGAGCCGCTGACCACCCAGCGCGAGCAGCTGCAGGCCGCGTACGACGCCAGCGTCGATCCTGGGACTGGCGAGGGCGATCCCGACATCCAGGCGCAGCTGACGGCGATCGATCAACAGATCGCCGCGGTGCACGCGCAGTTCGACGGGCGGATCGAAGCGAAGAAGCAGGAGGTCGACCAGGGCGTGGCGGCGGTGGCGAAAAGGCGCGACCAGATCCACCAGGACCGGCGCGACATCCAGCACGACCACCGGGAAATCAAGCACGACAAGAAGGCGCTCGAGCACGACAAGGAGCGCGTGAAGGACGCGCGTCACAAGGCGCTCGAGCACCTGCGCCCGGCCGAATACAAGATGGGGCTGAAGCAGACCAACAAGGTCCGCAGGGAGCTCGACCTCGAGCCGGTGGACCACGTGATCCGGCCCGGAGTGCCGAACGTGGTGGGCGGGCAGATCGGCCGGTGGATCGCGATGGCGCAGACGATCCTCAAGAGGCGCGGCGTGCCGCTCTCGAAGATGAACGCGCACGACATCGCGATCCTCATCCGCCACGAGTCGGGCGGGAACCCGAAGGCGGTGAACAACTGGGACTCCAACGCCGCCGCGGGCACGCCATCGAAGGGGTTGATGCAGACAATCGGGCCGACGTTCAACGCGTACAAGCTGCCCGGCCACGGGCACATCCTGAACCCCGTCGACAACATCATCGCCGGGGTCCGCTACGCCATCGCGCGCTACGGCTCGATCTCCAACGTCCCCGGCGTGCGAGCCGTGAAGGCCGGCCGCCCCTACGTCGGCTACTGACGACCAGCCAACCGCTGCCCCATCCGGAGGCGCGAAGCGCCGGAGGATTACTCTACTCACCACCCACCAGCCACCACGAACCAGGCGCAAAGCCGGCACTGCGGCCGTCACTCTCCCGAACGGTCGAGCAGCCACGCCAGCCAGGCGATGCCGAGCAGTTGTCCCAGCGTTCGCCGATCCGGGCCGGGAGGTTGGGCGCGGAGGTTGGAGAGCGGGTAGAGGCGGAAGATGTTCCGCAGCCGTTGCTCGCGGAATTCGTCGACGCCGCGAGCGATCAGTTGACCGCCCTGGATGGTTTTGACCGCGCGGATGGAGCCCCGCCGTACTGGCGGCTTGCGGACGACGTCCGCGAAGTCGTTCAACAGCCCCTGCGGGATGCGACCGCGGACGACCAGCACGCGGCCGTCGCAGATCGACACGAAGAAGAGCTCGCCGGCGCGGGAGACGAGCCACGAGATGATGAGGATGGCTCCGAGGACGACGATCACCGGAAGCATGCCCTCTGAGATAGTGCGCGGTCGTGCCGATCGAAACCACGCTCTCCATCCAGATCGCCGCGCCGCCCGAGCGCGTGGTGGCGCTCTATCTGGACGTCGCCCACTGGCACGAGCTCTTCCCGGCGACCATCCGCGCCGCGCGCATCGTCCGCTCGTCGCCGGAGGAGGTGGAGATCGAGGTCGATCACCTCGAGGGGAAGGTCCCCAACTTCCTGCGCCAGAAGTCCCCGACGGAGATTGAGCTCGACGAGCACAAGCGCCTCTTCCGCGCGACCTTCTCGAACCGCTTCGAGCCGCACGAAGGTGGCACCCGCTACACGCTCGTCGCGCACGTCCAGCTCATCGGGTGGGCGCGGCTCCTCACGCCGTTCGTGGGCCCGGTGGTGCGGTCGAGGATGCGCCGGTTCGTGCTCGAGCCGATGAAGGCCGCGGCGGAGCGCCCCACCAACGGCGATGCGACCGGACCGTGCGTCAGTCGCTGAGCAACTGAAGGCCTCCGCCCCGCCCGCGCTGCTGGTTCTCGAAGTAGAGCAGGTCGATCATCAGGGTGGCCGCCACGAGCAACAGTCTGAGCCGCGCGTCCACGTCGCCGAAGAAGTCGATCCCGAAGTTGTCGGCGTCGGTGAAGAGCTCCGCGCCCAGACCGGACCACTCCTTGCGGATCCGGGCGACCTGCACCCCGCCGCGCTGCACCTCGAAGGTCCAGGGCCTGAGCGCGGGGCCGAGGATCTCCGCGAGCACCTCGCCCGAAGGGGCCAGCACGTCGAGACGCCGCCGGAAGAACGCGAAGCGCTGCTGGATGCTGCCCAACGGACGGCCATCCCAACCGTGGATCTCCGCGCGGGCGAAGAACAGACGCCACGGCCGCTCCAGGCGCATCACGGTGGTGCCGTGGGTCGTGGCGAAGTCGAGGCGGATGGTCCGGAACGCCCACAGGTTCCGTGCCAGCGCCGCCAGAAAACCGCTGCCCTGCTCGTGGACGTAGAGCACGGGGCGGCCGTCCGCGGTCTCCACGACGTATTTGTTCCCGGCCTCCCAGCCGGTGAACGCCTCCACCCACTCCTTCACTTGGTGGACGCGCAGCCCCGGATCGGTGAACACCGCGTCGAGCGCAGACCGGATGTGCTCCGGCATCCCGTCGATTTCCGCCGTGCCCACCGGTGTGATGGTCACCACCTGCGCGCCCCACCCTGGCCCGTTCTTGCGATCGCTCAACGCCTCCGCCTCCTTCGTCGTGGTGGGTCCACGTGTACCACGCTGACACACGAACATCGCCTCCAGGCGATTCGAGCGAACGGCCGTCCGCTAGGATGCGCCGCCATGACCAGAACCCTTCGTCCTGCCGCGCTGGGCTTCGTGCTCGGCTTCGTGGTGGCGCTCGCGGGCGCGTGTGGAGGTACGAAAACCTGCGATCCGGGCACGTGCGCCTCGGGCTGCTGTGACGAGAACGGCACCTGCCAGTCGGGGAGCGATGTCAGCGCCTGTGGCACGGGCGGCGCAAGCTGTACCGCGTGCGCGCCGGGTCAGCAGTGCAACGCGGGCATCTGCACGACGCCGGGAGGCGACGGCGGGAGCGACGGCGGAAGCGGCTCCGACTACCTGACCTGGTGTGACGAGCTCGCGGCCGCCACCTGCAGCCGCGCCATCCGCTGCGACCAGGTGAGCGCATCCCTGGAGTCGAGCTGCCGCGCCGTCTTCAAGCAACGGTGCGAGAAGGACGCGCGGAACTACGCGAAGGGTTACCGCACGTTCGACTCCGCGAAGGCCGCCCAGTGTCTCGCCACCGCCCAGGACGCGGGCTGCACCGGCGAGATCGAGCTGCCCTGCACGGACGTGTTGAAGCCCAACTCCGGCGCCGGGCAAAGCTGCCTTGCGAACGAGGACTGCAAGGACACGGGCACCGGGTGCGGTGGGCTCGGCTGCGAGAAGACGTGCACGCATTTCGGCGGGCTCTACGAGCCATGCCGGGAAATCGGCTGCGACCCGGGTCTCTACTGCGACGAGACGAAGGAGCCGGACCTTTGCGTTCCGAAAAAGGGCCCGGGCAGCGCCTGCAGTAGCCCGTCGCAGTGCGCGAGCGGCACGCACTGCGACGGCACCACCCACACCTGCCTCCCCAACCCGGGCGCGGGAGAGCTATGCCAGGGCGAGTCGTGCGCCGTCGGCACCTACTGCGACTTCAACACGTCGACGTGCCGTCCCCAGGTTCCCGTCGGCGGCGAGTGCACGTTCAACAGCTGCGTCGACCAGGCCTTCTGCGACTTCTCCACCTCGCCGGCGACCTGCGTGGCCCGCCGGGGCGTGGGCGGTGCCTGCGTCATCGAGGACAACTGCCAGATAGGGCTCGCGTGCAGACAGGGGACCTGTCAGCCGCGCGTGCGTGAGGGCGAAAGCTGCCAGGGACCCTCCGACTGCGAGAACGGCACCTCGTGCGATTCCATCACGCGGACCTGCCTCCGCCTCCGCATCGACGCGGCGCCGGGCGAAAGCTGCACGGACGACTTCGTGCTGTGCGAGTACGGGTCGCGCTGCGTGGGTGCGGAGGAGAACCCGGACGGCGGCGTGGGGACGTTGGGGACGTGCCAGCTGCGCCAGGTCGGCGACCCCTGCACCGACCACTACGAGTGCCCCGACGAGTCCTTCTGCTCGAAGACGGAAGGCCGCTCCCAGGGCGTCTGCGTCGCCGCCACCATCGGCAGCGCGTGCAGCACCTCCAACCAATGCCCTCCGACCGCCTACTGCCAGCGCGGGTCGGGCGCTGTCGAGGGGAGCTGCCAGCCGCGCCTGGCCATGGGTGCTTCGTGCGACCCGAACCAGCAGGACGTCTGCCTCAGCCCGACCGTGTGCCGGAACGGCGCGTGCCTGCCGCTCGGCGAGCCCGGCGAGGCGTGCTCGGACCTGGGCACGTGCAAGTTCTTCACCGAGTGCATCGGAGGCACCTGCCAGCCGGTGGGGTTGCTGGGTCAACCGTGCTGGATCTTCGGCGTCTGCTTCGAAGGGACGTGTGACGATGCCACCGCGACCTGCGTCGCGCCGAAGAACGCGGGGGATGCCTGCGGCGACGACGAGGAGTGCGCCAGCGGCGTGTGCGACGGAACCTGCCAGGCGTGCAACTAGCGCCAGCCGTGGCCCGGCAAAGATTCTTCCCGGGGTGCCTCCCTCGCTACGTGTAAGGCGGCCCGGTCACGGCACCCGGGGAAGAAATGTCGCCTGCCTTCGGACCGCCCACGCGCGCTGGGCTCGTGCAGGAAACGAGCGCGCGCGGGCGGCACGCTGCCTACTGTGATTCGGGGCCCGGGCCGGAGCTCCCTTCGCCGTTCCCGTCCCCGGACGTCGCGCCCGACGGTGCCGCGGGTTCGGAAGGCGCAGCGCTCTGGCCGCCACCGCCGTTGCCGTTGGAAGTGCCGAGATCGATCTCCTCACCGCCTTCGGTCTCCGCCTCGCCGGTGGCTTCGGGGAGCCTGGAGATGCCGGTGACCTTCTCCTCGGCGCTCTCGAGCGTGATGAGCCGCACACCCTGGGTGTTGCGGCCGATGACGGAGATCTCCTTCACCTTGATCCGGATCAGCATCCCGCCGTTGGTGACGAGCATCACCTCGTCCTGATCCCTCACCTGCTGGATCCCCACGACCCGGCCGTTCCGTTCGGTGGTCTTGATGTCGATGATGCCCTTGCCGCCGCGGCCCTGGACTCGGTACTCGCTCTCCTGGGTGCGCTTGCCGTAGCCGTTCTCGGTGACGGTGAGGATGGTGGATCCGGGCTCCACGATGTCCGCGCCCACCACCTCGTCACCCTCCTCGAGCGTGATGCCCTTCACGCCGTAGGCGGTGCGGCCCATCGAGCGGACCTCGCTCTCGTTGAAGCGGATGCTCATCCCGTTCGCGGTGGAGAGCAGGATGTCTTTGGTGCCGTCGGTGATCTTCACCGCCACCAGCGAGTCGCCCTCTTCGATCCCCAGCGCGATGAGCCCGATGCTGCGCACGTTGGAGAACGCGGTGAGGTCCGTCTTCTTCACCAGGCCCTTGCGGGTGACGAAGAACACGTACTTGTTCTCGCTGAACTCGCGGGTGATGAGTACCTGCGCCAGCTTCTCGTTCTCCTCCCACTGCACGAGGTTGACGATCGGCTTGCCGCGGGCGGTGCGCGAGGCGAGCGGGATCTGGTGCACTTTGAGCCAGTACAGCTTGCCCCGGGTGGTGATGGGCATCAGGTAGGCGTGGGTCGACGCGACGAACATGTCGGTGACGAAGTCGTCCTCCTTCGTCACCGCGCCGGTCTTCCCACGGCCGCCACGCTTCTGGGCGCGGTACTCGCTCAAGGGCGAGCGCTTCACGTAGCCGGTATGGGACACGGTGACCACCATGTCCTCTTCGGCGATGAGGTCCTCGGAGGTGATCTCCTCCACGTCGCCGAGGATCTCGGTGCGCCGCTCATCCACGTAGCGCTCCTTCACCTCGAGGAGCTCGCGCTTGATGACGTTCAGCAGCGAGGACTCGTTGCTGAGGATGTCGCGCAGCCGGGCGATCTCCCGGACGAGGTCGATCAACTCCCTGAACAGCTCCTCGCGCTGCATCCCGGTGAGGCGCTGCAGGCGCATGTCGAGGATGCTTCGGGCCTGTTCGTCGCTGAAGCCGCCGAGGAACTTCTTCCCCAGCTCGTCGGCCACCGGGAAGTAGGTGTGCGACAGGCCGGTGTACGACGGCTCCTCCGCCTTCGCGCGCGCGGCGAGCGCGTCCAGCTGCGCCCGCGCCTTCTCCACGTCGATGCGCGGCAGGTCCTTGAATTGCTCGTGCTCGTAGAGCGCAGGCGAGAGGATGTGGGTCAGGCCCCAGCGCGCCTCGTCCACGTCCTTCGAGCGGCGGATGATGGTGATGACCTGGTCGATCAGATCCTGCGCGACCAGCAGGCCCTCGACGATGTGCAGCCGCTGTTCGGCCTTCTTGAGCTCGAAGCGCGACCTTCGGGTCACCACCTCGCGGCGGTGGAGGATGAACCGCTCCAGCACCTCCTTGAGGGAGAGCGTGCGCGGCGTGCCCTGGTCGATCGCCAGCATCACGACCCCGAACGACGACTGCATCGGGGTCATCTGGTAGAGGTTGTTGAGCACGACCTGGGCGATCGCGTCGCGCTTGAGCTCCACCACGATGCGCATGCCCTCGCGGTCGGACTCGTCGCGGATGTCGCTGATCCCATCCAGCTTCTTCTCCCGCACCAGCTCGGCGATCTTCTCGATGAGCCGCGCCTTGTTCACCTGGTAGGGGATCTCCGTGACGATGATCGCCTCGCGGTCGCGCTTCTTGTCGGTCTCGATCTCGGTGCGCGCGCGCATCGTGATCTGCCCGCGGCCGGTCTCGTAGGCGCGGCGGATGCCTTCGCGCCCGATGATGAAGGCACGGGTGGGAAAATCCGGCCCGGGGATGAACTTCATCAGGTCCGCCACCGTGGCCTTCGGCGAGTCGATCAGATGGATCGTCGCGTCAATCACCTCGCCCATGTTGTGTGGCGGGATGTTGGTGGTCATGCCCACCGCGATGCCGGACGACCCGTTGACCAGCAGGTTCGGGAAGCGGGTCGGCATCACCAACGGCTCCTGCAGCGAGCCGTCGTAGTTGGGGCCGAAGTCGACCGTCTCCTTGTCGATGTCCGCGAGCAGCTCGTCGGTGAGCCGCTCCATCCGGACCTCGGTGTAGCGCATCGCCGCGGGCGAATCGCCGTCGATGGAGCCGAAGTTCCCCTGGCCGTCCACCAGCGGGTAGCGCATCGACCACGGCTGCGCGAGGCGCACCATCGCGTCGTACACCGCGCTGTCGCCGTGCGGGTGGTACTTGCCGATGACGTCGCCCACCACGCGCGCCGACTTCTTGTACGGACGGCCGTGCGTGTTCCCCAGCTCGTGCATCGCGTAGAGGATCCGGCGATGCACCGGCTTGAGCCCGTCGCGGACATCGGGCAGCGCGCGCCCGATGATTACGGACATCGAATAGTCGAGATACGACCTGCGCATCTCGTCTTCGATGTTGATGGGGATGAGCTCGCCGGCGTTCCCGTTTCCCGGCGGAGGGGGCGGTCTGGTGGTGGTGTCGTCAGCCATCTCGGTGGGGATCCCCGTGGAGCGGCCGAGCGAAGATAAACGCTCGGAAAGACAGGCGTTCCTACCCTTCCGGGGGCCCTGAATCAACAGCCAAGATCGGCGCATTTCTTCCGGAATCCGCGGGCTTTGACGGGCTCTGGATGGTCCGGCGGCATGGCTGGGGAGCGGGCGCTCGGAGAGCAGTTCCCGCGCATCACGAGGGCGTCGCGCGGTTTTGGCGCGTCACCTTCCGCGCGCTCTGGCATCGGATGGGCCGCACTCTTTCCGGAGCAGCCCATGAACCGTCCTACGATTCTTGCGCTCACCCTTGCCGCTGCCAGCGGGGTGTTCTTCGCCGCCTGCACGCACGACACCGCCGCGTCCGCACCCGCCGAATCCGCCAGCGCGACCTCCGACGACAGGCCGGCGACCACCGCCTCGCGGAACGCGCCCGCGCCGGCCACGGTGGCGGATCAGATCGCGCTCGGCGGTCAGCTCTACGGAGAGAACTGCGCCGGCTGCCACGGCGCGGCGGGCGAAGGGAAGAAGGCGCCGCCGGTGGTGGGCGCCAACGCGCTGCCGCTCGATCCGCCTGCGACCGCGAAGTACCGCACCGTGCCGTTCAAGACCGCCTGGGACGTCGGCTCGTGGGTGGTGCAGAACATGCCGCCGAAGAAGGGCGGCTCGCTCACGGCCGATCAGTACCTGGCCATCCTCGCGTTCGATCTGAAGGCGAACGGCGTGGAGCTGGAGGAGCCGCTCACGGTGGAGAAGGCCCAGGCGATCGTCCTGCACCCGTAGCCGTCAAGAGGACGCTTCGGCCAGAAAGTCGCTCAACACCTTCGCGACCTCCGCAGGAGCGGTCATGTCCGGCGCGTTGTGCGCCTGACCGGGGAGCTCCACGCTTTGGGCGTTCGGGATGAGCGTCCGGAGGCGCTCGGCGGCCTTGCGGAGGTAGTCCGGGCTCTCGCTCCCGGAGAGGATCAACGTGCGCGCGCGGATATGGGCGTAGTCCGCGCTCCGCGTGGCGTGCGCCAGCTTCAGGTCGGCCGGGATGGTCTCGAGGAGCGCGGCCATCTCGCGCCCTTCCGCGGTGTGCATCATCAGCGAGAGCGGCAGGCGGGCGACCCAGTCCGGCAGCCACGCCGGCACGCCCATCTTGAGGCCGCGCGCCAGCAGCAGGAACGCCCGGGCCGAGTCGTCCGCCGCCAGCGCCGCTTCGAACGCCGGGACCCACTCCAGCGGCAACCCGGCCTCGAGCAGCGGGGGCTCGTACACGGCGAGCGCGCGGATGGGGAACCTGCGCGCCGCCTCGAGGGCGAGGACCGCGCCCGCGCTGTGGCCGAACACGCACTCCGCGCCGCTGGCCTTCAGCACCGCGCCCACGTCGTCGAGCGCCGTCTCGAGATCGGGGCACACCTCGGGGTGGCTCAGGCCGCGACCCCGGCGATCCATCAACAGGACCGTGTGCGACGCGGCCAGCCCCTCGGCCAACGCACGGTAGTGCTTCCCCGCGCGCGCGCCGCCGTGGATGACGAGGAGCGGAGATCCTTCGCCCACCCGCTCCCAGCCGATCCGCGCACCATCCCGGGACGTCGCCCACTCTTTAGCAGTGCTCAATCCCACCTGAGCAACGGTAAGGCGGACCTGCTAGAGTGTCAACATGCCCCGTGCTCCTACCCGAAAGAACCGTGTCCGCGCTGCCATCGATCGCCAAGCCGTGGTGGACGCCGCGTTCCACGTCCTTCAGCGCGCCGGCCTGGACGGCCTGACCGTGCGGTCGATCGCCGCGCGGCTGGGCGTGCAGAACCCGGCGCTGTACTGGCACTTCCGCAGCAAGCAGGAGATCGTCGACGCGATGGCCGAGCGCATCTTGCGCGCGAGCGTCGTCGAACCGGCTCCGGATGAAGAGTGGTCCGCGTGGCTGCGTCGCGCGGCGCGGGCATTCCGGAGCGCGCTGCTCTCGCGGCGGGACGGCGCCCAGGTGGTGGCGTCCGCCGACCTCTCCTCCACCGCCATGGCCACCAACGTCGACGCCGCCATCGGGCGCCTGATGCAGTCGGGCTTCAAGCCCCGCGATGCGCTGTTCGGCGTGCTGGCGATCTACGACTACACGCTCGGGACCACCTTCGAGACCCAGGCGGATCCGGTCCGCGCCGGCACGCGGCGGAAGCAGCGGGCGAAGGCGCCGCACCTTCCCCACTTCGAGGCAGCCCTGGGCGCGGGCGCCATCCTCGAGGAGGACACCTTCGAGAACGGCCTCACGCTCCTCATCGATGGGCTCGCGCAGCGACGCACCGCCCCAGGACGGACTTGACCGACCCGGCGCCACCGGTTAACGTGCGTTAACAATGGCCGATCCCAAGACCCGCATCCTCAACGCCGCGCGCGACATCTTCCTCGAGGGCGGGGCGGACAGCGTCACCATGCGCGCAGTCGCGGAGCGGGTGGGCGTCACCGCCACGGCGCTGTATCGGCACTTCGAGAACAAAGAGGCGCTGGTCCGCGCGGTGATGAGCAGCGGCTTCGAGACGTTCGGCGGGTACCTCCACCGGGCGCTGCGCGGGAGGACGCCCATGGAGCGGCTGCGGTTGAGCGGGCAGGCGTACCTCGACTTCGCGCTCGAGCAGCCCGAGCTCTACCGGACCATCTTCATGACGCCCTGGCGCGGGGTGGAGACCAAGATGGATCCGCAGTGGAACGCCACCTTCCAGTTCCTGGTGGATCGCGTCCGCGAGTGCATCGCCGCCGGGGAGCTCAAGAAGGGCGAACCCGCGGACGTGGCGGTGACGATCTGGGCGCACGTGCACGGGCTCGTGTCGCTGTACCTCGTCGGCGCGTGCAACTTCACCGAGAAGACCTTCCGAAGCGCCTATCGCCAATCGGTGGATCGACTGTTCGAGGGACTGACGAAGTGACGTCCCTCTTTTTTTGGGCCGCGACGTTAACACACGTAAACCTAAACCGGAGGCAGCAATGACTCTCGAGACGATCTTCTCGTGGAGCGGGCTACTGGTCGCACCGTTCTGGATCCTGATGGCGCTGTTCCCCGGTTCGAAGCTGACCCGGCGGGTCACGAGCGGTGTGCCCGGCGTGCTCCTTCCCGCGGCGCTCTACGTCGTGCTGGTGGCGCCTCACCTCGCCGAGGTGTTGCCGGTGGTGACCCGGCCGGCGCTCGGCTCGGTGGCGGCGCTTTTGGCAACCCCGGCCGGCGCGACGATCGCCTGGGTCCACTTCCTCGCGTTCGATCTGTTCGTGGGGCAATGGGTGTACCGCGACGGGCGTGAGCACGGGATCCACCCGCTGGCGATGGCGCCGCTGTTGCTGCTCACCCTTTTGGTGGGACCGGTCGGGTTCCTCTCATACGTCACGGTGCGCGAGGCGGTCGCCCTGGTACGGCGGGAGGGGCCAGTCCGTACGCTCGTGCTCCGCCTCTGGGGCACCAGCCGTCCGTTGACGCTGACCGCCGCAGTGCACCTGGTGCTGCTCGGGGTGTTCCTGTTCGGAATCGCCGCAGACCATCGCCGGCTTCTGGGCGAGCCGGTGTGGGTGAAGCCCGCGAAGTTCGCCGCGTCGATCGCCCTCTACACGTCCACCCTGGCGTGGATGCTCTCGTACGTCCGCGGCCGTCGACGTGCGGTGCAGGCTGTCGGCCAGATCACCTCGGCGGCCATGTTCATCGAGATCGCGATCATCGGGCTGCAGGCTGGGCGCGGCGTGCGGAGCCACTTCAACATCTCCACGCCATTCGACGCGACCCTGTTCACGATCATGGGTATGTCCATCGCGGTCGCCACGCTCGCGGGCGTGGTGGCGCTGGTGCTGCTGTTCCGCCAGCCCTTCGAAGACCGCGGCCTCGGGTGGGCGATCCGGCTGGGGCTCCTCATCTCGATCCTCGGCGCGAGCCTCGGCGGTTCGATGACCGGTCCCAACGCCGAACAGCGCGCGCGGCTTCAGGCCGGCCTGCCGGCGGATGCGGGCGCCCACAGCGTGGGAGTCTCCGACGGCGGGCCGGGCCTGCCGGGCGTAGGTTGGAGCACGCGCGGGGGCGATCTCCGCGTCCCGCACTTCGTGGGGCTGCACGCGATGCAGGCGCTCCCGCTGTTCGCGCTCTGGGTCGCCGCGTTCTCCGCACGGCGGCGCCTCGCGCTTCGCCAGCGGCTCGGTCTGGTCGCAGCAGCCTCACTGGCCTATGCAGGCTCCTTCGGGATCCTCACCTGGCAGGCGCTCCGGGGCGAGCCACTGGTTCATCCGGGCGCGCTCACACTCTGGGCATTCGGCGTGCTCGCGGTGGCGGTGGTTCTTCTGGGGGCAGGCGCGCTGTGGCGGGGCGGCGATGAAGGTCTTGCCGTGCCGTCACGCGCAGGCTGACGACATGGCGGAGCTCAGAAGCAGGCGACGACGTTGCCCTGCGGGCCCGTGCTGCAGGTCGTGCAGGTCACGTTGTAGACGTAGCCGAGGGACCCGTTCGTCTGCGCGCGCAGCGTGTTGCCGTCGCAACGGCAAAAGTCCACCTCGTGCCAGTTGCCGGACGGGTCGTAGTAGTCGTAGCCGGACCAGAAATCGTCCGGATCCTTGTCGTAGCACCTCGCGCAGGTCGACTTGCAGACCCCGCTGACACACATGCCCCCGAAGCAGCCCTTCAGATCCGCTGAGAGCGGGTGGGAGCATTGTCCGGCACTGCAGCTGTCCTCGGTGCAGTCGTTCCAGTCATCGCACGTGCCGCAGTCCACATACCTGCCGCAATGGGCGTACTGGAAGCCGCACGCTGCGCCGAGCTGCGCGCAGGTCTTCGGCACGCAGCACTGGCCGTCGTAGCAGACGTTGGACGCGCACTGCTCGTCTTCCGAGCAGGGGTCGTCCGGAGCTCCGACGCAGACGTTCCCCACGCACGAGCCCACGACGCAATCCGAGGTCGACGCGCACCTCGACCCCAACGACCCGTCGCCGAGCGGCATGCACGAACCTCCGATGCAGCCGTACTTCTGGGTGCCCAGCGGAGCGCAGCCGACCTCGGGCGTGCAGTTCCCTCCCGGTCTCGCCGCGCAGGCGCGCGCCTCCTGGTTGAAGATGCCGCTCATGCACTGAAGGTCGGCGGTGCACTCCTGGCCATCCAACCGCGAGCGCTCGGGGTAGCAGACGGGCTGCGTCCTCCCGTCGAACGCGGCGCAGAAGAACGAGGCGCCACAGGCGTCCGCGCCGTACTCCATGCAGCAGGGGGCGCTGCCGGGTTGCGCCTTGCCGTAGAGCGTGGTGCACGCCGGCCCGGTTCCGGTTCCGGAGCCCGGCGACACGCAGACGCCCGCCTGGCACGCATCTCCACTGGGGCAGGCCACGCACGCCGAGCCGGCGATGCCACAGGCCACTGCACTCGTGGCGAGCACGCACAGGCCCTCTGCGTTGCAGCACGTCCCGCAGTTCGCCGGGCCGCAGGGCTCGTTGGCTGGAGCGCAGGCCCCAGACGCCGCGAAAGCCGCCGCCGCGCCAGCGCCAACGACGAATCGCAAGAAAAGCCGCATCGGACGCATCATCCGCGCGCCTAACTCACGCGCGGACAGTCATCAACGCTGTCACCGGGCGCTCCCGGGTGGTGGCGCGCCGGGAAGTGGAAAACGGCTTCATCCGCGCAGAAACGCGCACCGACCCTCAGAACCGCGAAAAGAGGATTCCGTGAACTGTTGATAACTCCGTTAGTCACATGACATAAAGCGCCGATTGTCTTGACTCGATTGATCTTCACTTACCGGGGGAACAGATGCGTCGAACTCAGGCTGTGGCCATCATCCTGACGATCGCGTTGGTCGCGTTTTCGATCCGGCCGAAGCCGGCGCTGGCTCTTGCTTCCGCCAGCACCACCGTGGCCGGTGCCGGCGCGGTCGTCGCAGTCGTCGGTGCCGTGATGATGGGCAAGGAAGAGTCTGCCCAGACCGGGCGGACCATGCTCATCGCTGGTCTCTGCGTGTCCGCCGTGTCGAGCACCAGCGCAGTGCTGTTGGATCTCCTGTCGTATGCTGCGATCTACGATCGCGTGCTCCAGCTTGAACAGGAAGCGAGGGCGGGCGGAGGACCGCTGGTCGACGCTTTCGCCAGCGCCTTCGGCCTTTCACCTTCCGAGGTGCTGCAATCGGTCGAGCGGGTCCGGTCTGACCATCCCGTGATCACCGACAGCGAAGCCGCCCGCCAATTCAGTGAGACGCTGATCGCCGATCTCAGCGCCCGCGCGAGAATCTCCGACACGACCGCCACGCTCATCCTGCACGACCTTCAGCTCGAGCGCGCCCGCATCGGCCAGGGGAACACGCCCCGGCACGAGCTGCTCGCGCAGATCGTCGGCGTTCCGGTGGAGACGCTTGCGCCCGTGGTGGCCGCCCACCTCGACGAGGCCCTCGAGAAGGGCGCCCGCCCGGGAGAGATCGTCTCCGCACGAACGGTGTTCGCCGCCCATCCGCAGGAGATCCTGAACGGCCTCATCGACGACATCGTTGCGCGGCATGAGATGGACCTGAAGGCCCAGGCTCAGACAGCACGCGCCCGGCTGGCGCAGCTGCGCTCGGAATTCAGCGCCGCGCACTGAACCGTCCGTTGAAGCTCCACGGCGCGGGAGGCCCGCTTCTCGTTGCCCTCATGGCCTGTTTGCCGTTGGTCTCGCACGCCGGGACCAGCGGGCCGGATCCCCGCATTGAGGGAACCTCCTGGGTCCTGGCGTCCCCCGCGGACTGGGACGAGCCGACCCGCGCGTTGTTGCAGAAGCTCGCACCCCGCCTGCCCGAGGCGTTCCGCTTTCCACCCGGGCCCCTGCAATTCCACATCGAGGACGCGCGCGCGCCGGACTCAGACGGCGGACACACGCTGGCGGAGACCCATTGGGCCGGGACCGACATCACGCTCTACGTGCGTGGGCTGCCCGAAGCCCTCGCCGGAATGGTCGGCCCGAAGTGGCAGGACCCGGCGCGGCTGCGGATCGCGGCCGAGCGGCTGATCGCCCGGGCGGTGGTGCATGAGCTGACCCACGTCTGGGACAAGGCAAAAGGCATCTCCTCGCGCGACACGTGGCGGTCGATCAGCGGCTGGTCCTGGCTCTCCTTCGTCCCCACTGCGGCACCCGACGCGTCCACGGGAGAGTTCGCCTCGCCCTATGGCGCCACCAGCGCGGCAGAGGACCTCGCCACCTTCGCCGAGGTCTATTTCCTGCCGCCTTTGCTGGGTCCGACGGAAGCGGAGAACCACCCGCGCTGCCGGTTCCCGGCGAAGTTCCGGTTCTTCGCCGACTTCTTTCCCGCCACCGCCGAAGCAAGCTCCAACGTCCACTGCCCGCAGCCGTCCGAGGTGGGCCTGTCACCGGAGAAGGTCCGGTCGGTGGAAATACTCTGGGCCGCGCCCACCCTGTCGAGCCTCGCCTCCGTCGGAGGACACCTGCTCTTGATGCTGGAGCTGGAGACGCCGGAAGGCATCCGGCGCGAAACGTTCGCGTTGCTCGCCGAGACCGGGAACATCCCCGAGGGCTCCGCACTGTATGTGGCGCTCGGACTTGCCGGCGGCTTCACCAGCCGCGTGGTCCGGGACGCGTATGAAACCACGGCGCTGAAGTACGAAGAGACCGAGGGCCGCGACGTCCGGCGGTTCCGCTGGAAGCTCACCGACGCACAGAAGCGGATCCTGCTCGCGCGCCTCGATGACCTGACGCTCCACTGGAGCCGCCCCTACTTCTTCTTCCAGCGCAACTGCAGCGAGATCATCATCCAGCTGATGAACGAGATCTACGAGGAGCGGTTCGACCCTCCTCCGGTGATCCCACCCGATCTCGTTCTCGCGGAGTTGACCCGGCGCGGTCACCTGGAGCCCGTGCCGATCGATGCCCGCCGGGACCTCGCCCCCATCACTCGAGCGCGCCTCTTGAGCCGCGAGCGGAGCGCCCGTCTGAACGACCTATGCGGCAGGGCGTTTCCCGGCGCCGATGACCCGGAGCCGGAGGTGCGCGAGGCGGCGTGGACCGGGATGCTCGAGCACGTCCGGACCCGGAACGAACCGGAGTGCTGGAAGGAGCTGTCCTATCTCGTGCTGCTCTCGGCGCCGCTGGAGTCCGCGTTGCGCCTCTCCCGCGGAGCGGCCACCGCGCCCGATGCATTCGTCGCTGCCGACGCTGCCTGCCGCCAGCACGTCCCGGAGGACGTCCGTGCCTCACAGCTGGCCCGGGTCGACGCAAAGCTCGATCGCCGCGCCGCCGCCGAAGTCGCCACCGGGCCCGCAGCCGCGCACACGCCGTACAATCCGTGGTGGCTCGGCATCGACGCGCCCATCGGCGACAACGTGCCGGTGCCCATGCTCTCCGTGGGCCGCGACGCCATCCGCCTCGAGCGCGACGCACCGAGGATGTTCTCCTCCGCCCGTGGAATCGACCTCACCGCGCTGTCGCTCCGGACGGCAGTGGGTCTGCGCGAAGGGTCTCCTCTGGTGGCGATCCGTCACGAGGTCCTGCGCGTGCGCTACGTGCCGGAGCGCGTGCTGCCCGGCATTCCCCTAGGCGTTCACCTGCGGCTGCTGCAGGGCGAACATCGGCTCTGGGAGCACTCCGGAGACGTCCGCTGGCTCGAAGCCGGTATCGCCACCCGGCTCGGGCAAAGCGCGTCCCGCCCCCTCGCGCTGGATGCGGCTGTGGGTCTTGGCTTCCGGACCTTCTATGGAACAGGAGGCGGCTCACAGCTGGAGGCGCCAATCCGTGTGCGTCTGGATGCCTATGCTCCAGGCACCGGACATGCCGGGCTGGTGGTCGACGCAGGCTGGGTCCCCGCGGTCTCGCTCTCGGGGAAGCTCCTCAACGGTGCCGAAGCCGGGCTCTCGGCGTGGGTCTACGCGGGGGACGTGCGCGGGATCGGCGTGAAGCTCGCGCTCAGTGGGGAATGGCGCTGGCATCCGGGAGCGGGCGCGACCGAGCGCGAGATGCGCGTCTCGGGCGGCATCGTCCTCGAGCGGTACTGAGACGGGCCCGATGCGACCGTCAGCTCTGATGCGGCACGGTGTGCGTCGCTTCGTCGCGGATCAGCAGGCGCAGGACGTCGGCGTAGCTGTCCACCACGTTCTGCGGTGGCAGCGCGCCGCGCGCTTCAAGCAGCCGGTGGACCTTGCGCAGGTTGAACCACGGGATGCCCGGGTAGAGGTGGTGCTCGATGTGGAAGTTGATGTTGTTGGGCGCGAAGAACCAGGCTTGGACTCTGCTCCGCACGGTGCGCGTGCACAGCTCCTGGTTCTCGTGGGGCTGCATCCCGGCGTGCTCGGCGATGCCGCGGATGCGGAGAATCACCTGGAGCACGGTGATCTGCGGCAACAGCCACAGGAGCGGGTAGTACAGCGGGTGCCCGGCGAGGCTCACTCCCGTGAGGATGATTGCGTTCCACGCGAGCATCGACCCCAGCGAGACGGGCATCGGCACGGTCTTCTCGCCGCCCTCCTCCAGCTTTGCCTGCTTCTTCGTCCGGTGGGTGGGCGCGATGAAGTGGCGCACGAACTTCACCCAGGTGATGCCGAACAGATCGCGCAGCAGCTTCCGAAAGAAGCTGGCGCGGGTGATCGGATAGCCGCCGGTGATCCCGATGTCCGGATCGTCCGGCGCCAGCGGCTTGCGGTGGTGGCGCAGGTGCGTCCGCCGGTAGCCGTCGGCGAAGAGGTGGACCGCCGAGGCGAGGCAGATCTGCGAGACGTAGTCGTTGAGCTTGCGCGACACGAACAGCCGCCGGTGCGCGCCGTCGTGGCTGAGCGTGGCCAGCGCCTTCTGGTGCCGAGCCATCAGCACGAAGCAGACCGCGATGACCAGCGGGTGCGGCCACAGGCACGCGACCGCGAACGTGGCGGCGATCTGCGCGTACATCCTCGCGATGCAGAGCCACGTCCGCACCGCGGATACCTGGCTCAGCTGGGTCAGCTCCTCACGCGTGAGGCGCTGCGCCGCGCCTAGTGCCGTCGTCACCGCTGGATCGGCTGTGCTCATGTCCGCACCTCCGTTGCCCACGTCGGGTTGGCCCGGAGCGAGCCTTCGAGCTCGAGCCCGGGGATCATCTTCATCCAGAGCTCGCGCGCGTCGCGGTCGTAGGCGACCAGCTCGGCCACCAGCGACGCCCGCGCGCGCGCGTCGATCCACTCGTCCGGAAGGAGCGGATCCTGTTCGAGCCGGGCGATGCACGCCTGGCCCACCCGGAAGGTCTCCGCCAGCTTCGCCTCGGCGGACAGTTTCGACAGGCGCGCGCGACTCTTCCGCAGTTGTTCGCGCATCTGCGCGTAGCCCCTGCTGTAGCGCTCCGGTTCCCAGAGCGCCGGCCACTTCGCCGTCGCGTCCGAAAGCCCGGCCGGCGTCAGCGTGAACAGGCGCCCTTCGCCCACGCGCGCCTCGATTCGCGCGATGCCGCCGCGCAGGTTGTCGGGCCGGACCGCCAGCCCGGGTGAAGGCGAACGGAAGCCGAGTCGCCGCAGCGGCTCCGGCAGATCCGCCCGCTTCCCCGGCTCGAAGAGGCAGGCCACCCAGCGGCCCTTCCAGCGGATCACCGCCGAAGGGATCGCCTTGAACGGCGCGAGCGGGGAGACCGCAGCGACGCGCTCCGGGTGGAGGCGATAGCGGCCGCGCTCGTCGCGGATCACCCACCCCTCCGCGCCCAGTCGTGACAGCGCGACGCGGGTGGCGTTCCCCGTCAGCCCGAGCACGCGCGTCGCCGCCACGAGGGTCGCCACGTCCAGCGCACGGTCGGACGCGGCGTGGAAGAACGCGAGCACGAGATCCCTGGCAGGCAGCGAAGGGGCGGTCGCCATCACGCCGCGTGACTTATTACATGGCCCATGCGCTGTGCAAACCAGTGCGTAATATCCGCGACAGTCGTATTCGCGCGGCGCAGAGCGCTACACCGTCTGGACGAAGATCTTCAGCCGCTGCGGCCGGCGGCGCCGGCTGAGGTGTTGGTCTCAATGAAATCGCTGCAGGAGGTGTGGCCGCTCCCAGGTGAGGATCAGCCGGAAAATTTTCAGCGCAATTCGCGAACGGGGATGCAAATCGCCCTTTTCGGCAGGTGGTCGTCCCGCTCGGGCCCTGGTTGTTGTAGCCGCCCATGCTCATCGCCACGGAGCGGGCGGCGCGGGCGGGCTTGCGCATCGCCGGGGTGACGTGCTCGCCGGGCGGGCGGATCACGTGCTTGCCGGGCTTGAGCCCGGGCTTCTTGCGGATAGGGTCGCCCCGATGGCTGGATACTCCGGAACGCCGCTGCCGCAGAAGCTGGGAATCAAACCGGGCCACGTGGTCCTCTTCGTCGACGCGCCCGACGACTTCGCGAAGACACTCGGCGCGCTCCCGGAGGGCGTCAGCGCCGCCAGGGCGAGCGCGCGAAGCAGCGCGGACGTGGACGTGATGGTCGCGTTCGTCACCTCGCGCGCGGTGCTCGCGAAGCGCTTTGATGGGTGGAAGAAGCGGCTGCGCCCCTCGGGCGGGCTGTGGATCGGCTGGCCGAAGAAGGCGTCGGGGATGAAGACCGACCTGACCGAAGACGTCGTCCGCGAGCTCGCGCTGGCGAAGGGGCTGGTGGACAACAAGGTCTGCGCGATCGACGAGACCTGGAGCGGGCTGCGGCTGGTGTACCGGCTCTCGGATCGCCCGGCGACGAAGGCGCGCACGGCGCATTGACCCCCGCACACCGGCGGGCTAGCGAATCGGAATGCTCTTTGCCTTGTGGCTGGTGACCGCGGCAGCGGCGGATGCAGGCACCACGGGTCCCTCCACGCTCTCCGAGCTGCTCGCGCGCGCCGGAGAGAACGAAGCACTCAAGGCCTCGGCCACCTGCGCCTTCATCGAAGAGAGCATCGTCGAGCAGCTCGACTCCGACGGCCGCGTCGAGGGCAAGGTCATCCGCCGCGCCGAGACCACGGTGAAGCAGTCGCGGATCGTCTCGCGGAAGGTCACCTCGAAGAAGGTGGAGGGCGATCCCTCCTCGATGATCCAGAAGGACGAGGAGCCGAAGGGCGAGGCCCGCTACTCGGCGTTCCACCCGAACGAGCAACGCCTCTACCGCTTCGAGCTTCTGGGCCCCGCCGACGCCGACACGGTGAAGGTGCGCTTCGCGCCGCTGGAGAAGGACGAGAAGAAGATGCAGGGCACCGCGTGGATCGACCGGCGCACCGGGCTCGTCACGCACATCGACGCCACGCCGTCCGATCTCCCGATGGTGCTTGATGAAATGACGCTCTCGCTGGACCAGGAGGAGACGCCCTGCGGTCCGCAGGTGACCCATCTGCGGATGTCCGGGAAGGCGGGGCTGCTCTTCTTCAAGAAGCGCTTCCGGGCGGACACGAAGCTCAGCGGGCACCACGTCCCGTGAGCGCGCGCCGTCATGCCGGCGCCTGGTCCACCCCGACGGTCTCCTTCGGGAGCGTGGCGAGGACGCGCTCCGCCTCGGCACCCGCAGTGCCGTCCGGATCGAGGGCCTTCGCCCGCTTTAAGGCGGCGCGCGCGCCGGCGACGTCTCCGCGGAGCTTGAGGACGATCCCGATGTTCAGGTGCGCGCGCGGATTGTCGCGCTGCATCGCGGCGGCCTTGCGGAACAGCTCGAGCGCCCGGTCCGCGTCGCCGGCGAGCAGCGCCTCTTTCCCCTCGGCAATCTTCTTCTCCGAGTCGTTCACCAGCTCCACGTCTAAAAGCGCGCCCGCGCCGACGGTGACCAAAAGGGGCCGGAGGATCCCCGCCCAGTAAAAGGTGAGCCCCTCCGCCGCGAGCACCGCCGCGAGCGGGAGGTCGGGCAACAGCTGCCTGCCGCGGAACTTGAACCGGACCCGGGTGTAGCGACCCTTGTTCGCCCAGTGCGCGAGCTCGTCCTTGAGCTTCGCCAGGGAGGCTTCGATCCGCCGCGGATCGATCTCGAGCGGAAACGCGCGCGCCGGGCGGGCCGCTTCGGACCGCTTCACTTCGGCGGACAGCTTCGCCTTCGGTTTCGGGGTCGTCTTCCGGGTGCGCCGCTTCGGCGCAGAGCGCGCGGGCTTCCGTTTCGCCTTCGGCTTCATGGAAGAGGCAAGTCTAACCGGCCGCCGGCCCGCGTGCGCCCTACGCACGCGGCGCCGGGCAGGGTACGCTCCGCGCGCCATGTCGATGTACTCCGAGTCGCTGCGTGCGTTCCTGAAACCGGTTCTCCCCTACCTCGACGATCCAGCGGTCACGGAGATCATGATCAACGGCCCCGAGGACGTCTGGATCGAGACGAAGGGAAAGCTGACCAAAGTCAACGCCCGGTTCACCGAAGAGGGGCTGATGGGCGCCGCGCGGAACATGGCGCAGTTCGTCGGCCGCATCCTCAACGACGAGCGGCCCCGGCTGGACGCCCGCCTCCCCGACGGCAGCCGTATCCACGTGGTGATCCCACCGATCGCGCGCAAGGGCACCACCATCTCGATCCGCAAGTTCTTCAAGGACAAGCTGACGATCGACGCGCTGCTGAAGTTCGGATCGCTCACGCCGGCGATGGCGCGGCTGATCGAAGCGGGCATCCACATCAAGCTCAACATGGTGGTCTCCGGGGGCACCGGCTCCGGCAAGACCACGCTGCTGAACATCGTCTCCTCGCTCATCCCCGACGACGAGCGCATCCTCACCATCGAGGACTCGGCGGAGCTCCAGCTCAACCAGACGCACCTCGTCCCCTTCGAGTCCCGCCCGCCGGACAAGTTCGGCAAGGGCGAGGTGAACATGGGCGACCTGCTCCACTCGGCGCTGCGCCTCCGACCGGATCGGATCGTCGTCGGCGAGGTGCGCGGCGGCGAGGCGTTCCACCTGATGCAGGCGATGAACACCGGCCACGGCGGGTCGCTGGCCACCACCCACGCCAACACGCCCACCGACACCCTGCGCCGGCTCGAGTCGCTCTGCCTGATGAGCGGGATCGATCTGCCGATGGTCGCGGTGCGCGCGCAGGTGGCCTCGGCGATCAACATGATCATCTGCTGCGAGCGCCTCCACGACGGCTCGCGCAAGACCACCTCGCTGGCGGAGGTGCTGCCGCTCAACGAGAAGGGCGACTACCGGACCCAGGAGATCTTCGTCTTCACCCCGGTGACGAAGGACGACGACGGACACATCCTCGGGTACCACGCGCCTACGGGGATCATCCCCAACTTCGTCCCGCGCGCCGTCGCCTACGGCTTCGAGGACCTCACGCCCGAGTTCTTCGATCCCGCCACCTACGGCGTGCCGCCGCCGCCGCGCTTCGCGGTGGGCGAGGAGTTCGTCACGCGCTGGGCTCCGTCGCTCAAGCACCGCGAGCACGGCGAGCCGGATCCGGAGGAGTTCAAGGAGCAGTGGGCGGAGTTCGCGAAGAAGCTGAAGGCGGAGGCGAAGGCGAAGAAGGAGCAGCAGGAGCCGCCGCCCGAGAACCGTAATCCCGTCTCGGTGCAGGTGCCGGCCTCGCCGCCGCGGCCGGCGTCCAACGGCTCCAGCGCGCAGACCCGCCCGGCCGCGCCGCGCCCCGCGCCATCCGAGGCCGCACACGACGCCGAGAAGACACCGCCGCCCACGCGCAATCCGCTCGCGGACAGGCCCGCGGAACGCCGCCCACCGCAGCAGGTCGTCGACGAGCCGAAGGTGGAGGTCTCGGACGAGCTGCTCCAGGGTGACGGCGCGACGATGTCTGCGCCCGCCCGCTCGATGCGCAGCGGCTCCGCGCCCGCTCGTCCCGGCGCCGGCCCGAACGTCACCGCGGCCCGCCGCGCGCCGATGCGCCCCGGCGTTCCGACCGCTCACGAGGACACCGGCGAAGGCCCGCGCCCGGACGACGAGGAGGTCGTCAACGACGGCGAGAAGACCGCGATCCGGCCCGTCCCAACGCCCCGAAGGCCGATCCGGTAGGGCATCGCCTCCTTCGGGCCCACACCGGTCGCGACCGGCGCCCCTTCTGCGCCGTCGGGCTCTCGTTCTCGTCGTTGACGAGGCTGCGCTCCCCCACCCGGCGCGGGCGTCGGGCCTGCAGGACGGATCCGCCTCAGGGCTGCCGTGACGCACGCGCCACGACACACGACCGACAACCCACCACCCACTCGTGCGGTTTGAACGCCTGTCCCCGCCGTGAATTTCCGCGGCTGCACTTCCGTATGCCGCCGAGGCGGAATTTCGCCGTCGGGGTCAAACCCTCAACCCGAAGGGGGAGTGCATATGAAGGCGGTTCATGCGCGCCGGCTGTTTGCGGGCGCGGTGTCGTTGTTCATGTTCGCGATGGGCTGTGGTCCTGACGAAGCGAGGCAGATCCCCTCCGCGCCGGTGGGAGCCATCGCCGGGAAGGTGACCAGCCTCAAGGATGGAACGCCTCTGGGAGGCGTGAAGGTCTCGGTGATCCGCGTCGACGAAGAGGGCGCAGCGACCGAGCTGGCGGTGACCACCGGCGCCGACGGTGCGTTCGCGCTCAACGGACTGCCGGCCGGAACGAACTACCGGGTGCGCTTCGCGCTCAACGGGTACGTGCCGCGCTTCCGCGACGTGCTCATCCCCGCCGCGGCGGGCGACTTCCCACAGGGCAACGGCGTCGCCGAGACGAACATCGAGCTTGCGCCGGCCACAGGCGGCATCGCGGGGAAGGTCCTCGCCAGCGGCGCGAAGCCGGCGTCGGGCGCGCGGCTGGGCATCGACCTGCGCCCGGCGAACTTCGATCTGGTGGCCGAGGTCACCGCCAACGGCAATGGCGAGTACGTCTTCAGCGGCCTGCCGGGCGCGCCCACCGGCGTTCCGGTGACGCTGGTGGTGCAGCCGTACGACGAAGACGGGGACACCCGCGCGGACTACGGCGTCCTGCAGGTCAACGCGCTCTCCTTCCCCAACGTCACCACGCGCACCGAGATCGACCTGCGCCAGGCGGCGGAGGCGCTGGTGCTGCTGGGTTCGGATCTCGATGACGGCGAGCACGCCGCGGACGCCCCCATCCACCTCACCTTCAACCGCGCGCTCGCCGAGAGCTCCCTCGACATCACCCTCACGGACGAGGACGCGAACCGCGACGTGGGCGTCTCCGCGGTGGTGTCGTCCGGGTCCGACGTGGTGGTGACGGTGAGCGGCGGCAAGCTCGCCGAGGGCGCGCACTACCAGCTTCTGGTCAACGCGCGCGCGGCCAACGGGGCGGAGGGATCCTTCAGCCGGCACTTCCGGGCGATCTCAGCGAGCGGGTCCACGCTGCCGGCGGTCACCGGCCTCACCGTCACGCCCGACGAGGTGGACTGGAACACCACGACCTTCACGCTGAAATGGAACCGGGTGAGCGGCGCCAGCGCGTACCGGATCTACGTGCGGGACAACAAGCAGAACCCGGCGTTCCTTCTGGTGAAGACGGTCGGCTCCAGCCCCAACCCCACGACCACCATCACCCTGCCCGAATCGTTCGACATCTTCACCGGCGACTCGGTGCAGACGCCGTTCGCGTTCAAGACCAGCGTCGACTTCGCGGTGGTGCCGGTGAACGCGCTCGGTCAGTCCGCTTCGCCCGGGACCGGCGCGGTCCAGAAGAGGGACAACACCGCGGGGAAGATCGTCGACGTGGTGCAGTCCGATGGCGCGGACAGCACGGATGGACTCGAGCCCAAACAGATCAGCGTGCAGGTCAAGTTCAACGAGTACGTCGACGTCGACAATCCGCCGCAGATCCATCTGCCGATGGGTCTGACCGCCACCTTCGAGCCGAACGCCGACCTGCTGGGCGGCAGATTCTTGTTCGTGATCCCCCCGGAGTGGATGCCACCGGGAGCTTTCAGATCGACAACGCGTACGACACCAGCGGGAACGCGTTCCCGGTCTACGACGGCGAGCTTCTGGCGGTGAGCGAGCTGGTGGTGAATGGTGACTTCGAGACCTGCGACCTGACCGGCTGGTCTGCGTTCCCCGCGGGCACGTCGCCGACGCCGTACGTGGTGTCGGACGTCGCCGCCAGCGGGACCTGCTCGGTGCACCTGGGCAACGTCCCCGGCGGCAGCGGCTTTCAGAGCGGTACCTCCTACATCACCCAGCGGGTGACGCTGCCCTCCGGCGCCTCGCAGATCACCTTCTCGGTGTCGTACCGGGCGTTCTCCGACAACACCCACGACTACCCCTACTGCCAGCTGCGCAACACGTCCGGCAGCAGCCTCAAGTCGCTGTTTTCCGATCTTTCCAACCAGAACGTGTGGCTGACGGCGACCGCGGACATCACCGCGTACGCGGGGAGCACGGTGGAGATCTACTGCGCGCTCTTCCAGGACGGTTCGCACATCAGCGGCGCCTGGTTCGACGACATCTCGGTCATCGCGACCTTCTGACGTCCGCCTGCGGGTCGAGGCTCCGGTCCCGTCCGGGCCCGGGCCACACACCCGGCTGAAGGAAAGCCCAGGCCCCCCACCCGCGCCTGCTGCGCGGTGGCAATCGTGGCCGGCGCCACCAGCCCCTGCGCGCCGAGCCTGTCGAGGATGACGTTGCGGTTCTTTTTGATGATCGACGCGTTCTTGCAGGTCTTGAGCTCGCCGTAATAGCCGTGGATCGGCAGCGCCAGGGTGAACTCGGCCAGCTCCGCCAGCGTGAGATCCGAGAGCTTCTTGCGGTACAGCTCCCACGCCGCGTCCTCCACGCCGATCACCCCCTGTTCGAACCACATGCTCCCGAAGTCGTATGCGACGAGCTCGTCCTTCTGCATGAAGGCGTGGATCTTGTTCGAGGCCACGGCGAGCTGGAGGTCGCCCTGGATGCCGATCGCAGAGGCGAGGCGCAGGGCGAGGTAGCGCTCGCAGCTGCCGTCTCCCGGCGGGTCGGCGCCGAACATCCCGGCGAACTCCCGCCACGCCCACGAGAGGCCGTCCTCGCGCGGGGTGCGGAAGAAGTTCGGGCAACCCATCTCCGAGATGTAGAGGGCGATCAGATCGTGCGGCAGCCGGGCGAACTCGGGCTTCGGCCAGTCGTAGCTGCGGCCCAGATCGTCGGCGCGGCCGGCGCGGACGCTGCGGCGTTCGCCTTCGATGGAGAGGCGCAGCAGCTTCTCCAGGTCGTATTCGCTCTCCAGCTGTGGCAGCTGGCTCGCGGTGTAGAGGTAGAGGCAGGGGAACACGACGCCGGTGAGGCCCGAGAAGAAGAGCAGGAGCCAGAGGAGGCTGCGCAGAGACTTCATCGTGATCCGGAGAATCGCACGAAACGCACGCTGTTCACGCCGTGCGGTTGCGCGCTAGACCGGCTGGCCGGATGAAGGAATGGCACCAGGGCACGGTGGTGGCGAACACCCGCGCGGCGGCAGGACTTCACGCCGTGCACGTCGACGTCTCCGGGACCCCGCTCGTCGGGACCCACTCGCTCCCCGGCCAGTACCTCACGTTGAAGATCGAGGAGCTGGGGGAGGGGCTGTTCGCGATCGCCTCCGGTCCCGAGGCGGACGGGCACACCTTCGAGCTTCTGGTGAAGGAGGGCTCGCCGGTGTCGGACGCGCTCATCGCCGCGAAGCCCGGGTTGAAGGTGTGGCTCACCGCGCCCGAAGGGAGAGGGTTCCCCGTCGAGCGGGCGCGCGGGCGGCGGGTGCTCCTGTTCGCCACCGGGTCGGGCATCAGCGCGATCCGTTCGCTCATCCAGGTGATGCTCAAGGACCGCAGCGCCTGGGGCGAGGTGACGCTCTACTTCGGGGCGCGGACGCCGGGCGCCTTCGCCTACGCGCCGGAGTTCGACCGCTGGCGGGCGCATGGCATCAAGGTGGTCCTCACCGTCAGCCAGCGCGCGGCGCCGGGGTGGCGCGGGCTCACCGGTTACGTGCAGGCGCACCTCCCCGAGGAGCGGCTCCACGATGCGGTAGCCTTCGTCTGCGGCCAGGAGCAGATGGTCGAAGACGTGCGCCGGGTGCTGCGCGCGCGCGGGATGCCGGACGAGAACATCTTCCAGAACGTGTGATGGAGACCTGGGGGTTCAACTGGCGGAAGCGGCTGCGCGGGGCAGCGTGGCCACTGGGGATCGCCGCGGCGCTGGCTGCGCTCACCCTGCTGTTCGCGCCGTGGGGGAGCTGGCGCTTCTGGGTCGGCTGGGCGTTCGTGGCGGTCGCCCTGCTGCGCGCCGGCGGATATCTCTACTGGGCGCGGCGCACCGTGCAGATCGACGCCCGGGGCATCACCCGCTCCGGGCGGACGATGCCGTTCCACTCCGCGGAGCTGGAGCTGCGCGCGGTGGAGCGCGCGAGCGGCCTCGTCGTCACCGAGCTGGTCCTGTGGGGGCCGCGCGACGCGGACGGGAAGCGGGAAGGCGTCGGGTTCGACGATTCGCTGGAGGGGTTCGAGCGCGCCGTGCGGACCGTCGTCGCGCGGGTTCCGGAGATGCGCATCGTCGTGAGCACGGTGAGCGAACCGAACATCACCGACGCGCGCCGCGAAGCAGTGCTGGCACCGCTGCGCCCCACGCCGGCGGAGCGCGCTCTTGCCGAGCTGGGCCACGCCGGCCGCCTTTCGACGCCAACGAACCGTCCGTCGTGACTGGTGAGTCGTGAGTGGTGAGTCACGCGCCGGCGACGGGCCGGCCCGCGGGCCGTGCTCGCGCCACGCTCGTACCGCGACCCGGGACTGCGCGCTCCTCCCACGCTCGCCGCGCTGCGCCGCCGTCCACGTTCGTGCGCGCCCGGGTCAGCGCTCGCCGACCATCGTGCGGGGAGCGACGGTGAAGGCTTCGTAGGTCGCGTCGTAGATGACCGAGCTCGGGTCGCTCTGCTGATCGCCGATCGCGTTCTGCGGCGTCCAGGCGGCGACGCCCACCAGGCGGCCGTCGCGGGAGAAGCGGACGCGGCGGATGATCCACCCGAAGTCCTCGCGGTCGCGCGGCTCCGGTTCGCCTTCGCGGAGCACGAAGACCGCGTTGTCCCAGCCGCCGCTCACCAGCGTCTTGCCGTCGGGGCTGATCCCCACGCTGGAGACGATGGTGGTGTGCGGGTGCCAGCGCTGGAGGATGGCGCCGGTCTCCGCGTCCACCAGCGCGGCGGTGTCCTCGGCGTACCAGGGCGGCGAGACCTTGTTCTTCTCGCGCTGGTAGACCTCGCGGTTCCGCTCCGCCTTGTCGTGGGAGAGCGCCACGCCCAGGCGTTCGCCGCGGCGATCGACGCTGAAGTCGTTCACGTACGCGTCGAAAGTGAAGCGCTTCTGCTCCTTCAGCGTGGGCGTCTGCGGCAGCGTGGCCGGGTCGTGCTTCTCCTTTGCGATCAGCACCAGCTCGTGGGTAATGGGGTTGTCATCCAGCGTGAAGCGGTTGAGGACGGGTGCGCCGAGGATCCCGTCGGTGCCCTCGACGAGGCAGTTGTCACAGACCGCCACGTCGATGTTCTCGAGCGTCAGCTGCTTGAGCGTGATGGTCTGCCCGTGGGCGACCTTCGCCTCGTTGCCCTTCACCCGGGTGGTCTCGGACAACAGCGCCTCCTGGATGCCCGCGGCGTGGGCCAGCTTCGGCCCGACCACCACCCACGGCTGCGCGGCGTCGAAGGCGAACACGCCCATGTGCCCGCCCAGCGCGGCGCGAACCACGGCGACCTTCGTCGGGGTCTGGGAGATCGACAGGTGGATCTCGTCCACCGCCACCGGCGCCATCTCCAGCGTGAACACGGCGATGGTCTTGTCCCAGCCGCCGGTGAAGATGCGCCCATCGTCGGTCACCGCGACGGCGCGCACCTCGCCGCGGTGGGCGCGGAGCTCGGACTCGAAGGCGCCGTCGGAGGCGCGGAACACGCTGAGCAGCCCGTGCGCGCTGCCGGCGACGACGTGCTTCCCGTCGGGGGTGAACACCGCGGCGACCAGCGGCTCCTCCGCGTAGGTGACGAGCTCCGCCTTCCCCGTCTCGGCCTCGAAGAAGCGCAGCACGCCGTCGCGCCCGGCGGTCACCACGCGCTTGCCGTCCGGCGAATAGTCCACGCTCTCGACGTCGAACTGGTAGTCGTTGAGCGGGACGTCAGAGATGAGCCGGGCCGGTTCGGCGAGCGACCACATCGCCAGGTTGATGGTCTTGCCCGCCAGCCGCGTGTAGGCGGCCTCGTTGGGGTTGGGCGTGAGCGCGATGGTGTAGATGAAGTCCTTGTTGTCGAGCTGCACGCGGCGCGAGAGCCCGACCACCTCGCCGGTGACGTAGCCGCCGGGCACGTCCTGCAGCCGGGCCACCAGCACCTCCGGGCGGGCGCGCACGTGCGTGCAGCCCACACCGGATGCCGCCGCCACCAGCGCCGCGCACCCCAGCATCCGAAGGAGTCGGGCAGAGGGGGCCTTCGTCATGGGGCTCATTGTCTGTGTCCGGGACCTCATTTTGAGAAGTGGTCCACCAGGCTAGCTCCCGCTGGGGATCTTCTTCGTGGGGTCGAGCTCCTGGATCCCGTGACGGTCGATGTTGAGCAGAAACAGCTGCTTGGTGGCCTCGCGTCGATCATTGAACGAGGTCTTCCCGGTGGCGCCCTCGAAGTCCTTCACGTTGGCGAGCGCCTCGCGGAAGTCGGCGCGGGTGGTGGGCGCGGACTTCTCCACCACGCTGCGGAGGATCGCCGCGCTGTCGTAGCCGATCGCCTCCAGCAGGCCCGGGTCGGAGCCGCCCTTGTAGGTCTCGCGCCAGGCCTTGACGAACTTCTTCGTCCCCGGACGCTGGGAGTCGACGAAGAAGCCGTCCACGTAGATGGAGCAGGTCACGAACTTCTGCCCGCGGTCGATGATCTTGTAGTTGCCGGTGTTCGGATCCTTCGGCGACGACCACTGGTTGGTGCCGAGCAGGGTCACGGTGCGGAGGTTCCGCTTCCCCGTGGTCTTGCGGATCCGCTCGAGGTCGTGCGGGTCGCAGGCGTTGGTGATGATGTCCTCCACCGCGAGCGCCGGAGCGACGAGGCCCACGCGGCGCCAGTCGTCCGGGATGAAGATGGCGTCGAAGTCGACGATCGGGTCGAGCCGTGCGAGCAGCGCCTCGCGCGCCTTGCGGCGGCGGAAGTCGTTCATCCCGCTGGCGTTGATCTCCCGAAGGCCCTCCTGGTAGTCGGCGCGGTCGAGCGGATAGAGCCGGCCGACCAGGCTCTTCGCCTCGGTGGTGAAGGTGGTCTGGTCGTGGAAGTAGCTCTCCGCGCCGCGGATCTGCCCGCCCTTCTTCTCCACCTCGTCCCAGAACTCGTTCATGAGCTCTTCACCGTAGGGGATCTTCGGGTAGAGGATGGCGAAGCGTTTGAAGCCGAGGACCTCGGTGGTGTAGCGGGCGAGCGCCTCGGCCTGGGCGCTGTTGGTGAGCATGTTGCGGAAGACCCACTGGCCGAGGTCGGTGATGCCTTCGCTGCGGGTCATGGTGAGGATGGGCACACCCAGCTCACCCGCGACCAGCGCCGCGCGCCGCGCGTCGTCCTGAAGGAGCGGGCCGAGGATGGCGATGGCCCCGTCGTCGAACACCAGCTCTTCGACCGCCTTGCCCGCGAGCATCACGTCGCCCTGCGAGTCCTTGACGACGATCTCGATGTCCGATCCCTCGAGCGCGAGCTTGACGCCCTTCATGACCGCTTCGCCGTAGAGCTTGTAGCGGCCGGACATCGGCAAAATGATGCCGATGGTCTTCGGCTTGACCGCGGCGCGGCGCTGGGAGCGCTCCAACATCTCGCGCGCCTGGGGCGCGAACGGGTGGTTGGGCTCGGCCTGGAGGAAGGCCTCGAGCGTCTCCTGCAGCCGGGTCCAGTCGCGCAGGTGATAGTAGATGCGCGCCAGCTTGAACGTGAGGATGGGCCACGCGGGGTGGGTCGGTGACAGCTCCGCCTGCCGGCGCGCCACCTCGATGAAGGGCACCTGCTCTTCGATGAGCCGGGTGACCTCGTCCAGCGCCGCGTCCTTCGCCTCGGGAGACTGCGCCCGTTCGACCCGCTGGAGCGCGATGTCGAGCGCCTCGTTGAACAGCGCCCCCTCGGCGGCGGCACGTTCGGCGGCGCGCAGCGCCTCCTCCTTCTGCGGCCCCTCCACGCGCTGCGCGAGCGAGTGGAGCGTCTGGTACGCGTCGCGATAGGCGCCCAACTCCAGCGCGGAGAGGCCGGCCTTCAGTCGCGCGTCGTTGGCGTTCGGGTGGAGCGGGTTCTCGAAGACCAGCTCGTTGAGCGCCTTGCGGGCGTTCGCGTAGTCCTTCTGCTCGAAGTAGAGGACGCCCGCGCGGTAGAGCGCCTCCTGCCCCGCGGTGGTCTCCGGATACGCCTTGCGCACCGCCAGGTACGCCTCGATCGCCTTCTGCCGGTCTCCGCTGTCCTGGACCGCGATGGCGTTGGCGAGCGCCTCATCGGCCTCGGCGTTCTGCTTCGGTTCGAACGCCGGATGGGAGGGAGGCTCGCCTCCACCGACCTGCAGATGATCGTTGTCCGGCCGCACCACTTCGCGAGGCGGGCACCCCGCCAACACGGCGACCGCGCACAACGCAAAAACCACTGACGAACGGGCGCGCACCATGCCGCCTCCATACCATTTTTGTTTGTGGTGACTGGTGAGGAGTGAGTGGACGGATGCTCCGGCGCCTGACGTGCCGGAGCATGGGTTCTCGAAGCCTGTTTGTGGGTGTGGGCGTGCTGCCACGCCCGAGAGGCAAGCAGGATTCGTGCTGGTCTTGAGTGTCCCAGCGGGAGCGACCAGAGGTGGCGGACGCTCAGTCTACGCACCACTCACCAGCCACCACGGACCACGTTCGTGGTGAGCGGTGAGGTCAGCCGAAGAGCTCGCGCACCTTCGCGAAGAAGTTCTTCGATTGTGGGTGCGTCTCCTCGCCGGAGATCTCGGCGAACTTCTCGAGCAGCTCGCGTTGCTGCTTCGTGAGCGAGGTCGGCGTTTCGATCACCACGCGGACGTGTTGGTCGCCCCGGCCACCGCCGCGCAGCCGCGGGATGCCTTTGCCCTTGAGCCGAAAGACCTTGCCCGTCTGCGTGCCGGCCGGGATTTTCATCTTCACTTTCCCGTCCAGCGTCGGCACGTCGATGTTCGCGCCCAGCGCCGCCTGGGTGAAGGAGATGGGGACTTCGCAGAGGACTTCGCTGTCCTCCCTGACGAAGATGGGGTGTTCGCGGACGTGGATGACCACGTAGAGATCGCCCGGCAGCCCACCGTGCTCGCCCGGCTCGCCTTCGCCTGCGACCCGCACCCGGGTGCCGGTGTCCACCCCGGCGGGGATCGACACCGTCAGCGAGGACTCGCTGTCCACCTTGCCGCGCCCGTGACACTTCGGGCACGGGTCCGTGATGATTTGCCCCGCCCCCTGGCATTGGCTGCAGGTCCGCGAGACGGCGAAGAAGCCCTGGGTGAAGCGCACCTCGCCCTCACCGCCACAGGTCGGACACGTGCGCAGCTGCCGCGACTTCGAGCCCGTGCCCTCGCACTCGTCACAGCGCTTCGGCCGCGGCACTTTCACCTGCACGTCGCAGCCGAACGCCGCCTCCTCGAAGGAGATCTCCAAGTTGTAGCGGAGATCCGCGCCCCGCGCCTTGCCCCCCCGCCGCGGCCGGCCCGCGCCGAAGATGTCGCCGAAGATTTCCCCGAAGATGTCGTTGATGGTGGCGGACGAGAACCCGCCCTCGAAGTTGAACCCCTGGGCGTGCCCGAAGCGGTCGTAGCGCGCGCGCTTCTCCGGATCGGAGAGCACCTCGTAGGCTTCGGACGCCTCCTTGAACTTCTCCTCGGCTTCCTTGTCCCCGGGGTTGCGATCGGGGTGGTACTTGAGCGCCACCCGCCGGTATGCGCTCTTGAGCTCCTGCGGCTGGACGTCCCGCGGAACCCCGAGTATCTCGTAGTAGTCGCGCTTCTGCGCCGCCGCCGACATGCTGCCTAAACCCTCGTTTTGATTTGTCTTTCCGGGGCACCGAGCCACCGTACAGACGGCCGAGGGCACTATAACGCAGGGCTTTTGCGCGGCAATCCGCGCGCCGGATCAGACCGTCCAGACGCGGTTGGCCGTCAGCTCGAGCCGGGCCAGCCGCCGCTTGAGCAGGGTGTCGATCGCCCCCATCGGTGTCCACTTCGGCACCACGAAGTGGAGCTCCGCGTTGTACAGCCGGGCCGCCGAGGCCAAAAGCGACCAGCGGTTGTCTTCGTTCGGATCCTCCACCTGCGACGGCGTCACGACCTCGACAATCACCGGGGTCCGGTTCCCGTCGCTCTGGCGACAGGTGAAGTCCGGCCGGTGGTCTTCGATGGTCCCGGACAGCACCGGCGGCGGGACGAAGCCCGGTAGCCGCGCCTTGATGTCGCTCGCTCCGAGGGTCCGGAAGTACTCCGCCATCAACCACAGCAGACGGCGGCGCTCCTCGTCCTCGACGACCGGCTCACACCCGGTGCTCGTTCCACTGACGTGCGAGGTATCCATGACGCTTCAAAGCTCCGCCTGCCGATTGGGGCCGGCAATCGCCGGGCTCGATCCGCACGAGCACCGGATCGGACGGCGAGCAACCGGCTGAAGCGCCATTGCCTCAAGCGATGTGTTCATTCGCGCTCAGCGCGGCAACCAGTCCGGCGATCGCATCGCGGACCTGTTGCCTCGCCGCTTCCAGCTCCTCCAGGCGCCTCGGCGCACAGCTGAGGCACAGCACCACCTCGTCCTCCGGCGCGGCGCGCGCTCCGAGCGCCGCGTAGTCGATCGTCCGCAGCACGGGTTCGGTCGACACTGCGCCTTCGGGCGGAGCGCCGAACTGGCCGAAGAGGGCATCGCCCCGGGCGCCCTCCGCCCCGGCCTCCTTCAACGCGAACAGCCGGCGGCTCGCCCGGAGGGCCTCTGGCCGCGCAAGGAGGCGCGCGGCATCCAGCCGTTCGCCGAGCGCGCGCTCCACCAGCCGCTCGATCGCCCGAACGAACGCCACGTCGGTGACGACCAGCCCGTAGAGGTACCAGTCCGGGCACGCGGCGCGGATCCACTCCGCCTCCGCCGCGCTCAGCCAGAGGAAGGAGGGACATTCGAAGCTCTGGCAGGTACGCGCGTCGTAGACGCCGCAGTCGCGCAGATCGACGCCGCCGTTGTGGAGCGGGTGCCCAAGACACCCGACGCGCCCTTCGGGCCCGTCGTCCAGAAAACCGAGCAGGGGGCACACCCGCACGTCGACGAACGCAGGCGGCTGCTCCTCGGCGGCGATGGCGCGCGCGGCGGCGCGGAACGCCTCGGGCGTGCGCGGGACGTCCCGCAGGCGCTCGGTGTGCCGCCCGAGGACTCGCGTGATTGCGGCGCGGGAGTGATCGCGGAAGTTGTACAGCCCGCAGCACGCGCCGCAGGACGCGCCGCCGCCGGGCTGGCAGAGGTTACTCACCGGTGTTCGCGGCGGCCTCGTCGGCGCGGCGCTGCCCCTCCGCTTCGATCCGGTGGGCCGCCTCACGCACGTTGTCCAGTTGCTGCTTCGCGGCGCTCGGCGCAGCGTCCGAGGGCTTCTCGCTGATGTGCTCGGCCGCGGAGGTCGGCGCCTCTGCGTCCCGGAGTGCCCAGTACGCAGCGCCCCCCACCACGGCGATCCCCAGCAGCACGGCGATCAGCTTTCCCATGTGTCCTCGCTTGCAGGGCAGGCCGAAGACATACCCTTGCCCGCGCGGGAATTCACGACGACAGTGTGCGAGCTTTGCCACCGCGCCCCGCCGCGAGCGATCTCCGCCGCCTCCTCTCCTTTCTGCGCCCGTACCGCTGGACCGCAATCGCCGCGGTGCTGGCCTCCTGCGTCGCTGCGGGCGCGGCCGCCGCGTACGCGTACCTCATCGGCCCTCTGCTCGAGGCGGTGCTCACCGGCCAGCCGGTGCGGCTGGGCGACGTCGCCGTGAACCAGAAGGATCTCCTCTGGGCCTTCCCCATCGCAGTGGTCTCGGTCGCCCTGGTCAAGGCGCTGGCCCAGTTCCTCCAGAACGGACTGATGCAGCAGGTGGCGCAGCGCGCCACCAACGACCTCCGCCAGACGCTCTATTCGCGCCTGCTCACGCTGCCGCCGTCGTTCTTCGACGCGCGCCACTCGGGCGATCTGCTCTCGCGCTTCACCGGGGATGTGACCCAGGTCGAGTTCGCGCTCACGCAGGCGATGAGCTCGTGGGTGAAGGACAGCCTGCAGGTCATCGCGCTGCTCGGGGTGTGCCTCATCAACGACGCGCGCCTGTTCGTGCTCGCCTTCATCGTGCTGCCCGCGGCGATGATTCCGGTCTCACGCTTCGCGCGGTCGGTGAAGAAGGTCGCCACCCGCACCCAGGGGAGTCTGGGGCGCCTCAACGAGCTGGCCTCGGAGTCGCTGCAGAACCTGCCGGTGGTGCGCGCCTATGGCGGTGAGGCGCGGATGCTGGCGCGCTTCGACGAGGAGCAGGACCTGTACCTCTCCGCGATGAAGCGTTCGCTGTTCCTGCGCGGCGCGTTCACTCCCACTCTGGAAGTGCTGGGCATCATCGGCGTGGCGCTGTGCATCGCGTTCGGCGCGAAGGCGGTGGCCGGCGAACCGGAGCTGGCGCAGAAGCTGGTCTCCTTCCTCGCCGCGGCGCTGTTGATGTACCAGCCGCTCAAGGCGCTCTCCGGCACGTTCGCGCAGGTGATGGCGGGCCTGGCCTCGAGCGGACGCCTCTTCGAGATCGCCGACGACCCGCCCGAACCCGACGAGGGTGAACCGGCCGGGCCGCTGACGAGGGCGCTGGAGCTGCGCGGCGTCCACTTCCGCTACGAGAGCGGTCACGAGGCGCTCCGCGGCGTGGACCTGGTGCTCCCCGCGGGCAAGCGCACCGCGCTCGTGGGTTCGTCCGGCGCGGGCAAGTCCACGCTGTTCTCGCTGCTGTTGCGCTTCGCGGATCCGACCGGAGGCGAGATCCTCTGGGACGGCGTGCCGTACGCCAGGCTTCGCCGCTCCAGCGTGCGCGCGCAGCTGGGATGGGTGCCGCAGGAGCCGGTGCTCTTCTCCGGGACGGTCCGCGACAACCTGCGCGTGGGCGATCCGAACGCCACCGACGAGCAGCTCTGGGAGTCGCTCCGCCGCGCCCACGCGGACGGCTTCGTGCGCAGCTTCGCCCGGGGGCTGGACGAGGAGGTCGGCGAACGCGGTTCGCGGCTGTCGGGCGGGCAGCGGCAGCGGCTGGCGATCGCCCGCGCTTTTCTGCGCGCGCCGTCGGTGCTGCTTCTGGACGAGCCGACCTCCGCGCTGGACGCGGCGAGCGAGCGCGAGGTGCAGCAGGGCCTCGCCGAGCTGATGCGCGGCCGGACCACGCTGGTGATCGCCCACCGGCTGGCCACGGTGCGCGACGCGGACCTCATCTGCGTGCTGGAGAACGGCCAGGTGGTGGAGCGCGGGACGCACGAGGCGCTCACCCGCGCCAACGGCCGTTACGCCGAGCTGCTCCGGCAGGGGCAGTGGGCAGAGCCCACCGTCGCGGCCGCTCAGGCGTCGAATGCGTAGAGCCAGTGCACCTCGCGTTCGGCGATGAAGCGGGGCGGGGCGTGAACCACCGCGTTGCGCACCCCGCGCGAGGCTGTTCGACCACTGGCCCATCTTCCCGAAGCGCCGGGCCAGCTCGACGGTCTGGGCGGTCCGGTCGCGCTGGCGCGCGCTCGTGACTTTGGGCCGATTCGTGCTGAACGGGCGTGAAAGGCGTGGTGGCGCAGCCCGCGCGCTTGAACCAACCGCCGGCCGTGCGCTCCGCCGGCCGGGTGCTGTCTCTCGGACCTGAGGCCGATTCCGCATCCTCACCGGCACCTCATCGTGTGGGGGGTCAATCGGGAGGGCATCTATGCGCAAATCGATCTGGGCGGCGGCGCTTTTGCTGTGCGGCGGTCTGGCGTTCGCACAGGGCAGCGAGCAGGGGCAGAAGCCCGAAGAGGGTGTGGGCGGCTCGAGCATGTCCGGCCAGGCCGCGATGGAGCCTTCGCAGGACAAGGAGGGCCAGCTTCTCGAGAAGGCGCGCTCGGACCTGCAGTCGGATCCGAAGGAAGCGGCACGGTCGATCGACAAGGCCGCCGCGGAGCTGAAGAAGCTGCGCACCGACATGCGCGGTCCGGCTCGTCAGGAGCTCTCCCGCGCGAGTCAGGAACTGGAGCGCCTGGGCCGCGACGTCCGCAGCGGCGCGGTCTCTCGTCCGGAGGACGCTGACCCGACTTTCGCTTCGGCGGAGAACGCGCTCGCCGCGTATCACCAGGCACGCGCGAAGGAACACTGGGAGAAACGGGACGCGCAGAAGACGGGCCAGGAACTGGAGGCCACCGCGCACCACCTCGAGCTGGCGTCGAAACACGCCGGCCTGGGCGGCAAGGACGTCGCGGTCACCACGGTCCACGACGCGCGGAAGTTGAGCGGCGATCTGCTCGAGGGCGCCGGTTTCGTCCCGTCCGAGGTGGGCAAAGGCATCGACGACGTCGGCAAGGGCATCGAGCGCGTGGGCAAGGAGATCAAACCGCGCCAGAGCGCCGCCCGCCGCGCACCGCCGACGCGGTAGCCCCACTCGCTGACTAGAGATGGCGCATCGGGTCGCGCCCACGATGTGGCGCGATCCGATCGCGCACTCCGGCGTGCGCCTGCGCGACGTGGTGGTCGCCGGAGCGGATGCATGGATCTGCTTCCAGGCCGTTGTTCGGCGGGCAGATCGTCGCGCACGGGCCGCGTCGTGCGGTTCGCGCAGCGCCCGCGGCACCGGGTGTTCCGCGAGCGCGCGGAGCGGACCACGTGAGGGGACCCGGGCTCGCCAGGGCGCACCCACCACGCGATGTGGGCAGCCGCCCCGCTACTTGCCCAGCCAGTGCTCGTAGAACCAGTACCAGTCGGTGTCCCAGCGCGCGTACGTTTCGGGCGCGGAGTCGCCGTCCGCATGCAGATACATGTACGCGCCGGCCATGTAGTTCTCCGAGTCGTCGGACGGGTCGTTCACCAGCGCGGTGATCGCCGCATCCAGACCCCACGCGCCGTACTTCGTGTTCTCGAAGGCAGGATCGTGGACGCTGTTGGCGGGATAGGCGGCGAACCCGAAGTAGACGCGCGGGTTGTTGGTGGGCGGCGGGTGGTTGCCGTCCGAGTACGCCTCACCCGAGACGGCGCGAAGTGCGCTCGTCGCGTTGCTCTGCATCCAGCTCTGGTACGCAGGGCCGCTGGTCGAGCCCGAGTTGTACGTCATGACGGCGAGCACGTTCACGTACTTCGCCATGTAATAGAAGTAGCGCGTCGGCCACTTCCAGCGGCTGCCGTCTCCGTACCGATGCGCGGCAACGCCGAGCTGGCGGCTGCCCAGCCCCGCAGCGTTGAACGCGTTGCGCATGTCCTGCATCAGCGTCTTGAGGTTGTTGAAGTTGGTGTCGTCCATCGCCTCGTCGCGCGGACCGGAGGGCTCGAAGTCGATCATCACGCCGTCGAAGGCGCGATCCGCTCCCACCAGATAGCTGCCGCTTATCGTGGTGGAGCAGAAGCGTTTCGCTTCGTCGATGATCATCGCGCGGTCGTTGCCCGGCCCGGTGCCGATCTCGATGTACTCGGGCACCGCCGGATCGAGGTTCCCGCTGAGGGCGGCGAACACCTTGAAGGTCACGCCGTGCGCCACCTCGTACGCGTGGACCGCGTCGAGGAACCGCACCACCTGCGGATACGTGCCGGACTGGAGGCGCCCGCTCGAGGTGATGGCGCCGACGTTCACGTAGAGCGTGTCTACGTCGTAGGATTCGCTCATCTTCTGCAGCAGCGTCGGCGTGTTCGCGTCGATGAACGACGCGGTGGTGACGTACGCGTGCGACAGCCAGGTCCCGTTCGCGGTGTAGTTACCCACGACGGAGGTGATCGCCCGGGACGAACGGGCGAGCTCTCCGACTCCGGCCGGGGCGTCGGGACCGCACCCTGCGGCGAGAAGCGCTGCACAGACTCCGAGCACGACTGCACTGTGTTGAGTTCGCATGGGACTCCTCCTTCTTCGGCGCGGCAAACGGGATGGTATGCGGTGCGCAGCTCCGACGTTGGGTTTCAGCGGAGCTCCTGCTTGTACCGTGACTCAGTACGGAGGAAGGCGGGCGGGCGAAAAGATTCCCTCGACCGATGAGTTCCAGCGGCCCGGGGCGTCTACACGCTGAACCTTCACGAGGGACTCCACATGGCCATTACCCACCTGAACCCGTACCTCCACTTCCCCGGGAACGCGCGCGAGGCGATCCAGCTCTACGAGCGCGTGCTCGGCGCGAAGGTCTCGGAAATCATCCGCTTCAAAGACGTCCCCGGAATGAGCGCAGAGGGCGCGGACGCGGAAGACGTCCTCCACTCGGTGCTGCACATCGGTCCGGCCACAGTGATGGTCAGCGATGTCCCGCCCCGGATGCGCCAGGCGTCGAGCGGCCACGCCGCCAACATGGAGGTCACCATCGGCGTCGACGACCCCGCCGACGTCAGCCGGATCTTCGATGGTCTCTCCGCGGGCGGAACGGCGCTGATGCCGCCACACGACACGTTCTACGGCGGGAAGCTCGGCGTGCTGGTGGACCGGTACGGCGTGCGCTGGATGATCAACTGCTCGCCTGCAGCAAAGTAGGCGCTCACCGCCCCCACGCGGCGATGGTGAACCCCATCAGCACCATCGTGCTCAGCACTCCCAGGGACCACGAGACCGACCGCATCGCGCTCACCCGCCGCAGGTAGAACCACGAGTGCATCACCCGCGCGGCGGTGAACACGATGCTGCACACCGTCAGCGCGACGCCGTTCGCGTGCGACAGCCCGGCGAGAAGGCCCACCACCCAGAAGCTCGGGATGTTCTCGAGGTCGTTGCGGTGCGCGCGGTTGGCGCGGGCCACGGGCTCCGGCTCGACGGCGCCGATGACCTCTCCGCGCCCGTCGTCCTCGGGGTTCACCCGAACGCCCGCACGGGCACGTGCCGCCACCGTCGCCAGCCCCACGGCCCACATCTTCAACACCAACACCATCGAGCACACAGCGAATGCGATAAATCCGGGTGCGTTCGCGAAGTCCTGCATGCGGTTCTTCTACGGCGCGCGATGGCTTTTTCAACGTCGTCGCGCGCTGATCCGGAACGCACGGCTGGCCCCGGGAACGCTCCGGACCGGTGCGGTCGGCGATGTGCTCAAGCACGACGCGCTGGGCCGGCTGGCCGAGGTGGTCTCGGAGGTGTCGCCGGGCGGCGCGCCGATGTCGCCGGCGATCGCCCGTCGCGTGGTGTCCGCGTTCCAGCAGTCCGCCACCACGCCCGAGCTGACGCCGCGCGAGGTCCAGGTGCTGCGCCACCTCGCCCAGGGCCTCTCCTACGCGGAGGTGGCCTCGGCGCTGGCGATCTCCATCGACACGGTGCGCGGCCACATCCGCAAGATCTACGACCGCCTGCACGTCGTGAACACAGCGGAAGCGGTGGCCTATGCCCTCCGGAGCGGGTTGCGGCGTGCGGCTACCACAGCAACGCGGCCACGGACGGGAAGTTCGTCGGCGAGCTATTGGACGGCACGCGCATCTTCCAGGCCAACGTCCCCGGCGAAGAGAAGGACGAACTCAAGCCGTTCCTCATCGCTTTGTGAGCGACGGGAGCGTCACCGCCGCTCCAGCCACCGGAGCGAGAAGATCTCCTTCGGCGTGTCGATCCCGAACTCGAGCTCCTTGAACTCGATCTTCGTGATCGAATCCTTCTTCACGTGATCGCGCACGGTCATCTTCGTCGGGTACTGCCGGCCGCCGTCGAAAGACTTCACGTCGCTCATCGTCCAGGTCTTCAGCAGCATCCCCGACACGGCGTAGAGATCCTGCTTGAGCGGGATGAAGGTCTCCTTGTCCACGCAGCTCACCCGCTTCGCGTAGGTCACCGAGTCGTCCTTCGCCTTCAGCTCCAGCTTCCAGCACGGCCGGCCGTCGACGGTGTCCTCGCCGGTGATGGATGCCTGGTAGCGGCTCAGCAGCTCGCGCGAGGAGAGCAGGTCCTCGTAGGAGACGTCAGAGCCCATCATCCCCTCGCGGAGCATGTGCCCGGAGATCTTCTGCAGGCGGTCCACGGCCGGCATGTAGATCCACAGCTCGTTCCCGAGCTTGAGCATCCGGGTGCCCTTCTCCCGCGCGGGCGCGAGGTACTCCATCGCCGCGTCCTCCTCGCCCCGGCCGTAGCTCACCATCTCGAAGGTCCGGGTGCGGCGGCCCTCCACCGTCATCACCAGCCGCATCTTCCGCGTCTGGGCGGTGAGGTTCTGGTCCATCCGCTTCATCAGCTCCGTCGCGGACGGCCAGGCGGGATCCGCGGCGAACACCGGTGCACTGCCCAGCGCAGCACACAGGGACGTCAGCACCAGCATCGACCTCTTCATCGCACTACCTCCCCGACCGCATGGCCGAGACGGGTTGAATGTTCGCGGCGCGGATCGCCGGGATGAGGCTCCCCAGCAGCGCCATCAAAAGCCCCAGGCCGAAGACCAGAAGGACCGAGCTCCACGAGAGGTCGCCCCGCATCGTCTGGGAGAAGCCGGCGGCCACCCCCTCCGAGCCGATGTAGACGCCCTTCGTCTCCAGGAGCCACGAGGGATATGCCCCGAGCGCGACCCCGAGCAGCCCGCCGCCGATGGCGATCGCCAGGGCTTCGCCCACGAACAGCCCGACCGTGCCGCGGCGGGAGAGGCCCATCGCCCGGAGCACGCCGATCTCATGGGTCCGCTCCAGTACCGACATCATCATCGTGTTCCAGATGCCCAGCGCCGCCAGCACCACGAACACGAGGACGACCACCGCCTCCATGCCCCGGATGCTCGCGCTGAGCGTCTTCCAGGGCTCGCGATCCTCCCACGCCTGCACGTCGTAGCCTTCGAGCGCGGGGAGCGCCTTCAGTTGCCGGGCCAGCGCGGGCGCGTCCTCGTGGTCCGCCGCGTAGACCAGAAGCTCGGTGGCGCCGCCCTCCAGGTCGGCGAGGTACTGCACGCGCGGAAGCGGGATGAGGAGCTGCTGCCCCAGGCCACCGTCGCCCGCGGAGACCACGCCCACCAGCTTCGCCTTGATCGGCGAGAGCGTACCGTCCTGGGTCATCCCGAGCAGCACCAGCTCGTCGCCCGGCTTCGCGCCGGTCTGTTCGACGACCTTTTCGCCTGCGATGACCTCGTCCGCCGCGCCGGTGAACCAGTGGCCCGCCACCAGCTCGTCCTTCGCGCCCATCCGTTCGCGGAAGTACACCTCGCTGGCCCCGACGACCTGCGCGAACACGTCGCCAATCTCCTCGCCCACCGTAACGGTGACGCCGGTGGTGATGCGCGGCTCGACCGCCACCACGCCGCTCTGGCGGCGCAGGACCGCGCCGAGCGCTTCGACGTCCGCGATGTTCTCGTACAGGGGCGCCAGGTCCTCGCGCGCGGCGTAGCCCTTCGTCACCACGCGCACGTGGCCGCCCACCGCCGCCGAACGCTCGCGCATCTGGTCCGCCACGCCGCGGATCCAGGACATTGCGACGAGCAGCATCGCCACGCCGAACACCACCATCCCCGCGGTGAGCAGGGTGCGGGACCTCCGGCGCGTGGCGTTGCGCGCCGCCAATCGAAGTGTCGTGCTCATCATGGGGCCCTCACCGCTTCGGCCGGCACCATCCGCGCCGCGACGCGGGCCGGGTACAAGGACGCCACCACCGCCACCACCACGCCCACGGCGATCGACGCGAGGACCACCCTCCCGTCGAAGTGCGTGTAGATGAGCGCGGACGCGTTCAGCGTGCCTTTGGCGGCCTTCTCGAAGATCTCGCTGAAGTCGATCGGGTGACGGCTCCAGTACGAGACCAGCCAGCCGCCCCACAGAGCGCCGAGCGCGCTGCCCGCGAGGCCGATCAACGCGCCCTCGGTCACGAACAGCCGGAGCACGCCGCGCTCGGTCATCCCCATCGACCGGAGCGTGCCGATCTCCCGGATCCGCTCGTGCGCCGCCATCAGGATGGTGTTGGCCACGCCGAACGCGGCCAGCGCCATCAGGATGAACATCACCCCGTTGAGCGCCTTGCGGCGGACCTGCTGGATGTGGACCAGGTTCGCGGTCTCACCCACCCAGGTCACCACCTCCACGTCGGGGCCGGCGACCGCGCGCAGCTTCTCCGCGAAGCCCTCCGCGTCGTCGCGGTGCCTGAGCCTCACCGAGATGTGGCTGGGCAGCTCGGAGGCGATGAGCCGGTGCGCCAGCCGCGCGGGCATCAGCACCGCGAGCGCGTCGAGCTCGGCGTTGCCGGTGCGGAGGATGCCGGCGACGGTCACCTGCAGCGCGTTGATGGCGCCCTGGTGGGTGCGGACCTGGAGCACGAACGGATCACCCACCTTCAGCTGGAGCAGCCGCGCCACCCGCGGCGCGACGGCCACTTCGTCGCGCCCGGGCGCAGGGAGCGCGCCCTCCACTTTCCAAAGGTCGCGCGGGAAGACCGAAACGTCGCGCTCCGGCTCGTAGCCCACCGCCATCACCCGCACCGAGTCCGGGCCGTGCGCGGCGAGCGGAGCGAACACGGTGCGGCCGGTCCACGCCACCGCCTCGCGGTCCAGCAGCGCCTTCGCTTCGGGAGTCAGCGTGACCAGCCTGTCGATCGGGTGCTGCCCGGGCTGGGTGGGGTAGCCCTTCGGGCGCAGCTGCACGTGCCCGACCGTGCCGTCGATCGCCGCGACGATCACGTTCTCGGTCATGCCGCTGACGAAGCCGTCGCCGAGGATGAAGATGCCCACCCCGGCCACGAGCGAGATCGCCGTCATCAGGGTCCGGCGTGGCGAGCGCAGGAGGTTGCGCGCGGCCAGTTTCGAGGTGGTGCCCATCACGCGCTCTCCCGGGCGGTGTCCGAACGCGTGTCGCCAATCACCTGGCCGTCGCGCAGCGTCACGACACGCCGGGCGTGCCGGAGCACCATCGGATCGTGCGAAGAGAAGAGGAAGGTGATGCCCAGCTCGCGGTTGAGCCGCTCCATGGTGGCGATGACCTGCTCGCCGTTGGCGGAGTCGAGGTTCGCGGTGGGCTCGTCGGCGATGACGATGAGCGGGCGCTTCACCAGCGCGCGGGCGATGGCCACCCGCTGCTGTTGACCGCCGGAGAGCTGGTTGGGGCGGCGGTGCTCGAGGCCCGTCAGGCCCACCTGCGCCAGAGCCTCCAGCGCGGCGGCGCGCCGCTCCTGCGCGCTCCCTCGGGTGCCCGCCAGCTCCAGCGAGAGCTCGACGTTCTCCAGCGCGGAGAGCACCGGGATGAGGTTGAAGGACTGGAAGATGAACCCGATCTTCTCCGCCCGCAGACGGCTGAGCTCGCCGGAAGAGAGCGTCCGGGTGTTCCGGCTCTCGAGGATGAGCTCGCCCTCGGTGGGCGAATCCAGGCAGCCAATGTGGTTGAGCAGCGTGGTCTTGCCCGAGCCAGACGGGCCGCCGAAGACGGTGAACTCGCCGGCGTCGATGCTGAGGGTGACCCCGCGGAGCGCGTCGACCTTCGCGGGGCCGGTGCCGTATGACTTGCTGACCTGGTGGACTTCACAGATGGCCATGACGGCCTCCTTGTTCGACGACTTCAGAAGCTGGCCCGCGTCCACACCGTCACCGTGGCGGCGGGGACGAGGCCGTGGAGATCGGCGGAGAGCGTCTGCCCGCCGCCCCCAGGGAGCGTGAGCCGCAGGTCTTCGGGTCGCGGCCGGAGTTCGCCGCCCTCGCCCCAGACGGCGGCGGTGAGCTGGGCGGACGCGGCGACCTCCAGCCAGTCCAGCGCGGCGAAGCGGAAGGGTGGGCACCCAGAGCGCGGTGCCGTCGTTGAGGTTCTGCAGGAGCGAGAGGTTGACGTCGAGATCGGGGACGACGGTCAACGCCGCACCGGCGACGAGGTAGTCGCGCCCGGACACGAACGGCGCGAACGGATCGGGCCGGGACGCCGGGCCGAACGGCGAAGGGCCGGCGCAGGTGGGAAGAGACACCGTCCCCAGGGAAGCGGTGCGCCGGTACGCGTCCGGCCGCGTGGCGCCTGCGCCGTTGCGGTAGTACTCCGCGAACACGAACGCGCGCTCGAGGATGGGGAAGGAGTAGTCGATGCCGAGGGCGACCTCCTCATGCGGGTCGTCGTCGAAAAGCCACGCACCCTCCAGCCACCAGCCCACGCCCAGCGTGCCGCGCAGATCGACCCCCACCAGCCCGGCCTGGCTGTCGCCGCGCCACGCGCCGACCAGCGCGACGTCCGTGCCAGTGAAGTTCATTCGCACGCGCGCGGCCGCGCGGAGCTGGTCGAGCGCATCGTTGGTCCCCACCACCGCGGAGACGTCGTTGAGCTCGCCGAAGGGCACGCTCAGCCGTGCGGCGTTGACTCCGCGCCGCGGCCGCCACGGTTCGGTGAGCAGCACCTCGGGGAACGGATCCGTCGGGTTGAAGAACTGCGCCGATCCCCAGTTCAGCGCCTGCCGGCCGACGCGCAGGTCGAACCGCTCGCCGTACACGTCGACGTAGAGGCGGTCGACGTCCAGGTAGTCGTCCGCATCGTCGATGCGCAGGGTGCCGTTCACCGGCTCCGGCCACGTACACTGCGCGGCCGAAAGGAGCGGGCCGAAGTCGCTGTCGCGCAGCGCCCGCTTGAGCTCGAGCGTCGGATTGCGTCCTTGGGTGAGGCCGGCCTCGATGGTCGCCACCAGCTTCACGCGTTCGGCCGGTTCGGCCATCAGGGTCGGACGGACGCGCTCGACGAGCTGCCAGGGATCGCCGTCCACGCCGGGGAAGAGCGAGAGCCGGAGCTCGGCGAAGCCGCGGGCCTCCTCCGCGCGTGCCGTGCCGGATGCCACCGGGAGGGCCTGCAGGGCCACGAGCACCAGCAGGCCGATGCGTAACGGGCCGGGCTTCACGGCGCACCCACGCCGTCGACGACCATCTTCGCGATCTGCTGCGCGTACGCCTCCGCGGTCATCCCCTTGCGGAGCCGTTCATCCATCAGAATGCCCGCCGAATAGACGATCCCCGTGAGCGCGCGGGTGCGGGCCTCCTTCTCCTTCGGGTCGAGCGAGTCATAGGCCCCCACGCCCTCGAGCAGGAGCGAGAACCCCAGCCGGGTGCTCTCTTCGATCTGCCTCGCCAGCTCCGGGCCCAGCTCGGCGAGGAAGACGAGCAGCTCGCGATCGCCGCTCATCAGCCGGGCCGTCAGCGGGTAGCTGGGGAGCGTCACCAGCACCTGCGCGAGCACGCGGCGCAGCCGCTCGGCGGGCGGAAGGTCCTCCCGCAGCAGCGGCAGCCAGGCCCCCATGTTCCGCCGCTTCTCCTCGGCAATGGCGTACAGGAGCAGCTCCTGCTTGCTCTTGAAGTAGAGGTAGACCGTCCCCTTGGCCACGCCGGCCTCGCGCGCCACCTCGTCCATGCTGGTGCGGCGGTACCCGAAGCGGGTGAACAGGTCGGTCGCCACCGCCAACAGCCGCGCCCGGGTCCGCGCCTTCGAATCCGACGGATCCGGGGGCGTCCCCATCGCGTCGAGCTGCGCCAGCAGCGGCGCCCATTTCGTCTCGCTGGACATGATGACTGGATGCGCTCATCCGGTCAGCCTGTCAACGCAATCTGATTTTCTTAGTCAATACAAACACTTACCTACTGCGGTGCGAGGGCCGCCGTGCCCGGGAGCACCGCCTGGTGGGGCGGGGACGCGGGGAAGATGTCCAGGGTCATGGAGCGGACGATGGCGTCCGTCCCGCGCTGCTTCGAGCTGACGAGCCGTGCCTCGATGAGCTCGGTCTCCTCGGTCACGATGGTGGAGGCCTCCAGCACCGCGGAGGCGCCCTCCTGAAGGTGGGCATGCTCGCCGGGCAGCCGGTTCTTCCCGAGCGCGGTGGCGATCTCGATCTGGAAGTCGCCCTCGCCGCCGACGAGGCTGAGCTCGACGCGCGCCTTGACCTGCGATCCCTTCGGCGCGCCGGCCCAGGGTCCGAAGACGAGCACGCCGTTCGCGCAGCCCCGAAGCCGGAGCTGCGCGCCCCCGGTCACGCAGCGGGCGTGGCTGAAGTCCGCCGTGGAGAAGTGCTGCGGCCGCGTCGGCGAGGCGCGGTCAATTTCCACCTTCGGGTGTTGCACGCCCACCTCGCCGGTCGCGGACGAGGGCGGGTGCAGGACCATCTTCGCGTCGTGGATGAGGAGCTCGTGGTGGTTGCCCTGCACCGGCCGGCTGAAGAGCCGGATCTCCACCTGCTTCGAGAGCTCTTCGAAGCGATACGAATACGACACGCGCGCGCGATGGCCGTCACCCAGCACCGAGAGCGCTGGCGAGTAGAAGGTGTGCCCGGGCGCCCAGAGATCGTGCGTGAGCGAGAGGAGCCCGTCGGTGCGCGCCTCCACCTCGAAGGAGACGTCGATGACGGTGTCCTTCGGAACGTCGAGATACTGCCCGGCGAAGATCACCTGCCCGGGCCGGCTGCGATCCTGGACCTTCACCGCCCCCGGAGGGATCAGCGCGATCGTGCGAGCGCCACCCGAGCCCTGCAGCACGGTGTCGGTGCGCGCCACCACCGCGCTCCAGTCCGCCAGCCGCTGCCGGTTCCAGTCGAGCTCTTCGCGCCTGGGGTTGAACGGGTGCACCGGATCCACCCGATAGCTGCTGCAATCCTCCAGGTGCTCATTGCAGCCGCTCAGCACGTTGTCGGGGGTGATCGCCCACAGGCGGTTGCTGTGGATGTTGGCGAAATACAGCGGGCGGCGCTGTGAATAGGTGCGAAACAGGCTGCGCCCCACCAACTGCTCCCTTCTGTCCGCGAGCCCCAGGTAGTCCAGCAGCGAGAGCGCCAGATCGCTCTGCATGAACGGCTCGTCGATGATCTGCCCGCGCAGATCCTTCTCGGGGAGGAACGCCAGAAGCGGCACCCAGTTCTGGGTCACGCCGCGCGTGATGTCGTCGCCGGTGAGCGTGCCGTTGGACTCATCGCCGGTGACCAGCACCACGGTGTCGTCCAATACGCCCTCCGCCTCCAGCTTCTGCAGCATCACCGTGAGCGCCTCGTCGACGTACGCCACGCTGCGCGCCCACGGGGTGCCGGTCGCCCGGAAGCCGCCGGGGACCAGGAACGGGTGGTGGGTGCCCACCGTGAGCAGCGTCGCGAACCACGGCTTTTCGCCCTGGTGAAGCTGGGTGATGAGCCCATGCGCCTGCTCGAAGAAGGCGCGGTCGTCCACGCCCCAGCGGTTGCGCGCATAGGAGGACGTGAAGAACTCCGTCCCCAGCACGCGCTCGAAGCCGATCTGGGACATGAACTGGTCCTTGAACATGAACGCGGTGGGCGCGGCCTGCAGGTAGACGGTGGCGTAGCCCGCGTCGCGGAGGATCTTCGGCAGACAGGTCCGCGTGCCCCCCTGCTGGACGTATTCGGTCATCCGCGACTGCCGGCTGCTCTGCCGCGGCATGTCGCCGCAGAGCACCGAGTACTCCCCCCGGTTGGTCTGCCGCTGCTGGGCAATGAAGTTGTCGAACACCACCGCGCGCTGGGCGAAGGCGTCGAGCTTCGGCGCGCTCGCCTCGGATTTGAGGCCCTGGTGCGCCGCGAGCCGCGGAATCGCCGCGGCGGGGAAGCTCTCGAGGAAGATGAGCAGCACGTTCCGCTTCTTGCCGGGGAGCTCGAAGCGCGGCTGGCCGGAGAGATCCGCGCGGAAGAGCGCGTCCACCGCCGGAGAGGACGGACCGAGCGGCTCAGCCCGCACCACGGCGGCGAGCTGGCTGCGCGCGGCGAGCAGCATGAAGTGGCTCTGCCGCCACGCGACGTGCTGCGCGCGCACCGGCCAGGCGATCGCCACGCCCAGCAACACCACCGCCAGTCCGCCCGCCACCCCGAGCACCTGACGGGAAGGTGTGGCCTTCGGCCGCCGCACCCACGGACCGATCGCCCCCAGAAGCGCGAACGCGAGGAGCACCGGGTGCGTGGCGTGGAGCGCCGAGCCCTCGAAGAAGGTCGGATCGAGCAGGTACTTCGCCAGCGTCGTCGACACCGCCGCGTCGAAGGTGTGGACGTGCTCGTAGTTGGCGAAGGTCAGAAGCACCCACGCCAACGCCGCCACCGCGGCGGCAATGCGGCTCAGCCGTGAGAGCGCCAGCACCACGAGGGCCGCCACCAGCGCCATCGAGAGATCGGCCACCACCCCGTGGAGGTCGGGCACGCCGAAGGGGAGCTGCTTCTCCCACAGGAGCTGCGCCCGGGTGATGAGCGGGAAGAGAACGAGCGTCGCGGCACAGACCGTGTGGGGCCACAGCGACGGGAGCTTGAGTCGAGCCATTCGAGGACCGGCCGGGCGCCTTCATATGCCACATGCGCGCGGGCAGCCATCGCCGCGCGAAGCGGCCGGGCGACCGACGGCTGGGCACGCCCCGGGCGATGTGGTACGCGCGCCGTCCTTCCGTGATGTCCACCTCGCCGACGATCAGCCTGGGCAACGTCCTCTTCCGCTTCCGGAGCTTCACGCCCGTGCCGGTGATCGCCCTGATGGGTTTTCTGCTCTGGAGGTCACGCGGCGCCGATGGCCCCGGTGGCCCGGAGGTGGACGCCGCGTTGAACGTGGCCGGCCTGGTGGTGGCGTTCCTCGGCCAGGCGTTGCGCTTCTACACGCTGGGCGTGGTGCTCGAGGGCACGAGCGGCCAGGGCAACACGCTGCGCGCGGACTCGCTGAACACCCGCGGGCCCTACTCCTTCGTGCGCAACCCCCTGTACCTGGGGAACCTGGGGATCGTCCTCGGGCTTCTGCTCATCGCCCACGATCCATGGGTCTACGTGGTCGGCCTCACGTTCTTCTTCGGCGAGTACTTCTTCATCATCCGCGCGGAGGAGAACTTCCTGCGCGGCCGCTTCGGCGCCGCGTTCGAGGACTTCTGCCGGAAGGTCCCCAGGTGGATTCCGCGGCTCACGCCCGCGTACGCCGGCTTCACCGAGCACCGGTTCGATCTGCCGCGCGCGTTCAAGAAGGAACACAACCCGTTCGCGGCGTGGGCGGCGGGCGCGATCGTCCTCCTCGGCTGGGAGCAGTATGCGCGCGGGGAGCTCACCCGCACGCGGCTTTGGGCGCTCGGCGTGCTGTTCGCGGCGGTGGCGGTACTCTTCGTCGGGATCAAGGCGTGGAAGCACCACTGGTTCCGCGCCCGTCCCCGCTGAGGATGGGTCATGTTCAAACGCCACTTCGAGGGCGCTGAGGTGCTCGATGGGCTGCTCGAATTGGCCGGCAGCCGGTTCGACACGCAGGGGGTGCTGGCGCGCTTCGTGGCCGGACATCAGGCGGGCGAGGCGGCGAGCGCCGTCATCCCCGGGCTCTTCGAAGGCGAGCCGCACTTCCCCGATCCGGAGATCGCCCGGCGGCTGTACCAGAACCTCCTGGGCCTGTGGGACTTGGTCGCCTCCGGCAACACGGTCGAGCTGCGGCCCACCGAGCGGCCGCGGCCCAGGAAGCGGCCGAAACCCACGCCTCCGCCGGTGTTCTCTCCGGGAGAGCCCGACGACGCGTTCGTGGAAGCTGCGTGGCGGTGGGTGGAGGATCTGCCCGAGGGCGATCCGCGCACGCTCGAGCGGCTGACGCACGCGTTCGAGAACCGCGAGGACGCGCTGGTCCAGTGGATCGACGAGGCGGGGTTGTCGGATGAGGCGTACGCGACCACCCGCTATCTGTTGTTCGAGTTGTTTGCGATGCTGGAGACGGGTTGGGGACCCGGGCTCCGCGCGATTGCGCGCGGTGAGCTGGATCAGGCGCCGGCGGACGGCGCCGGCCTCCCCGCCCCGCTCACGGCGTACGCCGACGAGGCGCTGGCCGGGAGCGAGCTGCAGGATGACGCGGCGGTCCGGGCGCTCGTCTATCGCGGGCTGTGGGCGCTCTGGAACGCGCGCAGGCCCGCCTGAAGGGATGGACGTCATGGCCAGAAGAGACGACGACGACAACTCCACCGGCTTCACCGGGAAGCGGAAAAAGACCTGGCGGGAGCTCGACGCGCAGCGCGGCAAGAGCAAGTACCACTCGCGCCACGACGACCGCGAACAGCAGCGGCTCGAACAGAGCGCGAGCTACCAGAAGTACAAGGCCGCCGCGGACGCGCTCTTCACCGGCAACGGCGATCTCCCCGAGGGCATCGCGAAGGTCTTCGATCCCACCGGCGAGAGGAAGCAGCAGCGGGACGCGCGCCGCGAGGCGATGATGAAGCTGCGCGAGATGGACCGGAAGAGCTGGGTCCAGGGGGTCATCGACTTTCTGGAGAAGTACCCCGACCTCCCCGAGGACGCCTACTTCCTCGATTCGCTGCTCGACCACCCGCGCGAGCGGATCGCCGACAAGGCGCTGGCGAAGCTCGAGGCGATGGAGGGCGAGGGCAAGCTCAAGGGCAAGTTGCCCAGCAGCCTGACGGAACGGCTGAAGTCGATCGAGCTCACCAGCATGGACGCGGATCTGCAGGGCCGGGCCCGCGCGCTGCGCGAACGGTTGCGCGCCTGACGCGTCGTTGGCCCAACGGCCGTGCGACCGGAGCCTTCGTCACCGCGCTTCCCCTTCCGCATCTGATCCGCCCACAATCGCCCTTCTGGAGGACGGATGATCGGTAGACTCTTGCTGTGGGCCCGGCGCAACTCGCGCAAGGCGATCGCCCTGGCCATCCTGCCCGGGTTGATCCTGCTCGGGGCCGACGCGTGGATCGCCCACTTCGTCGGCGTGGACAGCGACAACCTGCTCCAGTGGATCCCGGTGATCTACTCGGCGCTGGGGCTGGTGCTGCTCATCGTCGCCGTGGTCCCGAAGTCGCGCGCGTTCTTCGCCTGGGTGGCGCGGATCGTCGGCGCGCTCGGCGTGGTCACCGGACTTGCGGGCACCGTGCTGCACCTCGTCGCGCTGAAGACCGCGCTCGATGGTGACTACTCCTGGGCGAACCTGCAGGGGACGCTTCACGACAGCCCGCCGGTGGGCGCGCCGCTGGGGTTCGCCGGGATCGGTGCGGTGGTGTTCCTGCTCCCCAGCGCGAAGCTGCTGTTGCGCCTGAAAGTGGGGAAACCGTCCTCCGCCTCCACCGCCGCCGCGCCGGTGGTGCCGCTCGACGAACAGCGCAAGGTGGGCTGAACCGGGCGCGGTCCCGGTTGCCCGGCCATGGGTCCGCGGCTAGTGATGTGGCGCCATGAGCGTTCGCATCGAGCTGTACTCGGACTTCGTCTGACCGTTCTGCTTCGTCGCGGAGCAGAGCAGCCTGGTCAGGCTGCAGAAGACGTACGACGTGGAGATCGACTGGCGTCCGTTCGAGCTGCGCCCGGACACGCCCAGGGGCGGGCGCGAGCTTTCTGAGATCTTCCCGCCGGAGCGGCTGCCGGCGATGCGCGAGCACATGCGCCGCTTCTCCGCCAGCTTCGGGATCGATCCGCCGCTCGAACAGGTGTCGCACCTGCCCAACACCCGCCGCGCGCTGGCGATCGCCGAGCACGCGCGGGACGAGGGCAAGCTGGACGCCTTTCGCAACGCGGCGATGCACGCGCACTGGCGCGCGCAGGAGGATCTCGAAAAGGACGAGGTGCTGCGCCGGTGCGCCGAGAAGGCCGGGCTCGACCCGGACAAGGCGCTCACCGCTGCGGACGATCCGGTCTTTCAGCGGCGGGTGGACGACCACACCCGCGAAGGCCAGCGCAAGGGCGTGACCGGGATCCCCTCCTTCTTCATCGGCCCGTACTTCGTGGTCGGGTGCCAGCCGTACGAGGTGCTCGAGGCGGCGGTGCTCCGTGCCGGCGGAAAGCCGAGGGCGGCGCCGGGCGGGAACGATTAGAAGGGCGAACCATGCGGTTCCACGAGCAGGTCCACGGCGTCTACTTCGACGACCTCGACGCGTTCGGCATCCTCCACAACGCGCGGTACATTCTCTACTTCGAGCGCACCGTCGGCTCCTTCTGGAAGCACCTGGGCTGGCGCGGGATCCTCGACGACACGTCGAACCCGGATCAGTTCCAGCTGGTGCGGGCGAACCACCTCGAGTACCTGCGCCCGGTCATCGGCGTGGGCGAGGTCCGCGCGCGGGTGTGGGTCGAAAAGCTCGGACGCACCAGCCTCACGTTCGGGTTCTGCCTGCTACCGCTCGACGAGGATCTCCCCTACGCCACCGGCACCCGGACGATGGTGCGGATCGACCCCAGGACGCGGAAGCCGGTGGAATGGACCGAGAACTTCCGCAAGGCGCTGGCGCCGTACCGGAAGGACCTCCCCGCGTCGCAGACACAGCTGAGACCGGAAGGTCCGATGCCCGCCGAAGACGACGAGCGCGCCTGAGCGCTACGAGCAGCACTCGTCGGGCGTGTCGTCCGAACCCTCGCGCTCCGTCATCAACCTCACCCGGGCGATCTTCTTCTGCAGCTCCGGGCAGACGTTGATGGGCATGAACAGCGCGCAGGAACTTTGAGGCGCGACCCGGAGGAGCTCATCGAGGAACGGCTCGCTGGCATCCTCGACGCCGGCGAAGTCCAGGAACATGAAGCGGTGCTGCCAGTCGAGGTGCGCGAGCAACGGCTTCACCTGCTTGCGCCACCTGAGCGCCACGCCCGAACGCGCGAGGTGGATGCGGTGCACCTGAGGCTGCGTGCGCGTGATGCCCTCCCAGAATCGCGTCGGGAGGTATCGGTCGTCAGCGCCCCGGGGCGGCGCGAGATAACGAACCGTCCGAGCCGCGCCGACCCTCACCAGCTGGCCGCGCTGGGCCATCCGCCTCAGATGCTTGCCCGCAGCCTGCCGCGTCACCCCCATCTCCCGGGCGAGCGACGCCGGAGTCACCTTCCCTTCCACGCCGAGCAGATACGAGACCTTGTACCAAACCGTCGTCATGCAAGCGGGCGGGTTCGCCGATCGTGGGATCTCCCCGTCAGCCGTACCTCCGGGTCCAACTCCAACCGTCGCGGATGGGCCCCGGTGCGAGCGCGAAGGAGCCCGCCTCGCCCTGCCCAGCCGCCTATGAGATCCACGCCACTGCTGCGGAGTACCCGGTGAGCGCGCAACGGACCACCGCGCTCGTCGTGCGCTGTCCGCACCGCATTCATCCCTGGCATCGCGCAGTGTTTCACACGCCCTGGAGCCCTCTACCTCCCCGGCTCGGGCGTTCCGCTGGTCCCGGCGCCGCCCACCGCGGGGCCGCGCCCGAACTCCGGCAGGACGATCTCCACGCGCCGGTTCGCGGCGCGGCCGCTGGCGGTCTCGTTGGACGCCACCGGCCGGAGCTCTCCGAAGCCGACCGCCTCGATCTGATCCGCCGGAACGCCCTTTTCGATCAGATAGTCGCGTACTGCCTCGGCGCGACGCCGCGAGAGGTCGATGTTGAACGCGTCCGAGCCAATCGAATCCGTGTGGCCTTCGATCCGGAACGAGCCCTCTCCGGACTGGCGCAGCGCGGACGCGATGACATCCAGGCGCTCGCGGGCGCCCGAGCGGAGCTTCGCCTCGTTGAACTGGAACAGGACCGGCTCGGCCAGCGAGACCACCAGGCCGCGGGCCTCCTGCTTCACGGTGGCCACCTGCTCCAGCGCCTCGCGCGTGCGCGCCTCCGCCTCTTCGCGCTGGCGCCGTTCGGCGGCGAGCGCCTCGTCGCGCTGCTTCGTGGCCTCCTCCTGCGCCTTCAGCCGTGCCTCGAGCTCCTGCTGCTGTGCGCGCAGTTGCGCCAATTCAGCGTCCCGCTGCTCCAGCTTTTGCCGGGCGGCGGCGGCGCGCTTCTCCGCCGCCTCGGCCTGCTGCGCAGCCTGCTCCGCCCGTTCGGCTTCGTGCGCACGTTGCGCTTCGAGCTGCTGCGACAGCTCGGTCGAACGCTGCGCTTCGCGGCGGGCCTGCTCCTGCAGCTCCGACTCGCGCGCCCTCAACGCCTCGGCGCGCTGTTGCACCTGTTCGGCGCGGCGGCGCGCCTGACGCTCGCGTTCGGCGGCGGCACGACGTTCCGCTTCGGCCTGCTGCAGCCTGCGCGCCTGCTCCGCGTCCACGGCACGGCGCTTCGTGGTCGTCTGCACGACCACCGTGGTGCCTTCCTGCTCGGCGCTCTCTTCGGTGGCGCACGCGAACAGCATCGCCACCGCCACCGTCCCGACCACCCACCGCAACCTGCGCACCATGACGTCCCTCCGGCTTCCCGTCAGGTGCGCATCGACAGGGCGCCGGACACTCAGCGTTCGCCGGGAAGGCCGGCGCGCGGGCCGGCTCCCACGCGCTCAGTGGTGCCGGATGGTCTTGTTGAGCACCTTCAGCGACGCGTCCATCTCGTAGACGATGGGCACGCCGGTCTCGAGCTCCACGCCGACGATCTGTTCGCCGGTGAGGTGCTCCAGCTCCATCACGATGCTGCGGTTGGAGTTGCCGTGGGCGACGACCAGCACGTTCTTGCCCTGCTTGAGGTCGCCGCCGATCGCCCGCTCGAAGAACGGGAGCGTCCGCTTGGCGCACAGCTCGAGCGACTCGCCGTTGGGCGGCGGGACGTCGTAGGAGCGCCGCCAGATCTTCACCTGCGCGTCGCCGTACTTCGCCGCCGTCTCCGCCTTGTTGAGGCCCTGCAGGTCGCCGTAGTGCCGCTCATTGAGCGCCTGATCGCGGATGATCGGCGGCTGCTGGCCGATCGTCTCCAGCACGATCCGCAGCGTCTCCTGCGCGCGCGAGAGCATCGACGTGTAGGCGACGTCGAACTTCAGATCGCGGATCAGCTCGCCCGCGCGCTTCGCCTCTTCGCGCCCCTTCGGCGAGAGCGGAACGTCCACCCAGCCGGTGAAGCGGTTCTCGAGGTTCCAGATCGACTGCCCGTGACGGATGAGGACGAGTGTGGCCATGCGCGGCGATCTACCCGAGCCCCCTGCGACAGTCAGCGGTTGATCACGAACCCGGCCACCGCATCCGGAACGACCTTCAGGCCGGCGAGCGCCCCGAGAAGCCGCGCATAGTGCGCCTCCTCCGCCTTCACCTGGGCGTCGATCGCCTTCTGGCCCAGACCCTGGTGGCCGAGCGACAGACGGAGCCGGGCGATCGTCGCGTCCCGTTCGGTTTCGAGCGCCTTCTTCGCCTTCGCCGCAACGGCCGCCAGCTGCGCCTCGGCCTCCTTCGTCGCCAGCGCGACGGCGGGATCGACGAACCGCGCCCAGTCCGGGAACGCCGCGCGGACCTGGTCACCCTTGAGCGTCTGGCCGGTCCGCTCGAGCGTGGGCAGCACGGCGCGATCGACCTTCGGCTTCCCATCCGGGCCCAGAGTGACCGCGACGTGGATCAGCCAGCGATCGATGAACCGCGCGAGCTGCCGCGAGGGGACCCGTGCGCCGGGCGAGGTGTCCTCCGGCTCCGGCGGGACGATGTGGAAGAGCGCCTCCAGCCCCTTCGACTTCGGCGCTCCGCGCTTCTCCACGTAGCGGAACGCCGTGCGCCCATACGGACCGTCGCGCAGAAAACCGAACAGCGCCTCCACCACCGGGTGGCCCGTGGCGAAGTATTCGATCTCCTCGCGCTCGACCGCGGTGTCGCGCCAGAACGTGCCCAGGTACGTCTTCTCCTGCGTGAGGTCGATGCCCGGCAACGCCTCTACGTTGAGCGCGTGCCCGAAGTGGAACGCGCACTGGAACGCCTCGACCTGCTCCTCCGTGTCCACGGAGATCCCCACCCGGCGCGCCAGCTCCGTGACCGTGTCCTCGAGGCGCTCGTCGAGATCGCGCGCGATCGTCCACAGGCCGTCCTCCAGCCCGGGCGCGTCGTCGTCCCCTTCCTCCTCGTCGATCCCCATCCGCTCCTGCGCGCGCCGCACCAGCGCCTCCACCGCGGCGCGATCGAAGCTGCGCAGATCCAGCAGCGGGTCGTATGCGCGCTTCACCTGGTCTCTCGCGGCGGCGACCTTCCCCTTCAGCTCCTTCGCGTACGCGGCGCGCACCTCCGGCGAGGTGAGCGCCAGCTCCGTCAGCCGGCCCTCCACCTCCTCCAGCACCGCGTCTAGGCCACCCACCGTCTCGTCGAACACGCCGATCGCCTCGCTGAGGAGCGCCAGCACCTCGGAGGCGAGCGTGCCCTTCGGATCGAAGACGTGGATCTCCACCGGCCGGGTCTGGCCGATGCGGTCCAGCCGGCCGATGCGCTGCTCCATCGTCGCCGGGCTCCAGGGGAGGTCGTAGTTCACCAGGTGGTGCGCGAACTGGAAGTTGCGGCCCTCGCCGCCGACCTCGGTGCAGATGAGCACCTTCGGTCCCTCCGGATCGCGGAAGCGGGCCACCTGCCGGTCACGCTCCACCAACTGCAGATCGCCGTGGTACCCGAGTGCCTCCACGTTCTGCATCGATAGCTGCCTCTGCAGCCACTCGAGCGTGGCGCGCGCTTCGGTGAACACCAGCACCTTCGCGTCCGGTTCCGCCTGCCAAATCTCCCGGAGCACCAGCAGGAACGCCTGCAGCTTGGCGTCGCGATCCGGCAGAAGCAGCGCGTCCTGCATCGTGGCCAGGGCCTTCGCGCTCCGCACCGTCTCGTTGAACGCGGCAGGGGATGACTCGAGGCGGCGGAGCAGGTTGGAGAGCGGCGCCCCCTTGAGCGTCCCGCTCTCGCGGAGCGTCTGTAGCACCTGTTCGCGCGCCTTCTCCTCGGCGTCGCTCAGCGTCACCTCGTGGCGGCGCAGGCGGCGCTCGGCGAACCCGCCCACCACCGCGCGGCGGTTGCGGATCAGCCGCTCGGACAGAGAGTAGGTCTCCGCGAGGTGGGCGAGCAGCGCGTCGCGATCGTCCGCCCGCTGCTTCAGCTTCACATCGTCCGGGAACTTCGCCGCGAGCGCCTCGATCGCACCGGCCGCGCTCTTCGCCTTGCCACCGCCGCCGGACGACAACAGCGCCCGCACCGCCGCAGAGAGCTCCTCCTGCCGCGCGAGCCGCTCCCGGAAGCCCGCCGCGGTCGGCGCGGTCTCGGGATCGATCAACGTGAGCAGTCCGCGGTACTCCTCGGGGTCGAGCTGCATCGGCGTGGCGGTCAGGAGCAACAACCCCCAGGTGTTCTTCGCCAGCGCCTTCGCCGCAGCGAACGCCTTCTCGCCCTTGAGGTGGTGCGCCTCGTCGATGATCACCAGGTCCCAGAAGGCGTTCTCCGCGCCGGCCTGCGCGACGTGCTCCTCGGCGCGCGAGAGCATCTCCAGCGAGGTCACCACGCGCGGGAAGCGCGCCCAGGGGCTGATGCCCGGTTGCTCCTTGAGCGACTGCAGGTAGCGGTCGCCATCCAGGAGCGTGAAGAGCTGGTTGAACTTGTGGAACAGCTCCGCGAGCCACTGCACCGTGAGGTGGCTGGGTGCCACCACCAGCACGCGGTTGGCGAGCCCGGAGAGGCGGAGCGCGGAGAAGATCATCCCCGCCTCGATGGTCTTGCCGAGGCCCACCTCGTCCGCGAGCACGAACCGCGGCCGCCGTGCGGACAGTACGCGCTGCACCACGCCCACCTGGTGCGGCTTCACCATCACCCGGGACGCGAACAGCGCCCCGAGCGCGTCGTTGCGCCGCTCGTCGTCGAGGAAGAGCGCCTGCCGCCTGAGCTCGAACGCCTGCGCATCGCCCACGCGCCCGTCGCGAAGGAGCATCAGCATGTCCGGCTTCGGCGGCGCCGCCCGGAGCGCGCTCTCGGGGAACTCGTCCTCGCTGCCGTCCTCGAAGCGGACTGCGTAGCGGCGCAGCCCGCGCGCCCCCTCCTCCTCGCGCAGGATGGTGGCCGCGCGGCCCTTGTCCGTCTTCACCGGATCGCCCGCCGAGAACGCATGGCCGACGAGCGCCCCACCGCGCGTCGACACCAGCACCGGCGCACCCCCCTGCCGTCCCGGAAACTGCACCTCCGCGCGGGTCCCGTTCTCGTGCAGCGCCACCAGGTGCCCCACGCCCCAGTCGGGCTGCGGCAGGTAGCGCACCTTCATTCCGACGACCAGGTTCGACATGCGCGACGCTCATAGCGCCGGAAGGCTCCTGACGCATGTGCGTTCGAAGGCGGCTGCCTACCGGGCGAGGTTCACGTTCACGTACGCGTCCTCGCCGGTGACCTCGCGCACCACCCAGGGCGCCAGCCACTCCGGAAGGACGACCGGCTCGTCCTCGCGCTCCAGCTCGATCTCCGCCAGCACCAACGAGCGATCGAGGAACTCGTCGATCTCCCACCGGCGCTCGCCCGACTCCACGACCCACCGCCGCTTGTGCACCCGCCGGCCCTCGGTCAGCGGCCACATCCGTTCGAAGAGGTCCGCCGGCGTCTCCTCCTCCACCTCGATGCGCGAGACGCCGCGCCCCAGCTTCACCGTGCGGAAGCGGCGTTCGGATCCGTCCGCGGCGCGCACACGCCGCAGACGTTCCTGCAGCGTCGTGCCCGGGATCCACCCCTGTTCGATCTCCTTCGGCACCCCGCGCGCCCTCGCCTCGTCCGGGAGCCCGCGCAGCAGGTACTTGCGTTCGATCTCCCTCGGCGCTGCTTCGGAATCTGAATCCGGTCCGGTCACGGGCGCATTGGCACTACGAATCCGCCGGGATGTCCAGCTGGGCGGCGCCAGAGCCCAGGAACTGGCGCACCGGCGCGGATCGGGTGAACTCGGCGCCGCGGCGCGCGCGGGCCACCCCGCCGCGGCGATCCGGGTGAACACGCATGGATCTCCTCGTACGCATCGCCGACGCCCTGGGCCGCTTCAGCGCCCGATACGTCCCGTCCTCGTTCGCGATCGCGGTGCTGCTGACCTTCGTCACCTTCGCGCTCGGGATGACCTGGGGCCACGCCGGGCCGCGGCAGGTGCTCGAGGGATGGGGCAACGGCTTCTGGGAGCTGCTCACCTTCTCCATGCAGATGGCGCTGGTCCTCTTCAGCGGCTATCTGCTCGCGCTCACCGCGCCGGTGCGGCTGATGCTGGAGAAGGTGGCCTCGCTCGCCCGCACGCCGCGGCGGGCGGTGATGCTGATGGCGCTGCTCTCGATGGCGCTGGCCTACGTCAACTGGGGCCTGTCGCTCGTCGCCTCCGCGGTCATGGTGCGCTTCATCGTCCGGCGCCAACCCGAGGTGGATTACCGGCTCCTGGTCGCCTGCGCGTACTTCGGGCTGGGCGCGACGTGGCACTCCGGTCTCTCCGCGTCCGCGCCGCTGCTCGTGGCCACCCCGGGCCACTTCCTCGAACACCAGCTCGGGGTGCTGCCCATCGACACCACCCTGTTCAGCGCGTTCAACCTCGTGCTGGTGGCCGTGGTGGTCATCGTGCTGACCGTGCTGGCCGGCGTGCTCCACCCCAGGCCCGAGCACACCGTGCGCGTCGATCCCGCGCTGGTCGAGAGCTTCGGCCGCTTCGAGCCGCCGCCCGTCCCAGAGGAGCGCACCTTCGCCAACCTGCTCGATCACTCGCCGGTGCTGAACATCGCCTTCGGGCTGTGCGCGCTGGCGTTCTCGGCCATCGCGCTGGCGAAGGGCTGGCAGGCGCTCAACATCAACACAGTGAACTTCCTGTTCCTCTCGCTGGCAATCCTCCTGCACGGGACACCTGCGCGCCTGCTCAAGGCGGCGGAGGAGGCGGGCAGCGTGCTCAGCGGGATCGTCCTGCAGTTCCCGCTCTACGCGGGCATCTACGGGGTCTTCAAGTTCACCGGCCTCACCGAGCAGATCGGCCAGGCGTTCGTCTCACTCGGCAGCGCGAAGACGTTCCCGGCGATCGTCTACTGGTACAGCGGGATCGTGAACTACTTCGTGCCCTCGGGCGGCTCGAAGTGGGCGATCGAAGCGCCGTACCTGCTCCAGGCCGCGAAGACGCTCGGCGTCGCCCCGAACAAGGTGGTGCTGGCGTACGCGTGGGGCGACATGGCTTCGGATCTGATCCAGCCGTTCTGGGCGCTGCCGCTGTTGGCGGTGGCGAAGATCGAGTTCAAGCACCTTTTGGGGTACCTGTTCCTCGCGTTCCTCATCTACGTGCCGTTGGTGAGCGCGGCGTTTCTCTGGTGCTTGTGACGGCGGTCTTCCGTCTGCTGTCCGCCGTCCACCCGGCTCGGGCGCTTCGGTCATTTTCGGCGACGGGAGGTCGTGCGCCACAGGGCGATGAGAGCGAGCCAGCCTGGCGTCGAGCCGGGGATGGCGGCGCAGCCTCCTGCGTTCCCGGTTGCAGGGCTGGCTTCTTCCAGCCGTTCCACCTCGGTGGGCGCGCGCCAGGTCGCTTCGGTGATGTGCCCGGCTTCGTCGCGCACGCGAACGGTGAGGCCACCTGCACGTTCGATGGCGCTCAGCATCACCTCGCGCGCGGGGCCGAAGTCGGAGAAGGGTCCGTCTCCCACGCGCCAGGCGAAGCGCAAGTCTTCGTCCTTCGTCACCGCATCGTGGGCGATGACCTTCAGGCGATCGCTCAGGCGATCCGCTTCGAAGCGCACCGTCGGAGCGGACCAATCCACGGTGACGGGCACCACCACCGGCACGGACGACACGCCAGGGCCGCCGGACCGTCGCGCGCGCACCTCGATCCGGTGCGTGCCCTCCGCCACCAGCGCCGGGTGCGTCACCTCGATCGTCCCGTCGGCGCGGGCCGGCCGCAGCGTGGACCAGAAGCCGCCGTTGACGCGGTACTGGTAGCGCGCATCGGCCGCGTTCGATTCGACGACGATCACCGCGGTCGGCCACGGCAGCGTCTTTCCGCCGAGCATCTGCGCCTCGGTGGGCACGCGCGCCTCCTTCAACTGCGCGCGAACGGACGGTGCCGCACCGGCGCACTCGGCGCTGGAAGGGAGCAGCTGCGCGTAGAGCCCCACGTGCTCGAAGTTCCCGGTGGCGCCCATCGGGTTGACTCCGTGCGCCTCGACGATCGCCGCCTTGAACGCGCCGAAGTCCGGCAGCGTGAAGGTGGGCAGCCCCTGTGCGAGCGCGGGCTCGGCGAGCGCGATGAACGCGGGCACGAGCTTCGCGAAGTCGTCCACGTTCTCGGCGAGGATCTCGCTGTTCTTCGTCGCGGTGACGGTGATCGCCCCCTCCAGGGAGCCGATCATCGGCTGCACCGTGTCACAGCCCTCGAACTGCAGCGCCAGCGGCACGTTCACGTCCACCACCAGCGTGAACAGCCGCACCGGGCGCTCCTCGAGCTGCGCGTAGAAGTCGAGCTCGAGGTCCTTCATCGATAGCGTGACGAGCGGGCTGATGAGCGTCCCGTCCTCGCCGACCTCGCCGCGGCCGATCCGGAAGGTGGGCGGCTTCTGGGGCCGGAGCGTCACCGCCATCGGGACGTCGCGATCGCCCTGCACCGCACCCAGCGACGGGAGCAGCGTCTTGAACAGCCCGGACTCGAGGACGGGCAACGACGCGGTGGTGAGCGTCACGCAGAGCGCCCCGCTCTGCTCGGCGTGGTGCCCAAGCTGGTTGAGATACGCGCGCGAGACGGACAGCGCGACGTCGTACGGCTGCGCGGCTTCGGCGTCGAGCTGCGGCGCGGGGACCGGCGTGATGGCCGGGGCAGGCAGCGCCGGCACGCAGGGAGCGACCGCCTCCTCCCGCGCGGCGCCCCGGAAGGCCACCGTCACTCCGGTGTCCGCGCTGGCGCTCCCACCCAGCGCGAGCGACACGTCCAGCTTCGGCGTTCCGGTGGACAGCATCGGCGCGAGCGCGGAGGCAGAATCCACCCGCCCCTCGATGCCGAAGAGCGCGGGCACGCACCGGCCGGTGTCGGTGTCCCGGCAGATGCCGGCGTCGGAGCCGCTCCCGTCCAGCTCGCAGGTGCTGGTGGCACCAGCAAAGACGGGGCAGGCGGGCTCGCCGGAGCTGCACGGCTGACACTGCTGCCGGTCGATCGCCTCCTGCAGCGCGCTCTTCAGCGAGCCCACCACCTGCGAGAGGATGACCGCCTTCACCGGCTCCCAGCTTCCGGCGTTGCAGACGCCCGAGCAGCTCCCGGCGTTGGTGATGATCAGGTCCGCCGGATCGAGGCAGTCGGGCGGCGACTCGCCGGATCCGCAGACCTGCGCGCCGTCGATGTCCGCCACCTCGAGGCGGAGCAGCTGGTCCCACACCGGGTCGAACGTCATCCTCAGCTGCAGCGCGAAGGTGGACTGTGCCGGCGCGTTGCGCGCGGTGTCGAAGTCCACGCCGCACTTGAACGGACTCTGCAGAAGGCAGAGCAGGTGCTTGCGGCTCACCGAGTCCACATAGAAGGTGCCGGTGGACACCTCGAGGTCGGCGATCGCCACCAGCCGATCCGGCGGCCCCGGCTCGAAGCGCAGGCCGTGGAAGTACACGTCGACCTGGCGCGGCTCGTCGCGGCTGTCGCACACGCCGTCCATCAACCCGCAGGATTCGGACGCGCAGCCTGAACTGCCCATGTCGGCGATCGCCACGTCGCCGATGCCGGTGACGTTCTGGATGGTGCACGGCAGCGGCACCGACAGCACCCGGCCCGGCGCGAACTGCGCGAGGATGCCCTCCCAGTTCTGGTTGAGCACCGAGAGGCCGCCGTCGGTCACGCGCACATCGGCGGCGTGATCGACCTTCGGAGCATCCAGCCGCTGTGCATCCGGCAACGGCGCGAAGGCACCACAACCTCCGCAGCCTCCTTCGCTGGAGCAGGCGGCGACGACCGCAAGCGACAGCAGAGCGACCCAGTTCCGAGCGCGCATCCGGCGGGTTCTACCGCATTTCCCACCCGGATTTTCGCGACCCCCGGCGCGCAACCCTTTGGATGCTCGCGACTTTTCGCCCGGCGGTCGCTCCGTGCAATCGCCCGGGGGGACCTCCGTATCGATGGCCGATGGCGCTGCTTCTTCCGCGGCGCCGCTGACCTCTCGGAGCCTTCTATGTTCGCGCAGCAGCTGGACCCTTCGTTCGAAGGGAAGGTGGATCGTCTTGCCCCGATCGCCGCGGCGATCGCGATCGCGTTCGCGTTCATCCTCTCCCTGGTGGTGGCCATCAGCGCCGTCCGGACCGCCGAAGTAGCGATGGCGCGCGCGCGGGTGACGCCGATCCAGAAGGTCCCCGCTCCCAAGCAGGTGGTGACCTGCGACGCGACGCCACCCGCCCGCTGCGGTTGAGCGCGCTGCCGCCGGTGTTCCCGGCAGGGGGCCGTGCGGCCGGCCACTTCGCCCGGGCGGAGCGATGCACATCGTTCCGGCATGGGCTCTCGTAAACCACCTCTGTTGATCGATGCAGCCGCGGGTGCGATCGCCGGTGCCCTGGGCACCTGGCTGATGTCCCCGGCGCAAAGCCTCGCCTCAAAGCTCCAGGGCGCGTCCGACCAGAAGCGCGAGCAGCAGGTCAGCCTCGACAAGAATGCCACGGAGCTCATGGCGATCCGGCTCGGCAGGCTCATCAAGAAGGATCTGCAGGGAGACGCGCTCAAGAAGGCCGGCCTCGCCGTGCATTACGGCTACGGCGCCCTCTGGGGGATGGCGTTCGCGCTCCTCTCCCGCGGCGCACGCCGGCTTCCATTCGCCGCCGGACTGGCGCTCGGTGCGTCGCTGTGGCTCCTCGGCGACGAGATCGCCGTTCCGGCTCTGCGGCTGGCGTCGGGTCCAAAGAAGTATCCCGTCTCTTCACACCTCAAGGCGCTCGCCGCGCACCTGGCCTACGGCGCTGGCGTGGAGGGCTCGCTGCGGCTGGCGCGACGGGCCGGCGCGTAGAGCGCTTCGGAGCGCGCGGTTCGCGTGTCACGGGCCGGCGTCCATGGGGTCGCGCGGCGACCACGAGCGGCGGCGCTTCGGCTACGCTGGCCGCTCTTCATGGCCGACATCTGCGCAAGCTGTGGGAACGAGCTTTCCGCCGAAGCGATGGCGTGTCCCGCGTGCGGCATCGCAAAGGATTCCACGGCGCCCGATCTGCAGATCGGTGAGCTCGTCGAGAACACCTGGCGCATCGAGAAGGTGATCGGCCGCGGCGGAATGGGGACGGTCTTCCTCGCCGCAGACGAACGACTCGGCCGGCAGGTCGCGCTCAAGACGCTCTCTTCGAAGCTGCCGGATCCCGAGTTCGCCGAACGCTTCCTGCGCGAGGGGCGCGTGCTCGCGGCGATCGACCACCCCAACGTGGTGGCGATCCACGCGGTCGGCCGGCACCGGAACATCCCGTTCATCGTGATGCGCTACGTCGAGGGCCAGCCACTCTCGGCACTGGTGCGCTCGCGCGGCGGAAGGCTGGGCGGCGACGAGGTCCTCAACGTGGTCCGGCAGCTTTCGGTCGCGCTCGCCCAGGTCCACGCGCGCGGCGTGGTGCACCGCGATCTAAAGCCGGCCAACGTCATGGTCGGCGCGGACGGCCACGTCACGCTCTTCGACTTCGGCATCGCCCGGCCGACTGGGAGCTCGCTCACGCGGACCGGCATCGTCTTCGGCACGCCCGGGTACATGGCCCCCGAAGTCATCGTCGGCGACCGCAACATAGACGGCCGCGCGGACCAGTACTCGCTGGCGGTGATCGTCTTCGAGCTGCTCACCGGCTTCCCGCCCTTCATCGACGCGAACGAGGAGCAGCTTCTGATGAAGCACCTCACCGCGGAGCGTCCGCCGGTGAGCGTCGCAGGCGGCATCCCGTTGGCGGTCGACGCGGTCGTGGCGCGCGGGATGGCCATCGATCCCGCCCACCGGTACCCGGACATCCTCGAGTTCTCCACTGCGCTCGAAGCGGCGTTCGGCGTGGCCATCGACGAGCGCGTGACGCTGCAGCGCGTTCCGCTCGAGCGTCCGCTCGGGCCGGACGGCACGCCGGTCGCGCCGGGCGCCGACGAGGCTGCCACCGGCCCGGACATCCCGATCGCTACCGGGCCACAGCCGGGCATGCCCGGCGACCTCGGCGCCGCGTCGGGGGCGGTTCCCCGCTCCGGGACGATTCCTGCTGCGGGCCCCGGTTCATACGGCGTCGCGAGCGCTGCGTCGCCCCCCGGGGCGATCCCCACCGCCGGTCCCGGCGCCGCACCGCACACGGTGCCCGCGCGCTCCGTCTCAAGGCCCGGGACGCTTCCCACTGCGAGCGGCGCAGGCCAGCAGATGCCTGCGAGCACGGCATCCCTGCCCGGCGCTCCCGACAACGCCGGTGCCGCACCTCACGCGGTGCCCACACGCTCCGTTTCACGGCCCGGGACGCTTCCCGCCGCGAGCGGTGCAGGCCAGCAGGTGTCTGCCCGCACGGCGTCGCCGCCCGGCGCACCCGACGACTCAGGCGCTGCACCTCACGCTTTGCCCCAGCGCTCCGTCTTTCAGCCGGGTACGCATCCCACTGCCGGCGCTGCAGGCCAGCCTGTGCGCACACCGTCCCCACTCGAAGCGATCCCCGGCTCACACGGTGACGCCGGAGCCGCGCCTCATACGGTGCCCATACGCTCCGTTTCACGGCCCGGAACCATTCCCGCCGTGGGCGGTGCAGGCCAGCAGATGTCTGCCCGCGCGGCGTCCACGCCCGGCGCTCCCGACGACTCTGGCGCCGCACGTCACGCTGAAACTCCGCGCTCCGTCGCCCAGCCCGGGACGCTTCCTGCTGCCGGCGCCGCAGGCCAGCCCGCGCGCACGGAGTCCCCACTCGCGGCAATCCCCAGCTCACACAGTCACACCGGCTCCACAGCTCACACGGTGCCGGCGCGTTCCGTCTCGCGACCCGGAACGCTTCCAGCTGTGGGCGGCGCGGGCCAGCCTGCGCGCACGGAGTCCCCGCGCGGCCCACACGACGACTCCTCCGCCGTACCTCACGCTGTGCCCGCGCGCTCTGTTTCCCGCCCCGGGACGCTTCCCGCTGCCGGCAGCGCGGGCGAGCGGATGTCTGCGCGCACGGCGTCCTCGCTCGACGCACGCGACGGGTCCAGCGCCGCGCCCCACACAGTACCCGCACGCACCGTCTCGCGACCCGGGACGATCCCTGCTGCACAACAGCCGGGCCGCGTGCGGACGGTGTCGCGTCCGGGGACGATCCCCGCCGGGCACGACGGCGACGAGGACGCATCGCTCGAAGTGACTCCTGCCGACGGCGATCCCACTCCTCCGCCGCGGCGCAGCCTCTCTCGACCGGGCACCCTCCCCGCGGACGGCGATCCGACTCCGCCACCACGCCGTAGCCTCTCTCAGCCGGGCACCCTCCCCGCGGACGGCGATCCGACTCCGCCACCACGCCGTAGCCTCTCTCAGCCGGGCACGCTCCCAGCCGACGGCGATCCGACCCCGCCACCGCGCCTCAGCCTCTCTCAGCCGGGCACGGATCCGGCCACGCCTCAGGCTTCGGATGCCGAATCCGCCGCGCTCGTACTGGAGCGCTGGATCCGCCGCCACAGAAAGGCGCTGGGCGCGGCGATCGCCGCGTTGGTGCTGATTGGCGTGGGGCTCTCCTTCCTGCTCGAACGGCCGACCACGCCACCGCCCGCGCAGCCGCTCCCGATGAACCTCGTGGGGATGGACGCCGTCACCCCGCCTCCGCCCGCCACGGTCGCGGAGGCTCCCGCCGCGACGCCCGACGTGCTCCAACGGATCGAGGCCGTCGAGGAGCGCTCCGAACAGGCGCGGATCGATCGCGAGAAACGCAGCGCCGCCGCGCGCCCGCGCATCCGCAAGCAGATCGTCGAATCCGGCTCGGACTCTCCGGAGGGCGAAATCCAGGTGAAGGTCACTCTCGACGGCAACAAAGTCGGCGCGATCGTCACGCTCGACGGTCAGCCCCTGGGCGCCGCGCCGGTGTTCGCGCCCGCGCGGCCGGGCGGTCACGTGGTGCGCGTGCAGTACCGCCCCTTCCCGGAGAGCCTCATCCCCGTCGACGTGAAGGCCCAGAGCAGCGTGATGCTGGAAGTGGAGCTCCGCCCGCTGGAGGACCTGGCGGATGGTCCGCCGCCGCCGAGGACCCGGGCAGGCCGGCGCTGATCACCGCTTCGGACGTTCGCAGCCGTATCCGCCGATGCCCAGGAAGCACGGCTTGCGCAGCCTCGTCCAGTTCTGATTGCGCAGGTTCTGGCGTTCCTCTTTCGTCGCCGAGGTCCTCTGCAGCGTCTCGATGGGGTTGCCCTGGACGGAGGAGGTGCCCGCGGTGTTGAAGTGGCAGGTGCGGCAGTTCGGATCGGTGATGACCTCGTCCGGTTCGAGCATGTCGCCGAAGCCGTGCTCGACGCCGGAGAAGCTCATGTAGAACGCGCGCTCGTCTACCGGCACGGTCTGGATCAACCCGCCGCCGTACGGATACCAGTACTGGGTCGCGCCCAGCTTCGCCGCGTAGCGGGCCGACGCGCCGCCGGGGTTCCGCGCCGGGCGCGCGCGCGCCACGTAGTTCGGCTTCTGCCCGCTGGTGATGAACAGCCGCTCGATCATCTCGCGGTAGTCGTTGTTGCCTTCGGAGAACCCCACGTTGGGGCTCTCGGGCAGGCGCGAGTCGTAGACGATCTTCGAGTTGGGGTTGCGCGAGCTGCGATCCATTCCCCAGTCGCCCAACAGAACGCCGTACCCCGCTTCGCAGGTCCCGCCCACCGCGCGGCCCGCGCCACACAGGCGGATGCGCTTGTCCTGGCGGAACGGCGAGAAGTAGCCGCCCACGTCGCGGTCGAAGAACTTCTCCGGGAGCTGCCAGGGCAATACCTGCGCGCTGGCGGTGCAGATCGTCCCGCCCTGCGGCTGGTAGTAGTCGCGCAGCAGCTGGTTCACCCGCCACGGCACCCGCCCGGTGCCAATGTCGTAGTCGGACGACGCGCGGATGTTGAAGGCGATGGGATCGTTCGCGCCGCGGCCGGAGCGCTCGCACGCCACGGTGAGCCCGCTGCCGCTCGCAAACAGACGCCGGGTGCCGTCCCCATTCCCGAGCGCGTCGAAGTCGGCGTACTCGCGCGTCTTCTTCTGGGCGGCCGCGGCGATCGACGGTGCGAGATCGCGGCCGATCGCGCTCGGGGTCCGCTGCTTCGTGTAGTCGTGCACCGGCCGGCCGGTGGCGTCCCACACCGCCGCGGCGGACGCCTCCTGCACCTTGAGCGACAGAAAGCTCACCTCGCTCAGGTACAGACCCAGCAGCACCACTGAGACCAGAAGCAGCGACCCCAGCGCGAGCTCGACCGTGGACTGGCCGCGCGCGTCCTTCATTGGATGCCCTCGTAGCCCGCCTTCTTGAGCAACCGGTAGGTCCGGGCCGCATCGTTCAACCCGGTGGCGGCGAGCATCCCCGCGGCGTCGTTGCGCAGGCGCGAACCGGGCGTGGCGTCGGTGCTGGTCGACTCGTCGATGTCGATGGGGACCAGGGTGGCGCGCCAGAACGGGTTGAGCAGATTCGGCGCCTCCTTCCAGCTCCGGCAGTCCGCGCGCCGCTTCGGGTTCCTTCGCTGTGGGTCCTGATAGCGGTCGCAGCGGCGGTGGTAGTAGGCAATCCCGGTGGAGAGCGCCGCCAGCGGCTGAGCGTTGGCGGTCTTCTTCATGTCGAAGGTCGGCCCGTTGGCGTCTCCGGTGAAGCGGAAGCCGACGGTGAGGTTCCACGGATCGTCGGTCACGCCCGGTCCGGAGGTGGCGCGGGTGAGCAGGATGGGCGTCTTCGGCTGGCCGAACGCGCCGCCGGCGCCCGCATTGTCGAGGCGCGCCTTGCACTCGGAGGCGCTCATCTTCGAGGTGCAGTTCGTAGCCGCGCCGGGGAACACGAACCCGAACCCACCCGGCGCCACGCCCATCTCCTGGATCTCCTTGCCCAGCTGGTGCGCGTCGTCGCTGATCTCGTACCAGTGCCGGTGCCACGCATGGCACATGGTGCCGGGGCGGTGGTTGCTGACCTCGTAGCCGTGGGAGGTCGCCTGGGTGCCGTGCAGCACCGTCTGGCCCTCGTTGGTGAACTCGCGGCTGCCGTCCGCCTGGCGATGGCTGGCCACGCGATCCTTCACGATCATCCACTCGTGCGCGGACACCGCCGGTTCGGACATCTCGGTGCGCGCGCGGGAGATCGAGACGATATACGGGTCGAGGCTGTACTCGCGGCAGGGGCTCCGGTAGTAGATGTGGGCCTGCCCGTTGTGCCGGCTGGTGACGTAGGTGAAGCCCAGCGAACGCGACGGGGTGATGCGGTTCACCAGCCCCGCGTTGTAGAACTCGGGTGGCTGCACGTCGTCGTCCGGCGGGACCACGTCGCCCTCCTCGGTGCCCGGAGCGTCGGCTTGCGCGTCGGTGACGGCGTTCCACACCTCGTCGATGTCGCCGTCGCCGAAGTCCTCGGTCATGCCGCCGTTGTCGAGGTAGGTCGCGGTCAGCCCCGAGGTGACGCCGAACGCGAACACGGTTCCGCCGCGCGCAGGGCCGAAGCGGCGGTTGAGCGCCCGCTGGATCCGGGCGGTGTAGATGAGCGCGCGCCGGGGCATCACGTGGACGAAGCCGTTCCCCTTCGCCCGGCTGCCGCTCATCATGAAGCGGTTGCCGCGCGACCCCATCGCCGCGTGCGCGAGCGGCAGGATGTCCGCGCGGGTCGTGCCGAGCGCGCCCTCCACCTCGCGCTGCGCCACGGGGCGATCCATCCGCCCCAGCTGGGGGACGAAGCCAGCGCCCAGGTTCACCGCCACCGGGAACGGATTTCCGCTGGTCTTCCCCTGCGCCAGCAGGGCGATCTTCTTCGCCAGCGTCTGTTCGCCGAGCGCCTTCACCAGGTCGGTGTAGACGTCGCGCTGGACCTCGACGAGATCGCGGATCGCCTCGCGGACGTCCTTCGCCTCCGCCACGACCGCGCGGTCCAGCCTCCCGGAGTCGACGCGCGGGAAGCAGCTCCCCGCAGAACAGAACGGCACCGAGACGTCGTCGAACCGGCCGGGCGGCGGCTTCCACATGCTGAACGACGCGTGGAGGAAAGCGTCGCGGGCGGCGCGCAATTCGCGCTGGCGCTGACGTTCCTCGGCCCGGGTGGGGCACTGCGCGTAGGGCGCGTAGCGGAGCTTGTTGAGCTCGTAGGCGAAGGCGTCGAAGTAGTCGGTGACGCTGGATCCCCACGCCACGTTGGCCTGGATCCCCAGCAGCGCCACCCAGTGGCTCACGATGGTGCGGTTCATCACGCCCATCGCGTTGAACGCGCGCGCCGTCGCCACCGCCTGGCTGTACGCAGCGGTATCCGCCACCGTCTGCAGCTCGAGCTTCTGACGCACCCGGGTGGTGATGGACAGCGTCATGCACGCCATCAGCACGACCACCAGCATGGTGAGCGCCATCAACAGCAGCGTCTGTCCGCGCGCACGCGCGCCACGGGGGAGGGAGAGCGTCATGGGTACGGGGAACAGGTCCGGGAGGTGAAGTTGGCGGGCCGGGGCGGCGTCATCATCCGCATCGAGTAGGTGACCTGGATCGGCAGCGAGTAGTGGGCGCGTCTGGCCCGGCGCAAAAGCTCCGCGCCGATGTTGCCGGCAATCGACCCGCCGTCGTTCCAGTTGGCGCTCTTCTGCGCGACCAGCAGCGGGTTGGCGCCCCTGAGGTTCTGCAGCCCCCAGTGCGCGAGCGCGATCTGGCTGATCACCATGTTGGCGAAGGGGATCCGCAGCGGGTACCAGAACACCATCCGCACCCGCAGGGTGATGGGCTGATCGGTGGCGAGGTCGAAGACCTCCTCGGCGTTCGGGTTCACCGACGGGGACTCGCGGATGATCCAGGCGATCGTCTCGTCGCGCCCGCTGTCCAGCGAGGGATCGAACCGTCCGTTCTTCCGCGCGGCGAAGGCGGCCACGAAGCGCGACGGATCCGTCGTGCGCGTGAAGGTGGGCAACAGCGCCGCCACCGCGGTGTGCCGCATCGCGGTGCAGTCCCCGAACTTCACGCTGCCGGCGCGGGTGGCGCGCGCCACCGCGTACTGCGCCATCGCCCGCCCCTGCATCAACATGAACAGCTGCAGCGTCCCGAGCACGAGGAACACGGCGAGCGGGAGGGTGAGCGCGCTTTCCACGGCGGCCTGGCCTCGGCAGTTGGACGGGCGGCGCCGTCGGCGCCTCCGGGACGTCATTTGTGGAAATTCTCCTTGCACGGCTGCGCACTCGCATCGGTCGGCTTGCCGGACGTTTGCCGGAGCGCGCCTTCTCTCGCACCTGGTGTGCCACTGTGGGCTGCGAGCGATTCAGAGCAGTTGGGCGCGCGGTGTGAACCGCGGTGGGCGCCGGTGGAGACGCGAGGAGACACCACTGTCTCGGGGCCGTGACGATCAACGCTCAGCGGTCGCGCCCCGGTGGGTCCGCAGCACCACCACCGACGTCTCGGTGTCCCGGCGGCGCGCGTGGACGGTGATGACCTCGCCGTCGCGTACGAACGTGAGCGGCCCGTCTTCGGTGTAGCCCGCGGCGTCGAAGGTCTCCCGGTAGAAGCCGGTCACCGCCTCGGGGGAGACATCCACCGCGTAGCTGAGGGTGGCGCCGGTCTCCATCTCGGACACCATCACGCGCCGCGCGCCCGGATACGCGGGGACGAAGGGCACCGGCTTCTCCGAACGCGCCGCGTGGAGATAGGCGATGCCGATGAGCACGTTGGTGCTGCCGTCCGGGTTGGGCTGGAAGATGACCGAGTAGGAGGTGTTGGTGTCGAGGTCCAGCGCGGTGACGTGCGCGAACGGCGTGGGGCTGAAGGCGTCCCCGTCGGGGATGAACAGGCCGTCCTCGTCGAACACGCGGCGGAAGTGGGCGTCCAGCTCTTCGATCGGCGTGAAGGTCCGCACCGCGCGCAGCTTCACCGGGACGCCCGCCGCATCCAGAATGTCCGGTACGTCGGTCTCTTCGATCGCGCCGGGCACATCCAACCTGGGCGATGCGTGCGGACGCTTCGCTTCCTTCGCCCGGCCCTCTTCGGTGGAAGCGGGCGGCTTCGAAGCCGGCTCCTTCCGATGCGTCCGCTTCGCCGCGGCCTGAGCGGACACCGGGCGGCTGTCTGGCCGGGGCGTCGCCTGCTGAGGGGGGCTGGCGGCAAGGAGCAGCGCCGAGAAGAGGGCACCGGGCAGCACGGAAGGAGCGTCCCAACCGTGTCCCGGGTGGTCAAGGGCGGCCGGCCGGGCGTGCTGGAGGACACGTGCCCACAATCAGGTGTTTCCGGCTGGCGCGGCTTCTGCTAGAGGAACGCCGCCTTCGGGCGTGGCCCGCAGGCACGAGGCTGCGCTGAAGCGTTCGCGGGCACGGTGGACACCGGGTCCTTCGCGGGCGGCCAACCCCTCGCTCCAACACAACGAGGAGTGGTCCAACATGAAGCTCCGTTTCCCGTATCGGCTCGCCGCGGTGGCGGCGGCGCTGTTCGGGTCGGTCGCCCAGGCATCTGAGGCCGACCTGATTCTTCCTGATGAGTTGAGGACGCACGTCTTCCCGACGCTGGGCGGGATGACGGGCGCGACGCTGCTGTACATCGGCATCGGCGTCTGCATCTTCGGGCTGCTGTTCGGCCTGGCCCAGTACATGTCCCTGTCTCGCCTGCCGGTGCACAAGGCGATGCTGGACATCTCCGAGCTGATCTACGCGACCTGCAAGCAGTACCTCATCACGCAGGGCAAGTTCATCCTCATGCTCGAGGTGCTGATCGGCGCGGTGATGGCCGTGTACTTCGGCGTGCTCCGCCACATGGAGCCGCTGAAGGTCATCGTCATCCTGGTGTTCAGCCTGATCGGCATCGGCGGCAGCTACTTCGTGGCGTGGTTCGGCATCCGGGTGAACACCTTCGCCAATTCGCGCGCCGCCTTCGGGTCGCTGCGCGGCAAGCCGTTCCCGACCTACGCGATCCCGCTCAAGGCCGGCATGTCGATCGGCATGCTGCTCATCTCGGTCGAGCTTCTGATGATGCTCTGCATCCTGCTCTTCATCCCGAAGGACTGGGCAGGGCCGTGCTTCATCGGCTTTGCGATCGGTGAGTCGCTCGGCGCGTCCGCGCTGCGCATCGCCGGCGGCATCTTCACCAAGATCGCCGACATCGGCTCCGACCTGATGAAGATCGTCTTCCGGATCAAGGAGGACGACGCGCGCAACCCGGGCGTGATCGCCGACTGCACCGGCGACAACGCGGGCGACTCGGTCGGCCCCTCGGCGGACGGCTTCGAGACCTACGGCGTCACCGGGGTGGCGCTCATCACGTTCATCCTGCTCGCGGTCCCCAACCCGGCGCTGCAGGGCGCGCTCCTGGTGTGGCTGTTCACGATGCGCGTGGCGATGCTGATCGCCTCCTTCATCTCGTACATCGTGAACGAGGCGATCCAGGGGGCGCGCTACAAGAACGCGGACCAGATGAACTTCGAGCACCCGCTCACCTGGCTCGTGTTCATCACCTCGGCCGTGTCGATCGCCATCACCTTCGTGGTGAGCTGGCTGCTTCTGCACGACCTGTCGATCGCCGGCCTCGAGACGCAGGACCTGTGGTGGCAGCTCTCGGCGATCATCACCTGCGGCACCGCCGCGGGCGCCATCATCCCCGAGCTGATCAAGGTCTTCACCTCGGTCAACTCCGGTCACGTGCGTGAGGTGGTCACCTCCTCCAAGGAGGGCGGCTCGTCGCTCAACATCATCTCCGGCCTGGTGGCGGGGAACTTCTCCAGCTACTGGATGGGCGTGGTGATCGTCGCGCTGATGGGCGTGGCGTTCGGCGTCAGCACCCGGTTCGGCGAAGGGCTGATGCTGGCCCCGGCGGTGTTCGCGTTCGGCCTCGTCGCCTTCGGCTTCCTCGGCATGGGCCCGGTGACCATCGCGGTCGACTCCTACGGCCCGGTGACCGACAACGCGCAGTCTGTGTACGAGCTGTCGCTGATCGAATCCGTCCCCAACGTGAAGGAGGAGATCAAGAAGCAGTTCGGGTTCGAGCCGGACTTCGAGCGCTCCAAGGCGTACCTGGAGGAGAACGACGGCGCGGGCAACACCTTCAAGGCCACCGCCAAGCCGGTGCTCATCGGCACCGCGGTCGTCGGCGCGACGACGATGATCTTCTCCATCATCGTGGTACTCACTGGCAGCCACGTGAACGGCGTCACCATCCTCGAGCCCGCCCGGATCCAGTCGCTCTCGCTGCTGCACGCCCCGTTCCTGCTGGGCCTCATCCTGGGCGGTGCGATGATCTACTGGTTCACCGGCGCGTCGATGCAGGCGGTGTCCACCGGCGCGTACCGGGCGGTGGAGTTCATCAAGGCGAACATCAAGCTCGAGGGCGTGGAGAAGGCATCGGTGACCGACTCCCGCCGCGTGGTGGAGATCTGCACGCAGTACGCGCAGAAGGGCATGCTGAACATCTTCCTCGCGGTGTTCTTCGCCACCCTCTCGTTCGCGTGCGCCGAGCCGTACTTCTTCATCGGCTACCTGATCTCCATCGCGGTGTTTGGCCTGTACCAGGCGATCTTCATGGCGAACGCCGGCGGCGCCTGGGACAACGCCAAGAAGGTGGTGGAGACCACCCTGCGCGCCAAGGGCACAGACCTGCACGCGGCCACGGTGGTGGGTGACACGGTGGGCGACCCGTTCAAGGACACCTCGTCCGTGGCACTGAACCCGGTCATCAAGTTCACCACCCTGTTCGGCCTGCTCGCGGTGGAGCTGGCCATCGAGCTGGACCCGACCACCTCGCGCGTGCTGGCGGCGGCGTTCTTCGTGGTCTCCGCATTCTTCGTGTGGCGGTCCTTCTACGGGATGCGGATCCAGGGCTCGACCACGGCCAACGCCGGCGCGGTGGAGCCCGCGAAGGTGGCGTAGCCAACGTTCCACTCTGCTGAGGCGGCCCGGTGCTCTCCGCGAGCGCCGGGCCGTCGTCTTTTCGGGCGTGTCATCCCCCGCGCCTGCACGGTAAGAGGCGCCTCGTGGGCAGCAGCGGGATGTCGATCCTCCGGTTCACGTTCCTCGGCACCTCGGCCGCGCAGCCGACGGTGCACCGGAACCTCTCCGGCCTCGCGGTGAAGGCCGACACCGATCTCCTCTTGTTCGACTGCGGGGAGGGCTCGCAGCGGCAGATGGTGCGCTTCGGCACCGGTTTCGCCGTGGACGCGGTGTTCTTCACGCACTTCCACGCCGATCACTTCCTGGGAATCATCGGCTTCCTCCGCACTCTGGGGATGGCGGGCCGCGAGCACGGGCTCAGCCTCTACGGCCCGCCGCCGGCGAAACGGCTGCTCCATCAGGCCATCTACCTGGGCACCGAGAAGCTGGACTTCCCGGTGGAGATCCAGGAGCTGCGCGACGGCGACTCGGTCCGCCGCGGGACGTACGCGGTGCACGCGGTGGGCGTGGAGCACAAGGTGAACGCGCTCGGCTACGTCATCGCCGAGGACGCGCGGCCCGGGCGGTTCGACCTGCAGAAGGCGCGCGTGCTGGGGGTGAAGGAGGGCCCGGACTTCGGCAGGCTGCAGAGGGGCGAATCGGTGATCGCGGTGGACGGCAGGACGGTGCGGCCGGAGGAGGTGCTCGGCCCCGCGCGTCCCGGGCGCAAGGCGGTCATCTCGGGCGACACGCGGCCGTGCGCGAAGCTCATCGCCGCGGCGGCGGACGCGGATCTGCTCATCCACGAGGCCACCTTCTCCGACGACGAGCAGGAGCGCGCGCTGGAGACGCGCCACTCCACCGGGCGTGAGGCCGGGCGCGTGGCCCGCGAGGCGAACGTGCGGAAGCTGGTGCTCACCCACCTGTCCTCCCGCCACGACGTCGAATACGGGAAGCTGCTCGCGCAGGCGCGCGAGGAGTTCAAGGGCCCGTGCGACGTGGCCTTCGACGGGATGACGTTCGAGATCCCGCTCCGGGAGTGACCGTGGCGGCGCCGCTGATGGAGCTGAAGTACGAAGTGACCCTGGAGGACGCGACCGAGTTCGCGCTCTACCACCACCGCCACTCGCCGACGCTCGTGCGGCGGCGCCGGTTTCTGCGCGTGGGCATGTGCGGGCTTCTGGCGATCGTCGCCGGGGCGGTGGGGGCGCTGGCGCGTTCGCCCTTCCTCGGCGCAGTCGGGTTCGCGTTCGCCCTGGCGTTCTGGTTCATGTTCCCGAGGCGCTACGAGCGTGGGCTGCGCGAGACGGTGGCGAAGCTGTACGCCGAGGGGAAGAACCTGGACGTGCTCGGGCCGACCACGCTCACCCTCGACGAGGAGTTCATCACCGAAACCACTCCGACCCGGGAGGTGCGGACGAGGTGGGGCGCGGTGGAGAGGGTCGTCGACGCGCCGATGCACGTGTTCATCTACGTGACCGGGAGCACCGCGCTCATCCTCCCCAGGCGCGACCTGGGCGAGGAAGCGAGCGCGAAGCTGTTGAACGAGCTGCGAGCGCGCGTGCCTGTTCACGCCCAGGGGGCAGGCTGACGGGCGGCAGGTTGCCTCTGCTCATTTGGGCATTATCTTCTGGCCAAATGGCAAAGGCGTGCCGCGATGGTTGAGCCCAGATCCCTCATGAAGATCTTCGGTGGTGCCGGCGCCGTTGGTCGCCGTCTCGCCACCGACGACGACGTGATCGCCCTCGTCCGCGAGGGACTTCCGTACAAGGCCTTCGAACGTCTCTCAGAGGCCCTCGACATGACGGTTGCTGAGGTCGCGGCGACGCTTTCGATTCCGCGGAGCAACGTCACCCGACGCAAGTCGGAAGGTCGTTTCAAGCGCGAGGAGTCCGAGAAGGCGCTCCGGCTCGGCCGGGTCGCCGTCCGTGCCGAGGAGGTTCTCGGCAGCATGGAGAAGGCCTACCGATGGCTCCGTGCTCCGAACCCGGCCCTCGGCGGAAAACGACCGATCGAGATGCTCGACGTCGACCTGGGTGCCGAAAAGGTCGAGGACATCCTCGGCCGCATCGACTACGGGGTCTACAGTTGATGGTTCTCTGGCGGCTCGTACCCGAACGGCGGGCCGCTACCGTCTGGGACGGCGAAGGCGCCCGAATCTACGGAGGACGGTGGAACAACAAGGGCACTGCCTGTGTCTATCTGTCCGAGCACCTCTCGCTCAGCGCGCTGGAAACGCTCGTTCACGCGGCGCGTGCGGATCTTCCCGGCAGGTACGTCGCCTGTGCGCTCTGGGTTCCGGATGAGGTCACGATCGAGGACATCGGCGACCCGTCCAGGCTCTCGCCGCACTGGGCCAGTGCGCCCGACGTGCCCGAGCTGAAGGCCTTTGGAGACAAGTGGGTCAAAGCCGGGCGCTCTGCGCTCTTGCGTGTGCCTTCGGCGATCATCCCGCACGAGAGCAACTTCGTGCTGAACGTCGCGCACGCTGATTTCAAGCGTATGGCGCCGCAGGCTCAACGCGACTTCTTCTTCGACCCGCGCCTCTATCTCACACCGTAGACGGTTGCCGCCGGGCTCAGCCCGCCTTCGCCGCGGTGTAGCCGAGCTGACGGGTGAGCGCGTTCTCCGGCACGAGATCCTCGGCCAGCTCCACGGTCATGGGAAGGGGCGGCACTCCGCGGCGAAGTTTTACGAGCCCGGCGGCGAGGATCTGCAGGCGCTCTCCACCGTCCTCGGAGAGAAGCCGTGCTTCCTGGGTGAAGAGCCCTCTGCTCCACAACGTGGTGCAGAGCCCGCTGGCAGACAGGGCGTGGGCGCTGCCCAACCTCGTGCGCTTCTGCGAGCGGATGAAGGCCCGCTACGACGCGGACACGCCCACTCAGGCTCAGGCAGAGGCACCCAACGCCGCGTCCGCGTAGGCGCGGATGAACGAAGCCCTCCCCTCCGCGAGGGAGGAGAGGGCTTCTCCGAGGCCTTCGCGCGGACGACTTATGCGCGGCGGCGGCGCCGGATGAGCGGCAGCCCGGCCAGGCCAAGCAGCCACGTCCACGCCCCTGCGCCCCCCGCGGCGGAGCAGCCGCCGGCCCGGATCGTCGACGAGGTCCCGTCGCTGCAGGTGATGACCGTGTTCTGGTCACCCCCGCCCTTCACCGTGCAGGTCGACTGGCAGATGTCGATGGACGAGCTGACCTCCTCGGCGTCCAGGGTCCCGTTGCCGTTCGCGTCCAGACCGGTCTTCACCGTCTGACCGCCCGCGGCGCACGCCTCGGCGGACGCAGCCTCCACGGAGATCAGCGACGACTTGCCGTCCGCGCCCGGGTCGCCCTTGTCGCCCTTGTCGCCCTTCTCCCCCTGCTCGCCCGGCGACGCGTTGCAGATGGAGGTGTTGCCGGTGACCTCGGAGGCGTCGAGCACGCCGTCGTCGTTGAGGTCGAGGCCGGTGAGGATGCTCTGGCCGCCGAAGGCGCAGGTGTCACCGGCGGGGATCGGTTCCACCGTGACCAGCGTGCTGTGCCCGTTCTGCCCGGTGAGCCCACTGCAGAGATACCGGGTGCCGTCGATCTCGTCCGCGTCGAGCTGACCGTTGCCGTCATCGTCCACGCCGTAGTCGAGCTTCTGCCCGCCCTCGGCGCAGTTCGCGCCGGCAGGCTCGGTGGTGATGTCGATCAGCGTCTGCTTGCCGTCCGTTCCGTTGGTGCCGTCGACACCGTTGCAGACATAAGAGGTGCCCTGGACTTCCGGTGCGTCGAGCTGACCGTTGCGGTTCGCGTCCTGGCCGACCTCGATCTTCTGGCCGCCGTTGGCGCAGTTGGCGCCCGCCGGCTCCGGGGTCACCGAGGTGACGACGCTCAGCCCGTCGATCCCGTTGCAGGCGTAGGAAGTCGAGTCGACTTCGGTGGGGTCGAGCACGCCGTTTCCGTCGTCATCGAGCCCGAAGTCCAGCTTCGTGCCGCCGTTCGGGCAGTTCGCGCCCGCGGGTTCCGGCGTCGAGGCGACGAGGCCGCTCAGCCCGTTGGTCCCGTTCGTGCCGTTGCAGACATAAGCCGTGTTCTGGATCTCCGCCGGATCGAGCACCCCGTCGGCATCCGCGTCCGCGCCGGTCTCGATCTTCTGCCCGCCGCTCGCGCAGTTGGCGCCCGCCGGCTCCGCGGTCACCGTCGCGAGCACGTTCAGCCCGTCGATCCCGTTGCAGGCGTAGGAGGTCGAGTCGACCTCGGCCGGATCGAGCACGCCGTCGGCGTCGTCATCGAGCCCGAACTGCAGCTTCGTGCCGCCGTTCGGGCAGTTTGCGCCCGCAGGCTCGGAGCTCGTGGCCGCCAGCGCGGTCAGGCCGTTGGTGCCGTTCGTGCCGTCGGCGCCATTGCACACCACTTGCGTCGACTCGACCTCGTTGGCATCGAGCACACCGTCTTCGTTG
>JADGHL010000177.1 GCA_019686135.1 Myxococcaceae bacterium | reverse complement strand
CCCTTCCCGGCCGTCCTCCGGATCTGGAAGTCACCCCGGAGCCGCCCCCGGCCCCCGCACCGACCCGCACCTCGTCGGGCATCTCCTCCGCCCGGCGCAAGTCGCTCCACGCCGAACCGCAGCAGGTGGTGGAGCTGGAGGCGCCGACCAAGCCGATCGTCGGGCAGATCGGCCGGTCGCGGAGCCGCACGCAGAAGGAGGAGATCGAAGACATGCTCGCGGAGGTGTTCGAGCGCGTGCAGGGCGTGTTCGCGCAGCCCTCCGTGGACGACGCGCTCTACTACCTGCTCGATCTCGCGCTGGAGAAGATCCCCGCCGAGTCGGGGACGATCTTCGACGCGGACGCCGCCACCGGCGATCTCACCTTCCACGCCGTGCGCGGCCCCAAAGCGAAGGAGCTGCTCGGGGCGAACCTCGTCATCCCCGCGGGGACGGGGATCGTCGGCTTCTGCGCGGTGGAGGGCGTGTCTGTGGCGCTGTCGGACGTGCAGAAGGACCCGCGCTACTTTCGCGGCGTGGCGGAGCGGGTGAACTACACGCCGCAGTCCATCCTCTGCGCGCCGATGATGACCCACGGCCGCACCTTCGGGTGCCTGCAGATCCTCAACCGGCACAACGGCTCGAAGTTCAACGAGGTCGAGATCGGCCTCGCGTCGTACATCGCGCACCAGGCGGCGCTGTATCTGAACTCCCGCTGAGCGACCGCTTCGACTTCCGCTAAGCGCCTCACCCGCCAGGCTTCATCACCTCGGCGAGGACCACGGTGGCGTAGCTGCCTTTGGGCAGCGTGAAGGTCAGAAGGAGGTCCGTGCCTTCCTGCTTAACCTGCGCATCCATCAGGCGGATCCGGTACGGCCGTCGCGCGCCCTCCGTCTCCCCCCTTCCGCGGCGGAAGTCCTCCAGGGTCACGCCCGCTTCGGCCAACAGCGACTCCTCGAACCGAAGCACGTCGCCTGCCGCGCGGACCATCTTCGGGCCGAACATCGGGCCGGCGGGGCTCACCTCCCAGCCGTCGACGCGTGGCTGATCGGCGGCGGGATCGGTGCAGACGAAAAGCCCCCCGCTGTCCTCCCGGCGGAGCACGTCTCCCTGCAGCGCCTTCCCGAGCGTGCCCTGCGCCACCCGCTCCGCCAGCGCGCGGTTGAACAGCTGCGCCTGGAACGCGCTCAGGTAGAGCTTGCGCTGATACGCGTTCGGCGCCCGGGCCAGCCGCTCGCCCAGGATCAGCTTCCGCCCCAGCTCCGCGTTGTCCTCGGCGCGGCCGAAGCGCTGTTCGCCGAAGAAGTTGGCCACGCCCACGCGGCTCAGGCGGTCGAGGACGGGTGCGGCGGCCTCGGGCCGCTTCGGATCGCGGATCCGGATCCGGAAGCGGTTCCCGCGCAAATGACCGTTCTTGAGCTTGTTGCCGTGGCGGCGCGCCGAGAGCACCCGCACGCCCGGGAGCGAGAACGCGGGCAGGCGCGGCTCGCTCTGGGCCGGCACCGAGAAGTACTGCCGCGTCACCGCCTGGCGATCCTTCTGGCCCGCATACCCGACGTCGCGCTCGCCGATCCCCAGCGTCCGCGCCAGCGCGCGCGCCACCTCCTGGGTGTCGCGGCCCTTCTTCTCGATCCACAGATACAGATGCGCGCCCTCGCCCGAGGGCGCGTAGGCCGGAATCTCCTCGACCTCGAAGTCCTCCGGCACGGTCTTGAGCGAACCGCCGGTGCCGGGGAGATCGGACGTGAGCAACGGCAGGCTCACGCTTCGTCCAGCGGCGCCAGAAGCTCCTTCACGCGCCGCGCGAGCGCCTCGTCCTGGCGCGACTCCAGGAGCTCGCCCGCCTGGAAGAGCAGGAAGAACATCACGTCGCTGAGCGCCTGGCGGAGCGAAGCCACCGGTTCGGAGCCAAGCTCGCCCTTCACCTTCTCGTACTGGGCGAGCACCTTGTCCTTCGGGAGCACGCCGTCGCGATCGAAGAGCACGCCGTGGAGCACGGGCGACTGGGAGAGCGCGTTCCCCGAGAGTGCGGCGTTCGCCGCGGCGATGAGCTCGCGGTCCATCTCCTGCTTGGCCACCTCGGCGCGGATCTCCTGGAAGATCTGGTTGAAGATCGCCAGCACCGCCGCGGCGTCACGCGAAGGCGGCGTCCGGACGCTGGGGAGGGTCCGGGCGACGCTCGGTACCGCCGGCGCGGGGTGCCCGCCCGTGTCGGAGAGCGGCGTGCCCTGCACCGGGATGGGATGGTCGGAGACCTGGGCGTAACCGCCCTCCAGCAGCCGGTAGATGATCTTCGTGGCGTCGAACTCGCCCAGCCGGGCCAGCGCGCCGATCTCCAGCACCGTGCGCTGCCCGTCGCACAGCGAGAGCACCCGGTCCTCCTCGGGCTCGAGCCGTCCGTCGGAGAGCTGCTTCATCGCCACGTACATCCGCCCGTGGGGGATGCGCTTACGGAAGTGCGCCAGCTCGTCGACCTTCCGGATGGAGTCCATCAGAAGGCTCTGCATCGAGAGCTGCACGTTCTGGGTGGACTTGTCCTCGGGCTCCTGGTCGACGAGGAAGAACGTCCCCTCCCGGCAGAGGACGATGGCGTGGAAGATCTCGCTCACCTGGTGGGTGATGCAGTTCCACACCTCGTGGGCCTGGAGGATCCCCTTCTCCACCAGCGCCCGGCCCAGCCTGGACGGCGGGTGATCGCGCATCACCTCCTCCAGCTTCGCGCGGGTGAGGAAGCCGAGGCGGACCATGGCCTCGCCCAGGCGATCGGACGGGCTGTCGCTGGTGGCGCCGCGGATCTCCCCGTCCTTGAGGGCGATCGCCCGTTGCCCGGTGGCGGAGTGGACGCGCACTGCGCCGGTCCAGCGCGACTGGGAGAGGAAGGCGATCAGATCCGAGAGCGGGAAGCCGGAGGCGTCCCCCGCCAGCACCACGCGGGGTGCGGGCGGCTTGCCACCGCCGGGCGTGGTGCGCACCAGCCACAGAAGGTCCGGGACGGTGGGCGCGAGGAAGTACTCGCCGTTGCGTGCCGCCAGCGCCGATCGCGCCTCGTCATCGAGCGGCTCGAGGCGGCCGCGATCGAGCAGAAAGCGCGACATGGCTCCTCAGTCCTTCGCCCAGGCGCCGCCGTTCGCCTGCCACTCCAGCTCGTCTTCCACGCTGTGCTGGAGCAGCTCGGTGGAGACCCCCAGCAGGTGTTCGCGCCCGTTGATGAACACCGTCGGGGTGTGGTCCAGGTGAACGGTGTGGCCGAGCTCCTTGCTGGCTTTGAGCTCGTCCAGGTACTGGCCCGAATCGAGCGCCTTGCCCAACGCGTCTTTGGGCAGGCCGATGGACTCGCCCAGCTCGAGGATTTTCTCCCGTGACAGCGCCGTCTGGTTGGCGAACAGAAGGTCGTGCATCTGCCAGAACTTGCCGTGGTCACGCGCGAAGAGCGCGGCCTGGGCGGCGGGCAATGCGTGCGGGTGCGACTGCAGCGGGAACGGCTGATAGCAGAAGCGCACGTCCGGATGCGCCTTCTGGAACGCCTCCAGCACCGGGGCCGCCGCGCCGCAGAACGGGCATTCGAAGTCGGAGAACTCCAGGAGCGTCACCTTCGCGTCCGCGGGGCCGAGGCACATCCGCGAGTCCGGCTGGGGCAGCTTCACGCGGTCACGGAACGACAGGTAGTACTTCGACAACAGCACGATGATGTCGGTGGACATCGCGCCGGCGGCGGCTTCGCCCGCGGCGAGCAGCGCCATCCTCTTCGCGTGCTTGCACTGCGGGTGCTGCTTCAAGCAGGCGCCCACCGTGTGGGGGCAGCCGCAGTAGCAGAACTCGTCGGTGAAGACCGCGGCCAGCTCCTTCTTCGCCGGCGCGGGGAGCTCGGAGAAGTCCAGCCCGGGGATGTCCTGGAGGATGAGGTCCGAGTTGACGGCGCCCTCGTCGACATCCGCAACCTTCGGCTGCTCGGGCGGCGGCGCCTCCGCCTTCGTGGCGGCGGTCGGTCTGGCGGGTTCGCCGCCGGCGCCGTTCTTGTCGCAGGTGGCACCGGTCAGCGCGAACGCCGACACCGCGAGGGCGAGCCATGTCCAGCGGGGCGTCTTCAAAGCGCGGCGGTTCTAGCGGCCCACCCGGGCCTTGTAAAGGAACGCGGCCTTTGTATGAGCGGGCGCACCATGCCGCGCATTTTGATGCTGCACACCGGCGGAACGCTCGGGATGGCCGGCCGCCGGCCTTCGGCGCTCAGGCCGGCCGCCTTCTTCCGCACGCTGAAAGCGCGCGTCCCGGAGCTGTTCGAGCTGGCGGACATCGAGCTCGAGCTGGCGTGCAACATCGACTCCTCGGAGATGCAGCCGGAGATCTGGGCCGAACTCGCCCGGGAGCTCTACCGGAAGCTGCCCCACTTCGATGGCGCGGTGGTCACCCACGGCACCGACACGCTCGCCTTCACCGCGTCCGCGCTCTCCTTCATGCTCCCGGGGCTGAACAAGGCGGTGGTGCTGACCGGATCGCAGCGGCCGCTCGGGGAGATCCGCAGCGACGCGCGGCTCAACCTGATCGACGCGGTGACCTCCGCGCTCCGCGGGCCGAAGGAGGTCACCGTCTGCTTCGACTCGCGGTTGTACCGCGGCAACCGGGTGCGCAAGGTGAAGGTGTCCGAATACGACGCCTTCGAGAGCCCCAACTTCCCGGTGCTCGGGGTCCTGGGAGTGAACGCCACCTTCGAGCCGGGCCTTCGGCCGCGCGGGCGGCCCCGGCTGCGCGATGCGCTCGACCCGCGCGTGTTCCTGCTCAAGGTCTTCCCCGGGATGGATCCGGCGATTCCCCTGGCGGTGCTGGACCACGTGCGCGGGCTGGTGATCGAAGCCTACGGCGCCGGGAACTTCCCGGTGGCCGATCCGCTGCGCTCGCTGGCGCCCCTGTTCCGCGAAGCGAAGCGGCGGCAGATCCCGATCGTGGTGGTGAGCCAGGCCTACCGCAACGGCGTGGACCTCACCCTCTACGAGTCCGGGGCCTTCGCGCTCGCCCAGGGGGCCATCTCCGGGTACGACCTCACGCCGTCGGCGGCGCTGGTGAAGCTGATGCAGGCGCTCGCGTACACCCGGACGGTCGACGAGGTGCGGCGCTACGTGCAGACGCCCATCGCCGGCGAGCTGACGCGCTGAAGGCCGGGCTCGACAGGCTGCGCGCGACGCGGTCTAACCGCGCCATGTCTGCCTTTGCGCTCCTGTTGACGATGACCTTTAGCGCGCTTCCGAAGGCGCCGCCCCCGCCCGCCACGCCAAAGAACCCGGTGGTCGACGAGTACCACGGCCAGAAAATCACCGACGACTACCGCTGGCTGGAGAACTGGGACGATCCCGCCGTGCGGCAGTGGAGCGACGCGCAGAACGCCCGCGCCCGCGCGCTGTTGGACAAGCTGCCGAACCGCGATGCGATCGAGGCGCGGATCACCGGGCTTCTGTCCTGGCAGTCGCCCATCTACTCCGGGCTCCGCTACCGCGGCGGCCGGCTCTTCGTGCTGAAGATGCAGCCGCCGAAGCAGCAGCCGTTCATCGTGCAGGTCGGATCGCTGCAGGACACCAGCCGGGAGAAGGTGCTGGTGGATCCGAACGCCATCGATCCCTCCGGCGGCACCAGCATCGACTTCTACGAGCCATCGCTGGACGGCCGCTACCTCGCGGTGTCCCTGTCGAAGGGCGGGACCGAGAGCGGCGATCTGCACCTATTCGAGGTGGAATCCGGCAGGGAGCTTTCCGGGGACACCGTCCCGCGCGTGAACAGCGGCACCGCCGGCGGGTCCATCGCCTGGAACGGGGATGGGACGGGCTTCTGGTACACGCGCCACCCCGCGCCCGGCGAACGCCCGAAGGAGGACCTCGGCTTCTACCAGCAGGTCTGGTTCCACAAGCTGGGCACGCCGGTGGAAAAGGACGTGTACGCGCTGGGCCGGACCGAGTTCCCGCGCATCGCCGAGACGGAGCTGCACACCAGCCCCGACGGCCGGCACGTGGTGGCGGTGGTGCAGAAGGGAGACGGCGGCGAGTACGAGGTCTTCCTTCTGGACGTGAAGAAGAAGTCGTGGACGAAGCTGGCCACCTGGGAGGACGGCATAAAGCACGCCGAGTTCGGCCTGGACGGCGCGCTGTGGGCGCTTTCCCGCAAGGATGCCCCGCGCGGGAAGATCGTCCGCATCCCGCTCGACACGCCGACGCTGGACAAGGCGCAGGTGGTGGTGCCCGAAGGCGAGGCGAACATCGTCGACTTCGAGCTCACCCCGAAGATGCTCTACGTCGTCGAACAGCTGGGCGGTCCCTCGCGGCTCCGGCGCTTCGAGCTGACCGGCGCCCTGCTCGGCGCGGTGAAGACGCTGCCGGTGTCGGCGGTGTCCGGGGTGGAGCGCTACGTCGGCGACGACGTCCTGTACACCAACGTGAGCTTCATCGAACCGCGCGCGGTGTACCGCTTCGACGCGGTGAACGACGCGACGGTGCGGACGGCGATGGCGCAAACCTCCGCCGCCGACTTCAGCGACGCCGAGGTGGTGCGTGAGGAGGCGGTGTCGAAGGACGGCGCCCGCGTGCCGCTCAGCATCATCAAGCCGAAGAAGCTGAAGCTGAACGGGAAGAACCCCGCGCTGCTGACCGGCTACGGCGGGTTCAACATCCCGATCACCCCGTCATTCAACCCGCTGGTGCGCGTGTGGCTGGACCAGGGCGGCGTGTACGCGGTGGCGAACCTGCGCGGCGGCGGAGAGTTCGGCGAGGCGTGGCACCAGGCCGGCGCGAAGACGCAGAAGCAGCACGTCTTCGACGACTTCCTCGCCTGCGCGAAGCACCTGGTGCAGCGGAAGTACACCAGCGCGAACAAGCTGGCGATTGAAGGCGGCAGCAACGGCGGCCTGTTGATGGGCGCGGCGATGACCCAGGCTCCGAAGCAGTTCGGCGCCGTGGTGGCGCACGTCGGCTACTTCGACATGCTCCGTTACGAGACCCGGCCGAACGGCGCGTTCAACAACACCGAGTACGGGTCAGTGAAGGACGAGGCCGAGTTCAAGGCGCTGTGGGCGTACTCGCCGTACCATCACGTGCAGAAGGGCACGAAGTACCCGCCCGCCCTGTTCATGACCGGCGCCAACGATCCACGCGTCGATCCGCTGCACTCGCGCAAGATGGTGGCGCAGCTGCAGGCGGCGGGCGCGCCCGCGTTCCTGCGCACCAGCGCCGGCACGGGGCACGGCGGAGGCACGCCGCTGTCCGGGAAGATCGCCGAGGCGGTGGACGGCTGCGCGTTCATGTTCGCCGCGCTGGGCGTGCCGTGGAAAATGCCGCCCCCCGCGCCGAAGCCGTCCGCGCCGTAGTCGTCCACCGGCCGCGCAGCATCCGGGGCCCGCGTCCGTCAGACGCTCACCTACTCCCGGCCTTCCTCCTCGCGGAGCTTGCGGTAGAGCGTCTTGCGGTCGATCCCCAGGGTCCGCGCCGCCAGCGTCCGGCTGCCGCCCAGCGCGTCCAGCACCTTGTGGATGTAGCGGCGCTCCAGCTCCTCCAGGGTGATGAACCCGGCGGGATCGTCCCCCTCGGGCAGCACGCGGCTGTCCCGGTAGCTCTGGATCTTCTCCGGGAGATCGTCCACCGACACGAGCTCGAACCGGGTCAGCGCCACCGCGCGTTCGATCACGTTCTGCAGCTCGCGCACGTTCCCCGGCCACGAGTACGCCAGCAGCTTCTGCGCGGCCTGCGGCGAGAGCCCCTTCACCTGCTTGCGTGAACGTTCGGCGAAGTGCTCCACGAACCTCTGCGCCAGCACGAGCACGTCGTTCCCGCGCGCGCGCAAGGGCGGCAGCTCGATGTTGATGACGTTGATCCGGAAGTAGAGGTCCTCGCGGAACCGCCCCTCCTCCACCGCCAGCTCGAGGTCCCGGTTGGTGGCGGCCACCACCCGCGCGTCGAACGGCAGCTCGGAGGTAGCGCCCACGGGACGGACCTTCCGCTCCTGGAGCGCCCGCAACAGCTTGGGCTGCAGCGACAATGGCAGCTCGCCGATCTCGTCGAGGAAGATGACGCCGCCGTTGGCCTCCACGAACAGGCCCGAGCGCGTGGTGCGCGCGTCGGTGAACGCGCCGCGCACGTGCCCGAACAGCTCGCTCTCGAGGAGGTGCTCGGGGACCGCGGCGCAGTTGATGGGCACGAACGGGCCGCTGCGGCGCGGGCTCTGGGCGTGAATCGCGCGCGCCACCACCTCCTTGCCGGTGCCGCTCTCCCCGGTGATGAGGATGGTGGACTCCGAGTCCGCCACCCGCTCCACCAGGTTGAACAGATCCTTCATCGCCGAGCTCTCGCCCACGAAGTCGTCCGGCGCCGCGGACACCCCGCCGCCGCGCTCCACCTTCTGGCGCAGCCGCTTCACCTCCTCCTGGAGGAAGCGGTGCTGCAGCGCGCGCTCCATCACCAGCACGAGCTGGTCCATGTCGAACGGCTTGGTGACGAAGTCGTAGGCGCCGGCGCGGATGGCGCTGACCGCGGTGTCCAGGCTGCCGAAGCCGGTCACCACCACCACCGGGATGTGCGGCCGGTTGAGGGTGATCCGCTCGCAGAGGGCCATCCCGCTCATCCCGGGCATGTTGATGTCGGTGAGCACGATGTCCACCGGCACGCCCTCGTCCAGCGCGCGCAGGGCCTCGTCGGCGCGCCGGAAGCCGCGGGTGGTAAAGCCCCTTCGTCCCAGCGACTTCTCCAGGGTCTGGAGCATGTCGGCGTCGTCCTCGACGATCAGAATCCTGCCCGGCATCTAGGAGCTCCTTTCGGGGAGATACACCGAGAACGTGGAACCCTTCCCTTCCGCGCTCTGCACCTGGATGAAACCGCCGTGGTCCTGGACGATGCCCCACGACACCGCCAACCCCAACCCCGTCCCCTCTCCTACGTCCTTGGTGGTGAATAACGGCTCGAAGAGGTGGGGCATCACCTCGGG
>JADGHL010000048.1 GCA_019686135.1 Myxococcaceae bacterium | reverse complement strand
ATTCCGTTCGCTGACGGTTCCCTTCGAGGATGGCGCGGTGGTCGCTTCTCTCAAGTAAGCGACCGGCGCTCGAACACCACGTCCGGGGACACTACTGCGTCTCGCCCGAGTCCTGTGCCGCGTGCGTCTCGCCCGAGTCCTGTGCCGCGTGCGTCTCGCCCGAGTCCTGTGCCGCGTGCGTCTCGCCCGAGTCCTGTGCCGCGTGCGTCTCGCCCGAGTCCTGTGCAGCGTGCGTCTCGCCCGAGTCGTGTGCGGCGTGCGTCTCGCTCGACTACGGAGCTGCCTGCGTCTCGCCCGAGTCTTCTGCTGCGTGCGTTTCGCTCGACTACGGAGCTGCCTGCGTCTCGCCCGAGTCTTCTGCTGCGTGCGTTTCGCTCGAGTCGTGTGCTGCGTGCGCCTCGCTCGAGTCGCGTGCTGTGGGCGCCTCGCTCGAGTCGTGTGTCGCGTGCGCCTCGCCCGAGTCCTGTGCCGCGTGCGCCTCGCCCGAGTCCTGTGCCGCGTGCGCCTCGCTCGAGTCGTGTGCTGCGTGCGCCTCGCCCGAGTCCTGTGCCGCGTGCGCCTCGCCCGAGTCCAGTGCCGTGCGCGTCTCGCTCGGGGCTTGTGCCGTGTGGGGCCCGCTCGGGTCCTGTGCTGCGCGTGCCTCGCCCGAATGCGGAGTCTCGGTGGTTGTGTTCGTCTCCGGCATGGGAGCGGCGGCCTCTGCGTTCGCCGGGGCGACTTCGTTTGAATCGTGCGACTCGGATTCGTCCGCGGCTTCGCGGGAAGCGGCGGAGGCTTCGGGCGCCGGGCGCGCTTCGTCCCGGGGACCGGCCGACGGCGGCGGCTCAGCGCGCGGTGTGCCTTCAACCAACTCCTTGAGCGCGCGCAGATCGCTGGCGCCCTTCGACTGCGCGGAGGCGGTAAGCAACGGCTCGAAGAGCCGCGGGATCGGCCCCCGGTACTCGGTGTCCGAGAGCATGGTCACGGTGGTGGCGCCGTCCTTCTCGTCGAGGCGCACCTGAAACCTGCTCACGAACCCCATGCCCTGTTCGTCGGCGCTCAGCGTGTACGCGAGCCGCTTCGGCGGTTCGACCGCGGTGTAGACGTGCTCCATCGGGAACGGGTGTTCGTCCGGGCCCGCGCTGGCGACGACGCGCGACTTCGTACCCACTGCCACGCCCGAGCCGCTGAGGGGGGTGATCTCTTGAATCCCGCTCTGCCAGCGCTTGAGCTTCTCGATCTCGGTGAAGTACGGCCAGATCTCGACCGCCGGACGGTGGATCACGATCGACCCGCCGGTGTGCCCGGCGTTGCTGCGCATCCCGGCCACCCAGAGCGCCGCGGCCGCAAGCAAGGGGAGGCCCACCAGCCCCAGCATCACTCCAAAAAGTATCTTCTTCATGGTGCGAACCGGGGCGCGGCTACTTCTCCTTCGGGAGAAGCGCGCGGTCCCCTTCCGAGATCTCCGCGTCGCGTTCCAGCTTCCGGTAAATGGTGCGCGCCGCGATCCCCAGCAGGCGCGCCGCCATCGTCTTGTCGCCCCGGGTGTGGCGGAGCGTCTCGTGGATCATCCGGCGCTCCACCTCCTCCATCGGCGTGCCGATGGAGATGATGACGTGCCCCGCGGCGCCCTGCGGCCCGCGCACCACGTCCTCGGGCAGGTTCGACTTCTCGATGATGTCGCCCTTGCACAGCACCACCGCGCGTTCCACGGCGTTCTCCAACTCGCGCACGTTGCCGGGCCACGCGTAGTTCTCGAGCGCCGCCAGCGCCTCGGCGGAGAAGGCGCGCACGTTCTTGCCGTTCTTCTGGGCGAAGCGGCGCAGGAAGTAGTCCGCCAGAAGCGGGATGTCCTCGCGCCGCGACGCCAGCGGGGGGATGCGCACGCTCACCACGTTGAGCCTGTAATAGAGGTCCTCGCGGAAGCGGCCCTCGGCGACCTCCTTCTGCAGGTCCTTGTTCGTGGCGGCGATCACGCGCACGTCCACCTTGATCGTCTGCGTCCCGCCCAGCCGTTCGATCTCCCCCTCCTGCAGGGCGCGCAGCAATTTCACCTGAGCCGAGAGCGGCATCTCGCCGATCTCGTCGAGGAAGAGCGTGCCGCCGTTGGCGCGCTCGAAGCGGCCCTCGCGGCGCATGACCGCGCCGGTGAAGGCGCCCTTCTCCACGCCGAAGAGCTCCGCCTCGAGGATCGACTCCGGGAGCGCTCCGCAGTTGATCGCCACGAACGGCTTGCGCGCGCGGGGCGACTGCTCGTGGACGAAGCGCGCGGCGAGCTCCTTGCCCGTGCCGGACTCGCCCTGTAGCAGCACCGTCGCGGTCGCGGGCGCGGCCTGCTTGAGCATTTCCAGGAGCGCCCGGAACGCCGGCGCCTGGCCGACCATGAGCCGGCTCCCCTGGCCGCCGAGCGCCTCGATCTGCGCGCGCAGATCCCGGTTCTCCGCGACGAGCGCCTGCTTCTCGAGCGCCTTCTGGACCGCCTTGACGAGCGAGTGCCGCTTGAGCGGCTTGGTGATGAAGTCGTACGCCCCGTCCTTCATCGCCGCGACGGCGGTCTCCACCGTGGCGTAGGCGGTCATCAGGACCACCTCGACGTCGGGGCGCATCGCGCGGGCGGTCTTGAGGAGCTCCTGCCCGTCGATGCCCGGCATCATCAGGTCGGTGACCATGACCGCCACCTCCGGCCGGCGGAGCAGCTCGATCGCCTCGGCCCCGTTGGAGGCGCACAGCGTGGCCAGGCCCTCGCGCTGGAAGATGCGCGCGACGCTCTCCTGGTTGGCGTGGTCGTCGTCGACGACCAGTACCGTGGTCTGGGTCGCCTCGGTGCTCATACGGGTTCTCTCAACGGCCGGCCGGTCGGGTTGTTCCCGGTCTCAATCGCAGCTGAAGAGGAAGCACGAGCCGGAACAACAGTCGTCTCCGCTGATGCAGATGTCGCCGGGCAGCCCGCAGTAGCAGGTATTCGCCGCGTCGCAGAAGTACTGGCTGCGACAATCGGCGTCACTGGTGCAGCCGTCCCAGCAGTTGCCCACGTTGTCTGTTGGGGGATTGATGTCGTCCAGGCACACCCCGTCGCCTCCGCAGGTGCCCGCCTGCAGGTTGCAGATCCCGAGGCAGTAGCCGCCGGCGAGACCGGTGTAGCACCAGTCGGACTCGCACTCGGAGGACTGGGTACAGGGCTCGCCGTACTTCTTCAGGCCCTTGTTCTTGTTCTCGCAGTACTTGCTCCAGGGGTTGCAGCCCCAGTTGGTCTGCCCGGTGGCGGTGCACTCGGAGTCCGACGTGCAGAGCGTCTCGCAGACGCTGTTCTGCGTGGCCGCGTTCCCGTCGGGATCGAAGCAGGCGTAGCCGGGCCGGCAGCCGCTCTGGCCGGAGCAGGGGATGTAGCAGCGCGTCTCCGAGCCAACCTGGTAGCAGGTTCCGCCGTGGCAGCCGTTGGTGGTGCCTACCGTGCACGGCGACGCGTTCGTGCAGAAGCCGCCGGGGAAGCCCGAGCCGATCTCCGTGAGGCAGCGGGCGCCTTTGCACTGGGAGTCCGAGGTGCACGGCTGGCCGTCGTCGACCGCCGGGCAGGAGGTCGTCCCACCGCAGTCCGGGTCGGCGCAGTCGGTTGCGCCGTCGCCGTCGTTGTCGCTGGTGTCGTTGCAGGCCGTCTCCCGCTTCGCCGAGGGGCCGCAGGTGCAGCCGGCGCCGCAGGACTGGTCGACGCAGTCGGGGTCGGCGCAGTCGGTGGCGCCGTCGCCGTCGTCGTCCGCACCGTTGACGCAGTCGGATTCCGAGGTCTTCTGGCAACCCGACGCGGCGGCGCAGTCGGAGTCCATGCAGTCCTTCGCGCCGTCGGCGTCGTTGTCCAGGCCGTCGCCGCAGAGCGCCTCCGTCTTCACGCCTGCGCCGCACACGCAGCCGGCTCCGCAGACCTGCCCGTCGCAGTCCTGATCGGCGCAGTCGCTCAGGGTGTCGCCGTCGTCGTCGGCGCCGTTGGCGCAGTTCTCCGCGGAGGTCTGGCAGTTGGGCGAGAGCACGCAGTCCGGGTCGAGGCAGTCGGTCTTCCCGTCGCCGTCGTTGTCCTGCCCATCGAGGCAGAGGGACTCCGGGGGATTCTTGCAGGTCTGCGCCAGCTTGCAGGAGCCATCGTTGCAGTCGACGAGGAAGTCCCCGTCATCATCCTGCCCGTTCGAGCACAGCTCGTCGGTGTTCTCGCCGCCCGGACAGTCGGCGAGGCAGTCCGCGTCCTGGCAGTCCACTGCGCCGTCCAGATCGTTGTCCTGCCCGTCGGAGCAGGCGCCTACCTCCGCGCTGGGGCAGAAGGCGGTGCCCGCGCAGGTCGGGTCCTGGCAGTCGATGAAGACGTCGCCGTTGTCCTCGAGGTTGTTGTTGCAGATCTCCTTCGGCTTGCAGGCGGGATCGCTCACGCAGTCCGGGTCGAGGCAGTCCAGCTTGCCGTCCGCGTCCTCGTCTTGGCCGCCGGTGCAGTCCTCCCGGGCGTCCGACTGGCAGGCTGGGAACGCGGCGCAGTCCGGATCGTCGCAGTCCGCGGCGAGATCGCCGTCGTCGTCGGAGCCGTTGGCGCAGTCCTCGCCGCCGCCCATCCCGCACACCGCTTCGCGGAAGCAAAGCGGATCTGCGCAGTCGATCTTGTCGTCGCCGTTGTCGTCCCGGTTGTTGTCGCAGATTTCCGGGCCCTTCGGTTCCTCATGGGGAGGAGGGGAGGAACAGGCCATGACGACGGTCACGGCCGCCAGCAGCAACAGCGCGATGCCTGGGCGACGACACATCGTTCGACTCCGACTCGTGCGGGATCCGGGGAAGTCACGAAGGTACCCCGCGCTCCCACGTGGTTTCTAGCTTCGGGTAGCGTCACCGCTCGATGCTGAGGTTCGGCACCCTTCGCCGAATGGCGATGAGGCTCCGGGCCGAAGAACTGGAGCGGCTGGTGGGGCCGTTCGTGTTCTTCCGGAAGTCGCCGCGGCCGCCGGGCACGTCCAATCAGTTTGAACGGACCCACCGTGGAGCGTCGCGCGCCGGGCTCGCTCGTGCAGGAGCTCGCGGACGAGGACATCGGCACCCTCGGCCGTTTGCGTTCGAACGGCGAGTTCGAGATCGGCCGGCTGATGGAGTGCGATCTGATCGTCGCCGACGCGAGCGTCTCCAACACCACGCGCGGGTGATCGTCTCGAACGGCGAGTGCCGGCTGTACGAGCTCGGGTCGAGGAACGGGACCTTCGTCGAACAGGTGCGGGTGGGGCCGCCGGGGGTGGTGCTGGCGGACGAGCAGTGGGTGCAATTCGGGGACAGCGGGTTCGTGTTCCTGAAGACGCGGGCGCTGTACCGCGGGCAGTGAGCCGGCGCGCTCGAGCTTTTACTCCTCTGCTTCCGCCGGAGGTCCGCCACCTGCTCGGGCGATGTCCTCCTTCTTCACGCTGTCGACATTGAAGCGCGCCGCTTTTGCGGTGAGCTCGTCGACGATCTCGTCGAAGTCAAACTCGTCGCCCTTCTTGAAGCGGAGGAAGTTGATCCGCGCGATCACGAAGTTCTTGAGGTAGGGGCTGACGAACCCCTTCGCCTTGAGCGCGTCGACCGCGGCCACCACCTTGTCGTCGAACGCCAAAAGCTTGTCGGCGCGCTCCTCGCGGATCTGCAGCGCTTCTCCGATGTCCTCGTCGAGGAAGCGATCGAGGCGTTTGACGATCGGGTGGTACGCGCTGGCCGAAAACCGCGGCCGCTTCTCGTAGGCCGCGCCGAGCGTTATGAACGCCGGCTCCTCGAAGAGGCCCACGTAGTCGGACTCCTTGCCGCCGCGTGCGGCGACCAGGCCCCGGTACATGCGGATCACCTCGAGCGATCGCTCCTTGAGGTTGTGCGCCTTCTCGGTGTTGAGCGCGAGGATCTGGTAGGCGACGTCCTCTTCCGGCATCACCAATGCCATCAGTGTCCGGCCGCCCAGGAGCTTCGACGCGTGGAGGCGGTGGTTGCCGTTCGGAGTCCAGTAACGGCCGTCGACGCGCACGGCGATGACCGGATCCAGGTAGCGATCGAGCCGTTCGATGGCGTTGGCGAGCCGCTTGACGTGAGGCTCCGACAGGTCGCGCTGGTACGGCGTCGGTTCGACCTTGTCGATCGGCAGCGCGGCGAACACCACGGAGTGCCCGCCGATCGGATCGCGGTACACCGCGAGCGACTGGCCGCCGTCCTCCCGGATGAGCGCCGCGAGCGCCTGACCGTCGTCCCCGGGCTGGGCCACCTCCGCCGGCGCCAATCCGCGCGATCCAGCGGCGACCTTCTTCCGGCGCGGCCTGCGCGCCGGCTTCTTCACCGTAGCTGCCTTCTTCGCCATGTCGAAAGACCTCTCCCGGCGCGTGTCGTAGCTCAACCCTGCGGCGCCGTATACGCGGCTGCCGTGCAGGCAGGCCTGCCCGCGCGGACGCCCGGTTCTCCGGCCATGGGCCAATGCACACCTGACGGACAGGAGGAAGCCATGGCCGAGCGCACCAGGTCCGTTCCCCAATCCGTCGCGACACGGCACGCCGCGCGGTGGACCAACGTCGTCCTGGGAGCCTGGCTGTTTCTGTCCGCCTTTCTCCTCCAGCGGACGGTGGCCGAGCAGACGAACGCGTGGATCGTGGGCCTGCTGATCCTCGGCGTGGCGCTGGGCGCGCGAAGGGTCCCGGAGCTCCGCTACGTGAACGTGATCACCAGCGTCTACCTCTTCGTGTGCGCGATCGTGCTGGAGGACGTGCACCCGGGGCTCGCGTGGCACGACGGTTTGCTGGCGGCACTCGTGTTCCTGGCCGCCTGGTCTCCGCACCACACGTACGTCGGCCGGCCCCGAACACTGGAGCCTCCGCGCCGCTTTACCGCCTGAGCGGTGCGGCCGGGGCACCCTACTCGCCGGACACCGTGAGCTCGCTGAATCGGATGGTGGGCGCGCCCACCGGCCCGCGCAAGGTGAGATCGCTGCCGATGCCGTCGATCGACGACAGCATCCCGAGGAGGTCTCCTGCGACCGTCACCTCCTGCACCGGCTCCGCGAGCTCGCCGTCCCGGATCCACAGGCCGTTGGCCCCGCGCGAGTACTCGCCTGTGACCACGTTGGCGCCGTGTCCGAGCATGGCGGTGACGTAGAAGCCGTTCTTCACCTCGCCGATCAGCGTCTCCGGTGAGACGTCGCCTCGCTCCAGATAGAGGTTGTTGAAGCCGATGTGCGGCAGCGACGCGTAGCCGCGCGAGGCGTTCCCGGTGCTCTTCGCGCCGGCCTTGCGCGCCGTGAAGGCGTCGTAGAGGAAGCCCTTCAACACGCCCGCTTCGATGAGCGGCGTCCGCCGGGTGGGCACGCCCTCGCCGTCGAACGGGGAGGTGCCCAGCCCGCGCGCGAGCAGCCCGTCGTCGACGATCGTCACGCCGCTCGCGCCGACCTTCTTGCCGAGCCGGCCCACGAAGATGGACGACTTCTTGAAGATGAGGTCCCCGCTGGCCGCGGCGGCGACGTTGCCCACGAAGGTGGCGGCCATCAGCGGGTCGAAGATCACCGGGACCTTCTGGCTCTTCACCTTCTTCGCGCCGAGCATCCGTACCGCCCGCCGCGCCGCTTCGGTGCCGATCGCCTCGGGCGTGTCCAGCTCGTCGAGGAAGCGCTTGTAGTCGACCCAGTAGCTGGTCTGCAGCCCGCCGTGCCCGTCGGTGGCCACCGGGACCGCGTACATGAACACGTACGTGCCCTGGTAGCTGTCGCTGAGACCTTCGGTGGAGGCCACGTAGACCTCGCTGACGTGATCGCCCGCGCCCACCGAATCGAACGTGGTCACCCGCGGGTCGAACGCTTTCGCCGCGCGTTCGATCTCCAGGGCGGTCTTCACCTTCCAGTCCGCCGGCAGGTTGGCGACCGCGGGATCGAACAGCGGGCCGACGTCTTGACGGCCCTCGAGGTCCGCCTTCTTCGGCAGCCCGTTGTGGCGGTTCGGCGCCGCCGCGGAGGCCAACTGCAGCGCGCGATCGACGAACGCGTCCAGGGTCGCGGGATTGAAGTCCGAGGTGTAGGCGAATCCCAGGCGCGATCCGGCGATCACCCGCAGGCCCACGCCGCGGGAGGTGGCCTGGGTGAGGTCCTCGATCGCCCCGTCCCGCACCCGGACCGACGACTCCCGGCCCACCTGGATGAAGGCCTCGGCCTGGGTTGCGCCCTTGCGCGCTGCACGCTGGACCAGCTTCTTCGCCAGTGCCTGGTAGTTCATACGCGCGTTCCACCCACCGTCATGTTGTCGATCCGCAGGGTGGGCAGGCCCACGCCCACCGGGACGTTCTGGCCGTCCTTGCCGCAGATGCCCAGGCCCGGGTCGGGCATCGGGTCGCAGCCGACCATGGTCACGTTCTTGAGCGCCTCGGGGCCCACGCCGATCAGCGTGGCGCCCTTCACCGGCCGGCCCAGCTTCCCGTTCTCGATCTCGTAGGCCTCGGAGATCTCGAACACGAAGTTCCCGTTGGTGATGTCCACCTGGCCGCCGCCGAAGTTGGCGCAGTACAGCCCGCGCCGGACGCTCCGGATGATGTCCTCGGGCGCGTCGTCGCCCGGCGCCAGATAGGTGTTGGTCATCCGCGGCATCGGCATGTGCTTGAAGGACTGGCGCCGCCCCGAGCCGGTGGACTTCTGGCCCATCAGCTTCGCGTTGTGCGCGTCGTACATGTAGCCCTTGAGGATCCCGTTTTCGATCAGGACCTTGTGCTGGCCCGGGTTTCCCTCGTCGTCGGTGTTGATCGACCCGCGCGCGTTGGCCACCGTTCCGTCGTCGATGACCGTCACCTTCGGGCTGGCCACCTGCTGTCCCAGCTTGCCGGTGAACAGCGAGGTCTTCTTCCGGATGAAGTCCGCCTCCAGGCCGTGGCCCACCGCCTCGTGCAGAAGGATGCCGCTCCAGCCCGGCGCCAGCACCACCGTCTGCTGCCCCGCCTTCGCGTCCACCGCGCCGAGCGTGGCGATCGCCTGGCGCGCGGCCTCCTTCGCCACGTGCTCGGGCGTGAAGCTGTCGAAGTAGTTGAAGCCCACGCGTCCGCCGCCGCCGAAGAACCCAGTGCGGCGCTCGCCCTTCTTGCCCTCGGCCACCACGTGCACGCCCAGCCGGCACAGGTCCTGGTTGTCCGCCACCAGCCGGTTCTCGGTGTTGGCGATCCAGATGGCCTTCGACGTGTCCGCATAGGTGGCGGTCACCTGCTTGACCCGCTTGTCGTACGCGTATGCGGCGGCGTTGGCGCGCTTGACCAGATCGACCTTCCGCGCCACCTCCACGTCCGCGAGCGGCGTGTCCACGCGGTAGTAGGACGGCAGCGCGGCGCGCGAGACGCGGAAGGTGCGCTCCGATCCGCCGGATTCGGCGATCAGCGCCGCCGTCTCCGCGGCGCGGAACAGGGCGGCATCGTCCAGATCGTCCGAGTACGCGTAGCCCACCTTTCCGTCGGCGATGACGCGGACGCCCACGCCCTGCGTCAGGCCGCACTGCGCGCTCTTGATCTGCTTCTCCTCCAGCACCACCGCGGTGCTGACCGAGCGCTCCACGTAGACCTCGGCGAACTCGCCGCCCCGCGCCATCGCGCGGGCGAGGACCTTTTCGAGCAGGGCAGGGGCGAGGATGGGACTTCGGATCGCGGGCACCACCAGCGAGGCGGCCGGGCTCTTTTTCATGGGGCACCTATAGCAACTTCACATCAGAACAGCCGGAACGACGCGCCTGCTTCCTGTGGGCAGTGGCACCGTCTACACTCACCGTTCACCCGCCCGAATGCCTCCTCGAAAACCACTCTCCTCGCGCGCCTCGAACCCCGGCGCCATGCGTGGCGGCAGGGCTGTGGAACCGCACGGTCCCCGGCCGCCTGGTGGCTCGCCGTACGTGGGCCCGGACCCGGCAGGGATTCCCGACCCCGGCGAGCCCGAACGCACCATTCTCCACACCCCGTTCGAGGAGTCCGCCGACGAGGCCGCCGCGGAGTACCAGACCGGCTCCGACTACCCGGCGGTGGACGGGGATGATCTCGAGGAGGACATCTACGGCGAGAACGACCCGTTCCCCGACGAGGACGGCGTCTACTACGAGCCGCGCTCGCCCACCGACGAGCTGCGCGCGGTGCCCCGTCCCGCCGAGGTGACGCGCATCGCACCCGCGGCGTTGCTCGAAGACGAAGAGGACGAGGACGACGATGACCCGAACGCCACCCGGGCGGGCCCGCCGATCCACCTCGAGGTCCTCTCTGGCCCGGATCAAGGGCGCACGAAGCGCTTTCGCGGCGTGCGCATGGTCGTGGGACGCACCGAGGGGTGCGACTTCAAGCTCACCGACAACTCGGTGTCTCGGCGTCACCTCGAGCTCGTGGTCAGCGACCGCGGCGTGATGCTGCGCGATCTGGGCAGCGGCAACGGGACGCGGGTCAACGGCCAGCGGGTGAACGAGAAGCTGCTCCAGGATGGGGACGAGATCGCCATCGGCCAGACGCGGTTCCGGTTCGTCGACGAGCTTTCCGCCCGGAAGAAGAAGGAGGCGGAAGAGGCGGCCGCCGCCAAAGCCGCCGAGGCCGGGGAGGAGGACGCGCCCGGGGCGGAGGAGGACGGGGCGGCTGCGGAGTCGGAGGAGGCGCCGGCGGACGTGGGCGATGGCGACGACGAGGCACCCGCGGACGAGGAGGCTGATGAGGAGTCGGGCGAGGAAGAGGACGCGGCCGACGAAGACGCCCCGAAGGCGAAGCCGCGGGCGCGCCGGAAGAAGGCGCTCGGAGACGAGGAGGCCGACCGCACCAACACCCACGTCCCTCCGGCGATCGCGCGCCGACGGCCCATCCGGGGCGGGCGCAGTGCGATCGCCGCGCTCACGCCGAAGCAGAAGCTGGCGATCGCTCTGGGCGCCGGGGCGTTGGGGCTGATGGTCCTTCTTGTCTTCGCGCTGGTGCCGTCGAAGCCGCCTCCTCCGCCGCCGGACCCGAACGCTCCCCGCGCCGCGGCGAAGCTCCAGGAGGCGCGTAACGCGCTCCGCGAGGAAAAGTTCGAGCAGGCGTTGGCGCTGATCGCTGAAGCCGAGCGGCTCGAGCCGGGAGTGGACAGCACCGGGATGGCCGCCGCCGCGCAGAAGGAGCTCGAGGCGCAGAAGGCGTTCGCGGAGGTGCGGGCGTTGATCGCCCAGAACGCGTTCGACGAGGCGCGGGAGAAGCTGAAGGCGGCGCCCAGCGCGGTGGTCATCAACGAGGCCCGGCGCAAGGCGCTCGCCGAGGAGCTCGACGCCGCGGAGAACGCTTACGGCCGCAAGAAGGCGGAAGAGGCGCTGGACGCGCAGGACGTGGAGACGGCAGAGGCGATCCTCGCGAAGCTCCCGCCGCGTATGGCAGAGGAGCTCCGCCCGCGGCTGGAGGAGGTGAAGGCGCAGGTCGAGGCACAGAAGGAGGCCGAGGCAAAAGACGCGAAGGCGGCCGCGGCCGCGGCGGCGCGGCGCGCGAAGGCGAAGCGTCAGGCGTACATCGAAGACGCCTTCATGGGCGTGGCGCGGAAGTTCAATCAGGGGGAGTACGCCCGCGCGGCGCTGGAGTGCGATCGCGTGGTGGCGCTCCACCCCGGAGATGAGGAGATCCGCCGGCGCGCGCGCGATCTGAAGAAGTGGATGCCCCAGTTCGGCCGGTACCTCGACGAGGGGCAGCGCAAGTACCGGCAGGGCGCGCTGGAGTCCGCGGCGCGGCCGCTCATGCGCGCCCGCGAGCTGTACGCGAAGATCGGCTTCGAAGGCGCGCTCGGGGCGATCATCGACGAACAGCTGGCCGGGGCCGCGCTGGCGGCGGGCAAGGCGGCGCTGCAGCGCAACGATCTCGGCAGCGCGCGCAATTCGTTCCGGCTCGCGCTCCAGCTCAACCCCGGAGAGACGCGCGCGCAGCGCGGGCTGGACACCGTCGCCGAGAAGGCCGAACAGCTCTACCTCGAGGGCTACATGATCCGCGACCGCGAGCCGCGCGAAGCCGCCGCGAAGTTCCGCGCCGTGATGGATGCGCTCCCGACGGACAGCCCCACCTGGGAGAAGGCGAAGTCGCAGCTGGAGCGCCTCGGGCAATGAAGGGGGCCCGCGTAGGATGACACCGGGAGGAGAGAACCGATGACGCAAGCGCTCCGGGAGCTGGGGGTCGACCTCTTCGAGGACGGGCAGTTCGAGCGCGCCCTGGGCGTGTTCGCCGAAGCGGTGCGGCGCGCCCCGGCCGATCACCGCGCCCGCATGCTGGCGGCGCAGTGCTTCGCGAAGCTGGGCGAGCACGAGCGCGCGGTGACGGCGCTGCACACCTGCGCCGAAGGCCTGTTGCGCCGCGACTACCTCCTCAGCGCGATCGCGTCGATCAAGCTCGCGCTGGAGCTCTCCCCCGCCGAGCGCCGCCTCAAGGACACGCTGTTGCGGATCCACGCGCGCGCCGCGCGGAACGTGCCCGGCCGCGCGCAGGTGCCGCCGCCCTTGCCGCCGGAGGCCTTGTACGACGGCAAGGTGGAGGACGATCTGATGGCGCTCTCCGGCGAGGAGCTGCGCGACAAGGCCATCGAGGTCCTGGCGGCTCCGGACCCGGGCGGCGCCGCGGATCCGGACGCGCGGCCGCCGCTGCCCTTGTTCGCCGATCTGGACCGCGAGCCCTTCCTCGATCTCGTGGAGCGGATGAGCTACCGCACGGTGAAGGCGGAGAGCGCGATCTCGCGGGAGGGCGAGGGCGGCGACGCGATCTGGATGATCGTCGCCGGCAAGTGCGAGGTCAGCCGGCGGGTGGACGCCGAACAGAAGACGCTCGGCTTCCTCGGCGGCGGGTCGATCTTCGGAGAGATCGCCATGCTCACCGGGGCGCCGCCCACCGCCATGGTCACCGCGGTGGCGGACACCGAGGTCTTCGAGCTCAAGCGGGAGGTCCTCAACGCGGTGGCTCGTAGCCACCCCGCGGTGCCGCAGGTGCTGGCGGAGTTCGTCCAGCAGCGCATGTCGCGCAACCTGATGGCGACGTCCCCGCTGTTCCAGCAGATCCCCGAAGCCGATCGCGCGCGGATCCTCAGCCGTTTCACCTTCCGGGCGTTGCAGCCTGCGGAGAAGGCGCTGTCCGAGGGCGAGCACTCGCCGGGGCTCTTCGTGGTGCTGGCCGGCGAGCTGGTGGTGCAGAAGGACGACCCGTCGGGCGGGAAGGTGACCTTGGGGATCCTCCGGGAAGGGGACGTGGCCGGGGAGATCTCGCTGCTCACCGGGTTGCGCGCCACCGCCACTGTGCAGGCCACCCGCAAGACCGCGTGCGCATTTCTGGACCGCGCCGCGTTCGACGCGCTCCTCTCCGAGTACCCCAACACCCGCACCTATTTGGAGTCGCTCTCCAGCCGGCGGCTCAAGCAAATCGGTGAGGCGTTGCGACCGGCGGAGATCATCGACGCCGACGAGCTGGTGGTCGAACCCGAAGCGGAGGCCGTCTAGAAGCGGGCGGCGGGCGCGCCCCGGGCTTCCGCATCCGCTCCTGCGTTGTTACGACCGCTCGCCGTGAAGCGCTCCCAGCTCATCGCGTTGCTGGTGCTGATCGTCGCGGCGATTGCGCTGGTGGTCCTGTGGCCCAAGCCGAAGCTCTCGGACGAGGACCGGATCCGGCATCAGGTGATCCAGATGGCGGACGCGGTTCGGCGCAAGGACACCGCGGAGATCATGTCCCACATCTCCGAACGGTTCCGCGGCAGCGGGCAGGTGGCGACGCGGGACGACCTGAAGCGGCTGCTCGCGGCGCAGCTCGTCACCGGGCGCTGGACCCGGGTATTCATCAAGAGCATGGATCCGCAGGTGACCTCACCCGATCAGGCCACCTTCACGGGGAAGTTCATCTTCACCGACGCGCCGACCGACCGGCCCGAGGAGATCCCCTCGAAGGGGCGGATCGAGGCGTACGAGCTCGAGGGTACGCTGGAGAAGGAGGCGGACGGGGAGTGGCGCTTCGTGACCGGGCGATACCGCACGATTCCGCCCGGAGAGCTCTTCTGAGCCACATTCGGCCGCCTTCCGGCCGGCCGCGGGCGGGCCATCCCACCTGCGCTTGGTTTCATCGGCCACTGGAGAGAACATCGGGGCCGTCATGGCGCACCTCGATCGACGCACCCTGTTGAGCGGCATGGCCGCGCTCTCGGCGGTGGCGCTGTTGCCGCAGAGCGCGGAGGCCGCGAAGAAGGCGGTCCGGCGTGGACGGAAGGGCGTGATGGTGGGCGGGCTGAAGGGGCTGGATCCCACCACGCGGCAGATGGTCCACGCGCTCACGCTGATCGACCTCGACGCGCCCACCGAGCGCCGGTCGATCCCCCTGACGTTTTTGGCCCACGGGTTCGCGCTCGACCCGCGGAACCCCAACCGGGCGATCGTCTTCGAGAAGCGGGGGCCGGGGGCGGCGGAGGTAGAGCTGAAGTCGGCGAAGTTCATGCGGCCGCTGAAGACCACCCCCGAGCGGGCGTTCTACGGCCACGGCGTGTTCTCGAAGGACGGGACGCTCCTGTTCGTCACCGAGAACCACCTCGCCACGCGGAAAGGACTGGTGTCGGTGTGGGACGGCCGGACGCTCGCGCCGATGGGCGAGTTCCCCACCTACGGGGAGAACCCGCACGACATCCTGCTGACGCCGGACGGCAAGCAGCTGGTGGTGACCAACGGCGGCGGCGCGTATCCGGACGGAGATGCCCCGTGCGTGACGGTGATCGACATCGCCACGCGGCAGCTCCTGGAGAAGAACGTCTTCACCGATCCGCGGATCAACGCCGGCCACGTGCAGCGTTCGGCGCGGGGCGAGTTGGTGGTGGTCTCCGCCCCGCGGGATGGTCTGCCCAACACCGAGCACGGCGCCGTGTCGATCAAGCCGCCGAACGGGAAGCTGACCACGCTGGTCGATCCCGTGGAGGTGACGAGGGCGATGACGGGCGAGTCGCTGAGCCTGACCATCCACGACCCCACGCGGCGGGTGATGGTGACGAACCCGGACGCCAACCTCGTGACGGTGTGGGACCTGTCCACCCAGAAGTTCGTGAAGAGCTACGCCAAGCCCAAGGCGCGCGGCGTGATGCAGACGCTGGACCGGCAGCACTACGTCATCTGCCACGGGCAGACCGCGACCGTGTCCTTCGTCTCCACCCGGACGCTGGAAGAGGTGCCGGAGCTGCAGATCGAAAAGAGCCTGATCGCCGGCTCCCACATCTTCGCCTGGGACGGCGTGCTCGCCTGAAAAAGCGAACGCCCCGCCGGCAAAGCCGTGCGGGGCGCCTCACTCACTTCTCACCACCTACCACTCACTACTGGATGAGTGGCTTGGCTTCCGTCTCCCACGCTTTGGCCATGGCGCGCTGGCCATTGGCGACGAGGTCCTTCGAGACGGACTCGAGCAGCGCGTTCATCTTCTCGCGGGCCACCTGTTGCGCCTTCATGCGGGTGAGGGCGAAGGCGAAGTTCTGGCAGCCGTTGACGAAGTCCTTCTTGGCGAAGAGGACCTGGCCCTTGGCGGCGTAGGCTTCGGCGATCTGCCCAGTGCCGTCGTCCGGCGTGACCAGGTCCAGCTCCTCGAGCGCCTTGTCGTAGTCCTTCTTCTCCAGGAGCAGCGCGCCCTTGGCGTAGTGCGCGCGGGTGCGGTTGACGCTGTCCACGGCGATGGCCTTGTCGTAGGCGGCCATCGCGTCGTCCAGCTTGCCCGCCGCGCGCAGCGTGTCGCCGCGCGCGACCCAGTAACGGTCGTCGCGATCGAGCGCCTTCTTCTCCGACCCGTCCGCCTGGGTGACGGTGACGTTGGCGTAGGCCTTCTCGTAGTCGTCGAGCAGCGCGATCGCCCCGTCGAAGTTGCCGGCATCTGCCAGCAGCTTCGCGCCGGTGATGTACGGGCCGGGGGCCATCGGGTCCTGAGCGATCGCCTTCTTGAACGCGTCGAGTGCGCCCGGGTCCTTCTTCATGGCCAGCGCACGCGCACGGGCGAAGAGGGCGTAGCGCTCGTTCGGGTTGACGGCGAGCGCCTCGTCGGCCGCCTTGAGGGCGTCGTCGAAGCGGTGCTCGAAGTTGGCGAGCTCGGCGTTGGCCGCGAGCGCGCGCGCCTTGAGGCCCGGCGTCAGCTCATCCGTCGCCGCGAGGATCTCCTTGAGCGAGTCCGCGGCGTCCTTCACCCGGTCCTCGCGGTAGATCCGCGCGAGCGCGAGGTCGATCCGGCTGAGGAGGTGATCCGGGTTGTTGTTGAGCCCCTTGGAGAGGATGTCGACCGCCATCCGGTACTCGGCCTGATCCAGGAGCGCCTCACCGTACCCGGCGTAGTAGGCGGGGTTCTTCCACGCCTTCTCGATGGCCTGCTGGAACGCGGGCCGGGCCAGGGCGACATTCCCCTGGCGCTCGTAGGCCATGGCGATCCCGTACCAGAGCTTCGCGGAGGAGGCGCCCTTCTTGCGGAGATCCTCCGCGTACTCGGCGGCCTCCTTCGCCTTGCCCGCGGCGATCATGTGCAGGACCTTCGTGCCGAAGCGGTCCTCGGTGCGCGAGTCCTCGGACTCCGCGCGGGCCAGGTAGTCCTTCGCCTTCTGTTCCGCGCCCGAAACCCCGTGAACGAGCCACCGGTCGGTCTCGATGCTGGCGGCGAACGCGAGCGCGTCCTTCGCCGACGAGTCGAGCGCGAAAATCTCCTCGAGCTGCTTCGTCGCTTTGGCGAGGTCGCCGGGGTTGCCGCGCAGTGCGACGGTCCTGGCCTCCTTCAGCTTGTCGGCGATCTCCTTCCGTCGCGTGGTGCGCGCGTAGAAGAAGTAGACCGCGACGGCGAGGACCACGCCCACCACCACGATCTGCAAGAGCGCGCTGCCCAAGCTCTCACGCTTTTTCCAGTCGGAGTTGTTGTTCGGAGTCTCGGCGACTGCCATGGGTAGAAGCCTCTGAATTTTCGGGGGTTACATCGAGGAGAAGAGGGCGGCGGGTATAACTGCCGCCTTCGGAGGCTGTCAACGACGCCAGGTCGTCCGCGATCGCCGCACCTACGTGTCCTACCAGGAGGCAGTCCGCGTGGCCGTCTACACGCAGCTCACCCGGCCGGCTCTCGAGGCCGCCTGCGAAGCCTTCGGGCTCGGCGATCTGAAGGAGGCGCACGGCATCCCTCAGGGGAGCATCAACACGAACTACCGCCTCGAAACGGCGCGCGGGCGCTGGTTCCTCCGGCACACCACCGTGCGATCGGAGGCGGACCTTCTGTTCGAAGCGCGCCTGCTCGATCACCTCCACGCGAGCGCCTATCCCGCGCCGGTGTTGGTGCGAACGGCGGACGGCCGGCCGTTTTTGCCGTTGGAGGGCGGGCGGGTGAGCGTCTTCCACTGGCTGACGGGCGAGGAGCGCACCCGCGCAGATCTGCAGGTCGATCACGCGCGGGCGGTGGGGCGCGTGCTCGGCAAGCTCCACCGGGTGTGCGCCGCCTTCTCGGAGGACCGTCCTAACCCCTACGGTCCCGAGACGGTCCGGGGCTGGCTCGAGCTCATGAGGACGAACCCCGACCCCACGTTGCGCGACGTCGCGGACGAGCTCGACCGGGCGTTGCAGGACACGCTGCCGTTCGGAGCGCTGGTGCCGCGCGGGGTGATCCACGCCGATCTCTTCCTGGACAACGTGAAGTGGATCGGCGACCGGGTGAGCGCGGTCTTCGACTTCGAGATGGCCTGCCGGGACGCGCTGGTGGTGGACCTGGCTATCACGCTGAACGCCTGGTGCTTCGATGGCACCTACCAGCCCGGCCTCTGTGTGGGGATGGTGCAGGGCTACGAGGAGCAGCGGCCCCTGGCCGAAAACGAGCTCGATGCGCTCTACCGGGCCGCGCTCTTCGGCGCCGTCCGTTACACCGCCTCACGCATCCGAGACTTCCACCTCAGCACGCTGCCGCCGGATCGCCTCCACCCGAAGGACTACCGCACCTACCTCGCAAGAGTGAGAACCCTGAAGGAGCTCGGACCCTCAGGCTTCCGAACCCTGGTCCGCCCCTGACGCCAGCGCGCCGAGAAGCGGCAAAGCGCGCCAAACTACCCACGACTCACTTCTCACTACGAACGCGTCAGATGCCGCTGACGATGCGCCAGCCTTGCTTGTCGATTTTCTTCAGTTCCATCCGTTTGAGTTCGGCGGCCGTCTGCGGCTTGTCGGAGAGGCTCGGCATTTCGTAGCGCAGCGTGTAATAGTACACCGCGAGCGCTCCCCCGTCCTGGATGTCGATTCGGCGCACGTCCATGTCCAGCCGGACGTGGTCGATTTTCGAGAAGCGTTCCTTGAGCGCCTCCCCCAGGTTGTCGTAGCGCAGATCGTCATCCAGGTCCGGCGTCCCCGCGTCGTCGTTGAAGTCCGGCGCAGCGAGCTGGACGATCGCATCCGCGTTCTTTGCCTCCACCGACGCCTGGAACTTCTGGATGACGTCGAGGATCTCGCGCGTGTCGTCCGTGTCGACGATTTCCGTGCCCGGGATGAACCGTTTGGCGCACCCGGCGAGCGACAAGAGGGCCACTCCCACGACGAGGATTCGAGCGTTCATGCGCACCCCCGAACGTCGCATGGTCCGGTTCATTCCCAAAGAATCCGGCGTCACTTCGCCCGGATGACCTCGGCGACGAAGCGGTTGAGGACCGGCAGCTCGCCCTCGACGATCTTCACGCCTTCCGCCTGGATGATCTTCTCCGCGAGCATCCCCAGCGGCTTGAGGAGGAACGGCACCTTGATGTTGATCTCCCCTTCCATGGTGCGCTCTGCCTGACCGTTGCCGAGGTCCCGTACCTTCAGCGTGCCGGTGTTGAGCAGCATGTTGCTGATCGCATTCGACGTGGGGACGTTCCGGAAAGAGAGCTCCTTGCGCCGCTTGTCCCAAGTGGACTCCTCGACGAAGGCGAACCACTCGGGAGGGATCTCCTTCGGCCCCACGGACTTGATCACCGGCCTGGGGCGGTAGCGCACCTTGCGGCGCACCCGGTCGCCCTCGTCCTTCACCTCCATGGGGACCACTTCGAGGAGGACGCCGTGATTCTGGAGGAGGAACGCGGGGTAGTCGGGGTGGAGGAACGCCTTCTCCACCTCTTCCGCGGTGGCCTGCACGCGCTGGACGATCTCGAACCTCATGGGGCGGCCACCTCTAGCGGAAAGGTCCCTCGGGCACCAGCGGTCCTTTGTAGACGCGGTCCTCGAAGTCACACCGGTCGACCCATTCGCGCGCCCAGAGCGCGAACGCGGCTCCGAAGTCGGGTAGGACGTTGACGATCTCTCGGACCCGGTCGCAGTCCCCGGCGAGGTACTCGGCTTCGATCTGCAGCCGGAGCGCCTCGTTGTGGATCGACTCGGGCAGCGGGTGGGCGAGCGCCGCCTGAAGGTGCTCCAGCGCCAGCCTCGGCGCGCCGGATTGCGTGAGCCGCCGGCCGATGAGGTAGTGCAGGTACGGATCGTCCGGGGCGCGGTCCACCGCCTCGCGCAACAGGTACAGCTTCACGTCGTCGGCGCCTTCTTCGAACCAGGCGCGGATCGGCGCGTCCAGCACCGGACGACCCAGCGCCGCCAGCTTCACGCGCGCGGCGCGGTCCTGCGCCGGCTCCGGATCGTGCGCGAGGATCTCCTCGTAGTGCTTGCGGGCCCGGTCCTCCTTGCCCGCGCGCCAGGCGATGTCCCCGCGCGCCATCTCCACGTCGGTCGCCACCGACGGCTGATCCGACAGCTTCGACGCGAGGTGGGCGAGCACCTCCTCCGCCTCGGGCATCCGGTCCAGCCGCGTGAGGGCGCGCGCCTCGCCGAGCACGAACGCGGGCTCGTCCGGCTGCAGCCGGCTGCAGCGCTGATAGAGCGCGAGCGCCTCGTCGGGATCGCTGGCGAGGAACTCGCCGGCGGCCTGCTCGAGGGTGGCCACCTCGCGCGCGCAGGGCCTCGAGAACAGCGACGGGCGGCGGAAGCGGCGCCAGGCGGCGGCCTCCGCGCGCGCATCCAGCGGTACCGCGTCGATGAACCGCTCCCACTCGGTGGCCAGCTCATCGAGGCTCTTGCCGTACGCCGCGGTAAAGTCGCCGGAGAAGTAGAGCTTGCGCAGCTTGTCGGTGCCCCGGGTGTCCGCGAGGAAGCGCAGAAAGCTCCCGGCGATGGTGTACGCGCGGTTCGCGGCGGCGCCGTAGAAGCCGCTCGGCTGAAAGAGGTCGCGCACGTTTGGCGCCAGCTTGCGCCGGCGCATCGCCGCGGCCCACTGGTGCAGCGTGAGGTCGTCGACGTGGTTGTCGCCGGCCACCGCCATCCCCTCCACGATCGCCATCTGCGCGAGCACTGCGCCGCGCGCGGTGATGTGGAACGGCCCGGAGCCGAACGGCGCCGCCATCACGTGCAACAGCTCGTGCTTCATCACCGGGTGCGGGAACGGCGCGTCGTTGATGTGCAGCGCCCGCTGCCAGGGCTTGGCGAACTGCGTGCCACCCGCGCCCACCAGCTGCTTCTTCTCCGCCGCCGACCGGTAGACGTAGACGTCGATCGGCTCCTTCGGCGCGTCGCCCAGAAAGGCGCGCAGCTGGTCGAAGCGGAACTCGAGATCGCGCTCCAGCCGGTCGAGCGACTCCTTGTCCTTGCCCCGGTAATAATGGATGCGGAAGTGCTCGCTGGTGCGCAGCCCGCCCAGCTTCCCCGCGAGCCACGCGTTGGTGGTGCGCAGCCCCAGCACCGGCCCCTGCTGCTCGATGCCGACCACCGCGGCCACCACCGCCGCGAGGAGAAACGCGCTGGCCGGGCGGAAGTGCGGCCGGCGGACGCGCCCCTCCTTCATGTCCAGGCAGAAGGCGGTGAACAGCCACGCCGCCGCGGCGATGAGCACCGTCTGCAGCCGGAAGGCGTACACCGCTGGGGTGAGGAAGAGCGCCTCGTCATAGAGCGGCCCGGGGAAGTAGCCGCCGAAGTGGTTGAAGGCGAAGACCTGCGGGCCGAAGTAGATGGGCCACGCGGTCACCACCACGGAAGCCAACAACACCAGCACCCAGCTCAGAAGGGCCATCCACCACGTCCGCACGGAAAAGCCGATCAGCACTCCGGTGGCGGAGGCGATCAGCGCGGAGGGGAGGGTGAGCAGCGGGAAGAACCCGATGTGCGCCAGCGGGTTGCACTGCGTGGTGAAGATCGCGCGGAAGAGCGCGGTGACGAAGGGCGGGACGAGCGCCACCACCAGAAGCAGCAGCGCGGTGAACAGCGCCACCGCGGAGGCGGACAGCGCCCCGTCGATGCGCAGCGCGCGCGCCGGACGTGGATCCCGCCCCTGGATCAACCGCCGCTCCTGGAACGCGGCGGCAACGCCGACCCCGCCACCCAGCACACCCACCGCGAGCGCGAGCGCCTCGCCGAGCTCGTAGCCGGGGACGCCGAACAAGGGGACGAAGCAGAGCGCCACGCCGCCGGCCACCAGGATCAGCATCACCGCGATCACGAAGGGGCGCCGAAGCAGCGCGAGCGCGCGGTAGAGCACCTGCCGCATGGGGCCGGAAGCTAACGCAGCCACCGCAGCGCGACAGGATATAGTGCGGCCCCGATGACCGAACCCAAAGGTGGCCCCGAGAACCGAGCCCACACCCGGGCGCCGATCGAGCTCAAGGTCGATTACAAGAAGCTGAACTCGTTCTTCGCCGACTACACCAAGAACATCTCCAAGGGCGGCACCTTCATCAAAACCAAGAAGCCGCTGCCGATCGGCACGCGCTTTCTCTTCAAGCTGACCGTGCCCAGGCGGGAGGAGCCGTTCGAGCTCCTCGGCGAAGTGGTCTGGTCCAAGGCCGAGGGCGACGAGCCCGGGATGGGGATCCGCTTCATCTACTCCGACGACGCCCAGCGCACCGCGTTCGAGTCCGTGGTCGAACAGCTGATGTCGGACTCGCTGGGGAGCGATCTCACCTCCAAGCTCCTCAACAAGGCGCTGCCGTCGTGAACCGGGCGGCGTGCGCCGCGGTGGGCGCGCTGGTCATGCTCGGGGCGTGCACCGCGGACGGAGACAACGCACGAAGCCACGACGAGGCGACCGTGCCCGCGCGCCGCCCCACGTCGGATGTGACCGCCAAGGACTGGGTGGGGCCGCCGCTTCCGCGCGCGAAGGTGATCCTCACCGACGCATTCGGCGGGCGGCACCTCGTGGAGGTGGAGGTGGCCGCGACCGGACCCATGCGCCAGCGCGGGCTGATGTGGCGCGAGCACCTCGATGACGGCAAGGGGATGCTCTTCGTCTTTCGCGACGATCAGATCCACAACTTCTGGATGCGGAACACGCTCATCCCCCTCGACATGCTGTTCATCGACAAAGACGGGCAGGTGGTCGGCATCGTCCGCAACGCCGAACCGCGGACGCTCACCTCGCGCAGCGTGGGCAAGCCGTCGCGCTACGTGCTGGAGGTGCCCGGCGGGTGGTGTGAGAAGAACGCCATCGAGCCGGGGGCGAAGACCGAGTTCGAGGGGCTGTCGCTGATCGCCGTCGAATAGGGCCCGCCTTCCGCTCAGGACAGGGCAATGCGGTCCCTACGCCGCGCGGCCTCCGCCTCCTGGTGCGCCAGCTCCGCGCCGGTGGCGACCTCGTCGGCGAGCTTCGCCTCGTCGCTCTGCAGCTCCGAAAGCGAGGAGAACTTGCGCGAGAGCGCGGAGAGCTCGGCGGCGCGGATCTGCGCCTGGCCGCTGCGCAGTGACAGAAGCGACACCCGCGCCCGCTCCAGCAGCGCCACCTGGGCCTTGAGCTTGGCGAGGATCCGCTCGCGGCGATGGGTGAGCTCGCCCACGCGCCCGAGCTCTTCGCGCAGGGATTCGGCGGCGAGCAAAAGCTGCCTCTTCGCCAGCTCGTCGCGCGCGCCGGCGGCGCTCTTCTCCAGATTGGCGATCTCCTCGGAGAGCTCGCGCGCGGTGCGCTCCTCCAGCTCGTGCTCCACGCCGGACCATTCGCTGGCCAGCTCCACGGCGCTCGTGGTCATCCGCGACAGCGTGCGCGCCAGCTCCTCGCGTTCGCGGTTCCGGGTCAGGCGCGTCAGCGCCTCGCCGCACTGGCGGTAGAGCTCGAGCGCGCGCGCGGCGAGCGAATGGAAGTCTCCGGCCAGCTGCGGGAGGAGCGCTTCGCACCGCGCCTCCACCGGATCCGGCCTAAGCGCGAGGTGCGCCGGCAGCGAGCCGATCGCCACGAAGAGCGCGAACACCGCGCCGAGCACGCCCGCGGCGATCAACGACGGGGTGGCGATCGCGCTCAGGCGGACGCCGAGAATCCGGATCACCTCCAGCGCGATCAGCCCCAGCCCTGCGGCGAGCGCCGCGCCGAGGACGTAGTTGACCCCGCCGGGTCGTCCCGAAGCCAGCGGACCGTCCGCGCCGCGTTCGCACAGGTGGCTGCGGACCATCAACGCGCCTGCGGCCGCCGCGGCCAGCGCCACCGTCCAACCCGGCTCCAGGCCCAGGAAAAAGGGCAGAGCGGGCAGCGCCAGCCCCAGGGCGATGAGGAGGATCCGATCGAACCGGCGGCCGCGCGATGTGGCCACCGCCGCCCCGGAGATCGCCAGATACGCGAGCGGCACCTGGAAGCCGGCGCGGGTGAGGAGCAGGTGGACCGCGCCGGCCGCTAAGCCGGCCACCAGCGCGAAGGTGACGTTGCGCTCGAACGACTCGCGGTGATGGAGCTGGAGAAGGGCAGGGCTCATGGGATCCGACTCCGCCACGCGTCAGTACGTCGAACCCATCCGGCCGAAGCCCTTGAGCGCCCGGGCCTTGGCGGCCTTCACCTCCTGCCGCACCTCAGCCTCGCTGTGGGCCTCCATCAGGCCCGTGGCGGCGTCGTTCATGGCCGCCACGTCCGGGGCCACCGCCGCTGCGCCGGCCACCGCCGCCGCGTCGCCGAAGACGGCCTCGTTCTCCTCCATCAGCGCTTCGGCCTTCTCGCGGTTCCCGTGCGCCAGCGCGTCGGCGGCGCGCGAGAGGTTGCGGGCCGCCACCGCGCGGGAGGCGATCACCGTCGCCTCCTTGTCGCGCCGGAGCGCCACCTCCTCCACGCGGTCGGTGACAAGTGCGGCCAACATCGTCTTCGTCTCCACCGGCTTGTCGGCCAGCAGGTCGTCGTAGGCGAGGCTCAGGTGCGCCACGTCGATGCGCTCGCCCACCGCCGCGGTGCGCACGTTCAGCTTCGCCACCACGCGCTCCACCTGGCCGGCGGAGAAGTCGGGCAGCGCCACGCGCACGGTGCGGCCCGCCTGCGAGGTGCGGTAGCCGATGACCTCCGCCAGCGAGACGCCGTCCGGCAGCTCGAAGGAGAGCTCGACGTTCCGCGCCACGGTGGTCCCGGCCTGCTGGAGATCCTTCTGGAAGATGCTCGCCAGGCGGGACGCGTCCTGCAGGTAGCCATAGGCCCCCGCGCCGTACTCGGCGAGGCCCTGCATCAGATCCTCGTTGAACTCGTCGCCCACGCCGATCGCGCTCACCGTCACACCCGCGGTGCGGATCTGCCGCGCCAGCTGCATCAGCGCCTTCGGGCCGGTGATCCCCTCGGTGGGCTCACCGTCGCTGATGAGGATCATCCGGTTCACCTTGAACCCGGATAGGTGCGTCAAGAGCTGCGCCTTGCCGCTCTGAAGACCGTCGCCGATGTTGGTGCCGCCGTCGTCGGTGATCTGATCGATGAAGCGGAGCATCTGCGCCTTGTTCGCCTCGGTCGCCTCCAACGACCGGAGCATTTGCACATCCGACCCGTAGTGGACGATCGCCAGGCGGTCGGTGGGCCGGAGCTGATTCACGAGGTGCCGGGCGGCCTCTTTCGCCCGGGCCAGCTTCTCGCCAGCCATCGAGCCCGAGCGGTCGATCACCAGCGCCAGGTTCACCGGCGCGCGCTCTTTGCCCGGCACCTCCACGCCGGTGATGTCCACCGTCAGGAAGACCCCGGAGGTGCCTGCCGCAACCACCGGGTGGGACAACCTCCCCGTGAGCTTCAGCGAACCGTCCGCGGACTGCGGCTGCGAGGTGGGGAGTGGATCCACCGCCGGCGGCGTCTCTGGGAGGCGCGTCTCCGGCGTGGGGCCGGTGGACCCGGTGGGCGAAGCGTCGGTCCGGGGAACAGCGAGCACCAGCGCCACCAGCGCCAGCCCGCCAGCAAGCGAGAGATAGGCCACGGTCTTGTTCATACGGGCTCCTTCGGGTGCCCGTTGAAACGAACCGCGCCAGGAAAGGATCTACCGGCCCCGGAGCATCAAGGGTTCGTGGGCGCCTGCCGCGGGCGCGCGCAGAAGTACGGGGACTGCGTGTCGCCGAAGTACCGCTGGTACGTCTGCGGGTCGGCCTGCTTGATCGACGCGAGCGTGTCCTCGTCGAGGAGCAGCGAACGGCAGGTGAACGGGGTCTCGCGGTCCACCTGGTCGTCGCCGGTGAGGCACGACGTCTCGCTGGCCTGGACGCACGGCCGGGTGCAGAAGCCCTGGGCCGGAGTGCCCTTCTCCCCGGGCGGATCGCTCGCGTCGCGGACACACACGAGGTCGTCGCATTCCGTGGAGCCGAAGGAGACGAAGTCCTTTCCCGGCGTGACCTCGTCCTCCAGGATGTCGATGGAGCGGATGCCGTCGGAGGGGTCGGTGTCGGATGGATCCTTACGGACCAGGATGCAGGGCTGGCCGAGGTCCGTCTTCGCCTTGCAACCGCTGCCGGCCACCGCCAACCCGAGCGCGATCAGCGCTCCTGCGAGCATTCGATGCTGAAGATGTGGCACGGGGCGACCCTAGCACCGCCCCCGTTCGGCGCGAAGGAAAGCTGAGCCTGCTCGCTCTCAACAAAGGTTGATGGGGCTTTGAACCCGCAAGTAGGATGACCGCGTCGCCGCGCCCAAAGGGGAAGTGCTGGTGCTGCGCGGCCTTCGACTCGGAGACGCGTCCACTTGTTCCGTAAATCCGCGATCGCGCTCGCAATTCTCCTGTGCCCCCTGTCGGCGCTGGCGCAGGAGGGCTTCGGCCTGGATCTGTCTGACAGCGCCGAACAGAAGCCCGAGGAGCCGCCGAAGTCCGGGGACGAGAACGCTGCGGCGGTCACCACCTCCACTCCGGTCTCCAACATCACCGCTCCCACCGCGGACGACACCCCGGAGCGCAAGCCGCTCACCCGGGAGTCGCTCCTCGAGGGCGAGCGTGACGTCACCGTGGAGGACCGCGTCAAGAGCGTGCAGCGCAAGCTGTACATGAAGAAGGGCCGCTTCGAGGTGGCGCCCTTCATCACCTACGCGGTGAATGACCCGTACTACATGAAGTACGGGCTCTCCGCGCAGGTGTCGTGGTTCCCTGCAGACACGCTCGGGCTGGCGGTGCGCGGCGCGTGGATCAACGTGCTCGCCACCGAGGACGTCACCACCGCCAAGCACACCTTCCAGAGCCGCATCTACTACTCCGTGCCGCAGTGGGCCGGGATGGCGGACATCCAGTGGAGCCCCATCTACGGGAAGATCGCCATCTGGAACGACATCTGGCACTTCGACTCGTACCTGCTCGGCGGGATCGGCGTGGTGCGGACGGAGACCTCGGACGCCCCCGGGCGTTCGCTCAACCCCGCCGCGGACCTCGGCATCGGCGTGCGCTTCGTCGCGCGCGACTACCTCGCCTTCAACGTGGCGTTGATCAACACCAACTACGTGGACCAGCCCACCGGCACCACCAAGGGCGCCACCCAGAACCTCCTCGCGCTCAATGCGGGGGTGTCGATCTTCTTCCCGTTCAAGTCCACCAACCAGGAGGCGCAGTGATGAAGCGGCTCCTCGCGGTGCTTCTTCTGGCGGTGGTGTTCGCCCCCGTGGCCGCAGTCGCCCAGTCGGACGAGGAGGCGGGTGATGTCTCCGAGGTGGACAAGGATCGCCTCGGGCCGCTGCGCGAGCGGGTGCGCCCGGTCTCCGGCAACCTCTTCCTCAAGAAGGGCCGCTTCGAGCTCAGCCCGTCCGGGACGATGTCGCTCGATGATGCGTTCTTCACCAAGTACGCGGTGGGCGCCACGATCGGGTTCTTTCCCCGCGAGGACCTGGGGATCCACCTGCGCTTCGGGTACGCGTTCCCCACCGTCTCCCACGCGGCGCAGATCTGCACCACCGAGAGTACCGGCGCGGGCACGGTGCGCGGCTGCAGACCGCCCACCTTCGAGCAACTCGACGGCCGCGCTCCCGGGCAGATCACCCTGATCGGTGGCGCGGACGTGGAGTACTCGCCCATCTACGGGAAGATCAGCCTGATCGCCGAGAAGTTCCTCCACTTCGATCTCTACGGCCTTTTGGGCGCGTCGGTGGTCGGCTACAACGGGCCCAACGGCGGCGCCGGGTCGAAGGCCTACATGAGCGGCGGCGGCAACCTCGGCGTGGGCAGCCGGATCATCCTCAACCGGTTCCTCGCCGTGCGCGCCGAGCTGCGCGATCTGATCTACGTCGAGAGCGTGGCGGGGACGCCGTCGAGCTCCCTGCGCAACCAGCTCCTCTTCGAGCTCGGGCTCTCGGTCTTCCTCCCGACCAACTTCATCGCGGAATGAGCCCCATGAAGCGCTATCTCCGGTACCTCGCTCTGGCGCTGGCGCTGACCTACACCGCGCCGGTGTTCGCGCAGATGTCGTTCGAGGGGCTCGATCTCTCCGGCGACACGGCGTCCAGGAAGAAACGGAAGAAGAAGCGCCGCACGCATTCCACCCCGGCGCGCTCCGACAAATCCGATCAGGACAAAGAGGAGGGCGACGACGAGGAGTCGGCGTCTTCCGGGACCGACCTCCCCCTGCCCACCGGCGGCCTCGACCTGCGGGACGATGCGAGCACCGGCGCCGCGGACGTGGGCACGCCGACGATCGAGAAGTCGGTCAAGCCGCCCGAGACGAAGACTGCGCCCACCATGTCCTTCGAGGCGGTGGACGTCTCCGGCAAGAGCGGCGAACAGCAGCGCCTGAGCGCCGCGCAGGATCTCTTCCGCGCGGAGAAGTACGACCAGGCGGCTTTGGCGGCCTGGGACCTGATGCAGGACCCGAAGATGGCGGCCCTGCAGGTCGACGCGCACTACCTGCTCGCCAAGTCGCTGTACCGGATGGGGCTGTACCACTCGTCGCTGGTGGAGTTCACCCGCATCCTCGAGCGCGGCCCCACGACCAAATACTTCAACACCTCGCTCGAGTGGCTCTTCTACGTCTCGCGCAAGACGGTGAACGAGTCGGTGGTGCTGGAGACGATCGCCCGCTACTCGAACTTCGAGTTCCCCGAGCGCTTCCGCAACGAGTTCCGCTACCTCTTGTCGCGCTACCACTTCGTCCGCGGCCGCGCGCTCGATCAGGTGGGCCAGAAGGAGGAGGCGGACAAGTCGTTCGCCGAGGTGAAGCGGGTGGCGCTTCAGATCCCCGAGAGCGATCCGTTCTACCCGCGCGCGCGGTACCTCGAGGCGCTCGCCCTGTACCGGGACGGGAACTTCTCCGGGGCGCTGGAGTCGTTGAAGCAGGTGGTCCGGCTCACCCGCACCGCGGTGAACCACGGCGCCGATCCGAAGGTGATGAAGCAGCTGCGCGAGCTGGCCTTCATGCAGCTGGCGCGTATCCACTACGAACACCGGCAGAACCGCAACGCGATCTTCTATCTCTCGAAGATCGAACGCGGCACCTCGCAGTGGCTGGAGGCGCTCTTCGAGTCCGCGTGGGCCAACTACCGCGTCGGCCAGTACGAGCAGGCGCTCGGCAACCTGATCACGCTCTCCTCGCCCTTCTTCCGCGACGAGTACTTCCCCGAGTCGATGATCCTCAAGGCGGTCATCTATTACGAGAACTGCCGCTACCGCGAATCGACGATGATCATCGAGGACTTCGAGCGGCTCTACGGCCCGGTCCGCGACGAACTGGATCAGCTCATCGCCCGGGACATGGACGCCAGCGAGTACTACACGATCCTCTCCGAGGTGCAGAAGAAGAACGCCTCCGCGTCGGAGAAGAACCCGACCGATCTGATCCTCGAGCGCGTGCTGCGCCTCGCGTTGACCGACAAGGACTTGAAGAAGACCAACGACTCGATCCTCGAGCTCGAGGCGGAGATGGCCAGCTTCGAGAATCAGTCCGACGCCTTCCGCTACTCCAGCCTGGTGAAGTCGCTGGAGGAGGAGCTCAAGGTCCAGCGCACCAACCTGATCAAGAAGGCCGGCATCATGGCCAAGGGCAAGCTCCAGTACGAGCTGGGCCAGCTCAACGACCTGCTCGGCAAGGGGCTGCGGATCAAGTTCGAGACCACCGAGAAGGAGAAGGAGTTCCTCGAGGAGCAGCTCCAGAGCGGCGGCAAGAAGGAGATCGTCAAGAACTACAAGTACTCGGTCGCAGTGAGCGACACCGAGCTCTACTGGCCCTATGAGGGCGAGTACTGGCGCGATGAGCTGGGTACCTACCAGTACACGCTCACCAAGGGTTGCATCGAACGCGCCGGACGCGTCGGGGACGACGAAGGCTCCGGCGGCCGGTAGCGCAACCAGGTCCGCGGAGCCCCCATGAGCACTCCGACCCCGACCCCCGACAGGACCGTTACCATCGCCTTCGACGTGATGGGCAGCGATTACGGCCCGGCGGAGGTGGTGGCCGGTGCCGCGCAGCTCTCCATCGAAGCGCCGTGGATCCACGCGCTCCTGGTGGGCGACGCGGATCAGATCAACGACGCGCTCGCGGAGACCCGGCACAACGGGGAGCGGATCTCCGTGCACCACGCCGCGCAGTTCGTGGCGATGACGGACAAGCCCGCCGAGGCGCTCCACCGCATGCCCGATGCGTCCATCCTCACCGCCGCCAGGCTGGTGGCGCAGGGTGAGGCGGACGGCCTGGTCTCGGCGGGGAACACCGGCGCGGGGATCCTCGCCGCGGCGCGGAACTTCAAGCTCCTGCCGGGGATCCGCCGCGCCGCGCTGGCCGCCGTGTACCCGACCCGGGCCACCCACGGGCCGAAGCAGGATCCCTTCGCGTTGATCCTCGACGTCGGCGCGACGGTGGAGGCCACGGCCGACGATCTGGTGGCCTTCGCGGTGATGGGGGCGGCGTACGCGAAGATCATCTCCCGCAACCCCGAGCCGCAGGTCGCGCTGCTCTCCAACGGCACCGAACCGCAGAAGGGCCCGCCGCGGGTGGTGGAGGCCCACTCCCGGCTCCGCATGATGAAGGGGATCAAGTTCATCGGCAACGTGGAGGGCGTGGACATCCCCAAGGGCACCGCGGACGTGATCGTCTGTGACGGGTTCGTCGGCAACGTCTGCCTGAAGATGCTGGAGGGGGTGGCGGAGACGGTCGTGGAGCTGGCCCAGTACGCCTACAAGGAGTCGCTCCGCTGGCGCGCCGGGCTGGCGATGCTCTCGTCCGGGATCGAGAAGCTGAAGTCGGTCACCGACTGGAACCAGTACGGCGGTGCGCCCGTGCTCGGGTTCGACCACGTGTTCATCAAGGCGCACGGCCGCTCGCGGGCGCGGGCGATCGCGAATGCGGGCAAGGTCGCCGCCAAGGCCGTGAGCAGCGACCTCAGCCGTGCGATCCTGCAGGGCCTGCCGACGTGAGCCTGCCGGACCGGATCGACCCGCCACCGCCGAAGCGGATCTACCGCTGGGACCTCGACAAGACCTACCTGCGCACGGAGTTCGACACGCTCCGGCAGCTGGTCTCCACCGCCCTGCAGAAGGCCCACGAGAAGGTGGCGGTGCCGGGCGCGGCGGCGCTCATCCGCGAGCTCAAACAGACGGGCGATGTCCGCCTCTGCATCATCTCCGGCAGCCCGCGGCAGATGCGGTCGGTGCTCGAGGAGAAGCTCCGGCTGGACGGGGTGGTGTGGGACGAGCTCATCCTCAAGGACAACGTCCGCAACCTGTTGCGCGGCCGCTTCAAGGCGCTGCGCGGCCAGGTCGGTTACAAGCTCCCGGCGCTCCTCGAGAGCCGGCTGGCCTCGCCGGTGGAGGCGGAGGAGGTGCTCTTCGGAGACGACGCGGAGGCGGACGCGTTCGTCTATTCGCTCTACGCGGATCTGATCGCCGGGCGGGTGGACGAGCGGGTGCTGCGGCAGGTGCTCGAGCACGCCGAGGTCTACCCGGACGACCGCGACCGGATCCTCACCACCTGGAAGAAGATCCCCCCGGCGGATCCGGTGCGGCGGATCTTCATCCACCTCGACCGCCTCACCCCGCCGCACTACTTCTCCCGCTACGGGCCAAGGGTGGTGCCGGTGTTCAACTACTTCCAGGCGGCGCTGGTGCTGGCGGGGGACGGGATTCTCACGGCGCCGCAGGCGATCCGGGTGGCGGTGGAGATGGCGCAGACCGCCGGCTACAACCTGCTCACCCTGTCCAACTCGTTCCAGGATCTGATCCGCCGCGGGTTGCCGCTGCAGAAGCTGACGGCGAACCTGGCCCAGGCGCTCGAAGGGCCGGGAGCGCTGGTGACGGCGGTGCGGCCGGTGCCGGACATCGTGCGGGCGTTCACCAAGCGGATCGCCGCCCTGGGCACCACGCCGAAGCCCCCGCCGGCGGTGGTCATCGACTATCTGCAGGTGATCGATGACGCACGGCCCCGGACGCGCCGGGCGCAGAAGCCGGATCGGACGAAGGCCGGCACCCCGAAGGGAGAGGGCGGGCGCTGAGCAGGCGTCCAGCCGCGGACAAATGACCGGTCAGGCTTCCGTTGTTCGAAGATGCGGTATAGACGGCATCCGGAACCGCAGCGCCCGCCCGCCTGCAGCCCGGGCGGCGTGAGCGCGGCGGATCCATGAGCAGTCCAGAGGACACAAAGAAGAGCCGCCACCCCCGGAATCGCGGGTGGACCGGCTCCGCGCACCGCGCGAACGAAGGCAGACTGGAAATGACGAGTGAAGCAACCGCGCCCGGGCAGGACCCGGCCCGCGCGATCCGGCCTGAGGACCCCCGCCCCGCGGTGCCGCCAGCCGAACCAGAGGGACGGGACGATTCGCTCAAGGACGACGCCGAGGACGCGCTGATGGCGTACCGGGACGACTCCCCGGAGCCGCCGCCGCGCTTCGGGGACGAGGGCCGCCGCGCAGAGGAGCTGGCCCAGGCGACGGTGGTGGAGGACGAGGACGACGACGACGAGGCGGCCGAGGTGATCGCCGCGGTCACGCCGGAGGCCCGGGACGAGGAGCGCGCCGGTGCTGGCCTGCAGCTGCGGATGGCGCCGGCGGAGGAGGCGGAGATCGATCCCGCCAAGCTCGATCCGGACGCGCTCAAGGTGGTGTACCGGCTCCGGCAGTTCGGTCACGAGGCGTACTTCGTGGGCGGCTGCGTCCGCGATCTGTTGCTGGGCCGGACGCCGAAGGACTTCGACGTGGCCACCAGCGCCACGCCCAACGAGGTGCGGAACGTCTTCCGCAACTGCCGGTTGATCGGCCGGCGGTTCCGGCTGGCGCACGTCTACTTCAAGGGCGGGAAGATCATCGAGGTCTCCACCTTCCGCGCCAACCCCACTGGGCTGGCGGGTCAGTCGGAGGATGAGAACGGCGCCGACGCCAACGGCGAGGAAGGCGACCTGCTCATCACCATGGACAACGTCTTCGGCACCGCCGAGGAGGACGCCCGCCGCCGCGACTTCACCATCAACGGGCTGTTCTACGACCCGTTCGCCGGCAAGGTGATCGACTACGTCCGCGGCCGCCGCGATCTGGAGGAGCGGAACATCCGCACCATCGGCAACCCCGAGATCCGGATGCGGGAGGACCCGGTGCGGATCCTCCGGGCGGTGCGGTTCGCCTGCAAGTGCGGCCTGGAGCTCGAGTCCCGCACCTATGCGGCGATGGAGGGCGCCGTGGAGGATCTGCCGCGCTGCGCCCCGGCGCGGCTCCTGGAGGAGACCTTCCGGCTGATCCGCGGAGGGATCGCCACCGACAGTCTCAAGCTGATCGCCGCGCTGGACGCGCTGAAGATCCTTCTTCCGCCCGTGCACGAGTACCTCCAGCGGACCGGGGAGCAGGGGGAGGCGCGCTTCTTCGCCCACACCCGCGCGCTCGACCGGCGGGTGCGCGAGGGCGAGCAGCTGGAGGACGCGGTGCTGCTCGCGGCGATCCTGTTGCCGATCGCCAACGACGCGCCGGCCACCGAAGAGCAGGGCAAGCCGCCCTCGGTGGCGGAGGCGATCGAACAACTCCTGTCGGATCTCGTCCGCAACGCGCGGCTGCCGCGGCGGATCGCCGAGCGGTGCCGGATGATCCTCATCGCCCAGCGGACGCTCTCCGGGCAGAGGCGGCGCCGTGGATCGCTGGCGTCCTTCCGGCGGCACCCGCTTTTCAACGAAGCGCTCACGGTGTTCGCGATCTCGGTGGAAGCCACCGGCGAATTCCGCGAACAACTCGACGCGTGGCTCTCCGGAGGAGCGCCCAGCGTGGCCCCCGACGCCGAAGGGCCCCGCCGCAAACGCCGCCGCCGGCGCCGAAAATCAGTGAGTCGTGACTCGTGAGTAGAGGGGGCGGGCTGTTATACACATCTGACGCTGCCGACGA